>JALVPF010000144.1 GCA_027031935.1 Myxococcales bacterium | reverse complement strand
AAAGTGCCTTCCAACGCTCCTGTACGCCCAATTTTATGGGGTATCGTCCTCTACGTTCCTCTCGCTAGATCATATACTATGCGGTCTTGCTGACAGCGCGGTATGCTCGATCCAAAACACACTAGACGCATCATGTCCCACTGTGGTATGCAGTATTATTTAGTGTTATATTCAACAGTTACTTACACATGGGCATTACGGAGGGTATCTCCATGGGTGCCGACGATAAGATTTCCCAGAATCAGGACCCTGCGGCGGAAGAGCAGAACAATCAGGATCAAACAGCCTCGGTGGAAGATGCTTTTTTCACCTCGGAGCCGGGTCAGGCTGAACAAGTGGATACAGAGGCGCAGGCTCAACCACAGTCTGAGTCCGAGCCCCAACAGGAGTCAGGTCAAGAGCCACAAGAGCAAGTCCAGCCACAGCCCGAACCCGAGCCCCAACAGGAGTCCAGCAAAGAGCCACAACAACAGGCCCAGCCACAGCCCGAGCCCCAACAGGAGTCCGGCAAAGAGCCACAACAACAGGCCCAGCCACAGTCCGATCCCGAACCCCAACAGGAACCCGGCCAAGAGCCCTCTTCTCTGAATGTAACTTTGCTTGATGGGGCAGACCCTTTTGACAAGGCACTGCCCATGGCAGGAGGCCCCGGATCTCAACCAGCACCATTCGATCCTCAACGGGCTCCAACATGGCAAGCTCTGTTGGCTGAATACAACAGGGAGTTGGCAGCCATGGGCGAAGTCCCTGCTGCAGCGGCCTTGCATTACGAGTCAGGAAGGATATGGGAGGAGAAGCTGGCCCAACCCAGAAACGCCTGGCAATCATACAACCACGCCTTCCAGCTTCACCCTGGATTGATCCCCAACATCAGGTCAGCCCGCAGGTTGGCATCGCAGGTGGGAAACTGGAACGTCTCGCTGCAGATAATCGACTCCGAGCTGGAAGCCACGGACGATCCTGAAATCAAGGCTCACCTGCTACACACCAAGGGTCTGATACTCGAAGAGAAGCTGGGAAAGCAGGCAGAGGCTCGCGCCACATACGAATCAGCTCTGCAGTTTGCACCAAACAACGTGGAGTTACTGAAGCAGATGGAGCGCTTGGCCATCACCACGTCCGATTGGCGGTGGGTACTTGAGATACGTGCAAAACTTCTGACTTTGACAAAGGCCCCTGAGACCATCGTCGAACTCCTCCTGTCTTCTGCCAGGTTACTTCAACTTCATTTCGATGATGATGGGCAGGCTCTGGATCTCTACAAGAGAGTGCTCCAACTTCAACCGGAAAACAGATTGGCCTTGCGTGCAATCAGGACAATCCATGAAAAGACCAAACGGTGGGACGACCTCATTCAAACCTTGTTTACAGAAGCACAGGTAAACTCTGAACCATCACTGGTTGCAAATCTCTATTACCAAGCTGCTCGAATATTCCGAGAGCAGTTGAATGACAGTGAACACGCACTGGAAGCTTTGAAACGCGCTCTGGGATTGAGTCCAAACGATCACATGATCCTCAACGAGATGGCTCAACTCTACGAGGGTCTCATGCAGTGGCAGGAACTGGTGGATGTCTATGAAAGACAAGTTCAGATAATTGCAGATCGTCAGGAGCTGGTATCTCTTTATTTCAAGCTGGGAAACATCTGGGAGGAGAAGCTGTTCAATGAAGACAAGGCAATCCCTTGCTACGGCAAGGTGGTGGATCTTAATCCCAACTACATGCCAGCGCTACAGGCCTTGGGCAAGCTTTTCTATCGCAAGGGCCAGTGGGACGACCTGGTAAAGATGTATGAAATCGAGATTCGCGAAACTCAAGACCCCAAGCAACGTTCGACAAAGTTGTACAAGCTCGCTGAGATACTGGAAGAGCGTCTAAGCCGGGACGAAGATGCCATAAAAAAATACGAACAATGTGTCAAGCTCAACCCTGGCTTCCTGCCAGCCCTCAAGGCCCTTGGAAGACTGTATTCGAAATACAAGCGCTGGGAATCGCTCATTGAAATGTATGAAAATGAGCTTTCTGTTACATCGGACCACGATCAAAAAATATTCCTCCTGGACAAGGTCGGGTCCCTCTGGGAAGAAAAACTCAACAACGTAGATAAGGCAATCGCAAGCTATCAACGCATCCTGGAGTTGGCCCCCAACTACCTGCCGGCCATAAGAACATTGGGAAAGCTCTATGTGCGGGCTGACAAGTGGGAAGAGATAATACGCATCAACGAGATGGAATCCCAGATTGTCAACGACCAGAAGCAGGTCATCTCCCTGCTACACAGAAGTGGAGAGATTTACGAAGAGAAGCTCAACGACAAGGACAAGGCTATCGAGACGTACAAGCAGGTTCTGACTCTCTCGCCGGCCTATCTGCCCGCCCTGCAGAATCTCGGCAGGCTGTACTTCATAAAGGGCCTTTGGGATGAGCTTATAACCATGTACAGGCAGGAGATGGAGATATCCCGAAATGAGTCACAGAAGATAAGCCTGCTGTATAAAATCGGTGAGCTTTACGAGGAAAAACTCGTTCGACTGGATGATGCCATTGCCGCCTATCAACAGGTCTTGGAAATTCAACCTGGCAACTTTCCTGCGCTGAAAGCTCTTGGCAGGATCTATTCCAGCCAGCGAGACTGGGCAAATCTCATTGAAATACTCGAAAAGGAGGCCACTGCAATTGAGGATCCAAATCAGAAAACCATCGCCTTGTTCAGGGTGGCGGAGATATGGGAGTATCAGTTGCAGAGGCCGGAGAAAGCCATAGAGACACACCAGTATATTCTCCAATTGCTCAACGATCACGCATTGAGCCTCAACGCTCTCATCCGACTGTACACCGCGCGCAAGGAATGGAGGGAAGTGCTCTCTGTTTACGAACGTGAGCTTTCAGCCACCACCAACCCGGCCAGACAGATCCAGATTCTTTTCAGGATGGCAGAGATACACGCCAACGAGGTCAATGATCTGGTCCAGGCAGCAGATACCTATGAAAAGATTCTTTCCATAGAGCCGGATCATCTGGCTTCCATGGAGGCCCTGGAGAGAATTTACCTGGCGCAAAGAAACTATCCTTCACTGATGAAGGTGTACGAGGCCATGGCCCAGCGTACAACAGACGATCAGCTGAAAATTGCACTTCATGGCCAGATTGCTGACATAAAACAAAACAGGCTGCAGCCGCCTCAAAATGCGGCTGAAAATTACCTGCGCATCCTTGAACTGGATCCAAAGCATTCTGAAGCTACACACGCTCTTTATATGCTGTATCAAAAATTCGGGACATGGGACGGGCTGAAGGTTCTTTACGAAAGGGAATTATCTCAGTCCAACATTCGTGACGAAGCCCTAGACCTGTGCATGCGCATAGCGGATATTGCCCAGAACTATCTGGATCAACCTGAGGTTGCCATACACTACTACAGCCAGGCGCTTCAAATAAATCCGGATTACCTTCCAGCCATCAAGGCTCTCAAGAGTCTCTATCAAGCGACCGACAACCCCAAAGGTGTCATCAGTCTTCTTGAAAGGGAAGGTCAGGTGACTCGAGATCCCGTGCAGGCAATCCACACTCTGTTGCAGGCAGCCCAATTGTACAGAGACAAGTTCTCCGAACCGGCCAAGGCCATCGAGTGTTTCTTCAAGGTGCTGGAACGAGATCCCAAGGAGACTCAGGCCTTTAGCCAGCTCGAGTCCCTTCTCTCAGAACAGCAGGATCACGAACGACTTGCTGTCCTGTATAGAAATCGCCTCGGCGTTACGGATGACAGCCGCTTGCGCATCGATCTTCACATGAAGCTAGGAAAACTGCAGAGCCAGCATTTGAATTCCCTGAGCGATGCTTCGGACAACTACCGGGAGGTCCTCAAGATTAATCCGTCCCATGTCCAGGCATTGTCTGCATTGGCACAGATCACCTTCCAGACCGAGTCCTGGGATGAATCCATGCAGTTGACCAACAGAATAATCGAACTCTCCAACGATCCCGAGCAGCTCGCCATCGCTCACCAGCGACTTGGGATCATTTATCAGGAGAAGAAGCCCAACTTGGACAAGGCCATAGATCACCTCACAAAGACCGTGGAGCTGCAGCCAGGAAACATCGATGCATTGTTACGGCTGAAGATGATTTATACAGCCCGGCAACAGTGGGCTGAAGCCATCACCATGCTCGAGAACCTGTCCAGGACAGACCCGGACAACCGTATGGATTACCTTATGGAAAAGGCGAAAATGCTCGAGACAGGCATGGGTGATACCGACGGTGCGATGCATGCTTACAGAGAGCTGCAGAAAATGCAGCCTGAAAACACAAAAATCATTCAGAAGCTTGGTGAACTCTTTGAACGTCTGGAAAAATGGCCAGAGCTTGTTGAGTCCTACCAACTCTTCATCCAGATGCTGCCGCCTGAAAATGCCACCGAAGCATTGCCTTTGCACATGAAGATGGGGTCCCTGTACGCTCAGCAACTGAACAATCTTGACAAGGCGATCATCGAGTACAAAAAAGCGATCAACCTTTCTCCCAACAATACCGAAGCACATGTATCGCTGGCTTCACTTTATGGATCTACCGGCCTATACTATGCCAACGCAGTGGACGAGCATCGCAAACTTCTCGCCCTCAACCCGTTCCGTCTGGAATCCTACCACGAACTGCGCAGGATCTTCGAAGAGCAACGCGCATTTGACAAGGTATTTTGCGTATCCTCCGTGCTTCATTTTCTCCGCGCTGCAGATCAGAACGAAGAATTTTTCTATGGAGAAAATGTAAACAAGGCAAAACTGGAATCCACAGCGCAGCTTTCTGATGATGAAATCGAACGTCTTTTAATTCACCCGGATGAACGAGGCATCGTTAGAAAGATTCTGAAACTGGTAGGTTCTTCCCTGACAAAGCTATACCCACCTGACCTAGTAAAATTTGGTGTAGGAAAAGGAGACAAGGCCAGGCAGGACGATCCCCTGAGAAAGCTCTCCGATGGAATGGCTGTCAATTTTGGCGGCCTTTCATACGACGTCTATCACTCCACACAGCCAACCAAAAAGGTTGAGATTGTAAACACCTCGCCCGTAGCCATGATAGTTGGTGATGGTCTGATAAAAAGGACCCAGAACAAAACCCAAAGATTTGCGCTGAGCCAGGCTTTGAAAAGAATCAAGGATGGAAGCTTTCTTGCAACCCTGCTTGGCGCAAAAGAGCTGGCCAAGCTGCTGGCCGCAATAGTTGCACCCCATTTTCCGTCTTCACCAATTGCCACTTACCCCTCTGAACTGCCACCTGATCTTCCTAAGAAGATAAACAAGGCTCTTCCCAGGAAGACAAGAAAGGCATTGGAAGAGCTTCTGAAAACCAACTCGACGGAACTCGCCAGGGTCCCTGACTACGAGGCCTACCTGATGGGAGTGGAGCATTCAGCAAACAGGGCTGGTCTGGTGTTGTGTGGCGACCTGGCAAACGCCACCATGTATCTCAGCCAACAAATACCCGAACTAAAAGATAAGCGACAGGACTCCACCGAGCAGATAATCGCATCGCTCAGCCCTCATCCCATAATGCGTGAACTGATGGCTTTTGCGGTAAGCGAAGAGTTTTTCAACCTGAGGACACGTCTCAAGCTCACCATCTTGTAGTCAAATGTAAAAACTTACAGCCAGGTCTCTATCTTCTGTATTCCAGGGGGTGGAAGATTGTTGAGCCGGTCGGTATTTGCCGTTGAGCAGCGAATCCATCCATGGAGGAAGCGTATGCGGTAGTCCCGCACGTACGGGTCTGTGGGAGCCCCGGGAGTGAAAAACCTCCCGGAGCCACCCGGAAGGTGACCGGAATTCGGACACAGTGTACAAGAATCTTGTACACAGGCAAGAGTAATCTCCTTCCAGGACTTCAGCGGTGATTCCTGAATAATACAAATATTACAGGCAGTTGTTGGCTTGAAAATCTTTGGTACCTTTCTTGCTTTGGGTTTTGGTGTTTGTGCCAAGAAAACGAACGGGCCTTACTTGAACGGGAGACAGGTAAATGATAGGTATTGTTTCGACCTCATCTAAGGGGATGAACAGAGCACAGGATCGACCCCGGCGGGATCATTTCCACCGTAATTGGAGACGGCAATTGCCAGGATCCCCCATGGTTTGCAATGGATCCGAAGGAAAAATTTGGTCATGCTGCTGCATATTCTGATATGTATCCAGATTCATGGATTAATGTCGGTGGTGA
>JALVPF010000143.1 GCA_027031935.1 Myxococcales bacterium | reverse complement strand
CGCTCTTGATCTTTTTCGGCTATGTCAACCGAGATTTTTCCAATGGCCTCCAGGGCGAGGTATATGACCTCGCTGTCACTGTCGTAGGTCAGAGAGAAAAGTTGGCGCAAGGGCGCTTTAGTGCGGTTTGCCCATTGTCTCAGCTTGACCTCGTTACGCATCAGGAGTATTTCCCTGATGATTTTTTTTTCTTCCTGATTCATGTCCCTGTCAGCTGGCCTCTTTCTCCGCCTTCCATTTGCCCAGTTGGCGATGGCTTTTGCATTCTTCCTCTGCAAGTTTTCGAAGACGATATGCTGCATCTCGGAGAATGCCATAGATTATTCCGCAGGAATCATCGTTCCTTTCCATGTCTCCCTCGTCCGCCAGCGCCAGCATTTCCCTGGTAAGGCGGATGGTCCTCAACAGGTTTTCATTGAAGGGTTCTGCCATTGTTCCTTGGCCTTTCTCCTGAGTTTTCAGATCTGCATCACGACTTTTCCGAAGCACATTGTTGCGAATGCCGTGCCATCTTGATTTATTGAGCGTTTTTGTGTGATAACAAGGAGTTAAGTAAGCATAGAGAATATTATGGTAGCCATTTGCTTGTCTCGGATGTGTCTTTTGAGACAGACTAGAGACACGGTATCCCAATGAACGACAGGAGAACACTAATGAACAAAAACTGTATGTTGTTCATCGCGATCTTTGCATTTGCAGGGTGTGGTGGCTCGACACAGAATTCTGAGTGTAGCGAGGGGGAGTGGAAATGCTCTGATGATGCCTTGGTCCTGACCTCCTGTAATGATGGAAAGTGGGTAGAGACCAGGTGCATGGAAGAATCAGGCCAGCTTTGCGAGCAGGGCGGATGCGTTGATCCCTGGCGATTTGGTTCTCCTGTGTTCAGCTCTTGTGATGACGAACCTGATTCCACTGGCGAGTCTCTCCACGACAAGATGTTGTACTACGAAGAAATCGCACGAAGGCTGCACATACACCCGGTTTTGAAATTCATGACAGGGGTGACATTGCCGTGCGATGGAGATGACTGCAGCACTCCGAATCCATCGGAGGCCACTGCGACCTATGATGATGTCCTGGCTTGGCACTCAGGGGAAAACGATGGTTTGTGGAGCGCCATGTATCTGGCTGCTGAAGCCTTTCGTTATGCAAGCACCGGAGAGGCCGAGGCATTGGAGACCATGAGCCTGCTCATGGAGGGTGAGCAGGATCGCATGGCCATAACCGGTGTCCCCGGCGTTTTCACGCGGCAATATATCCCACCTGGTGTCAAGGGTGACTCTTGTCCTGACGATTTGAGCAGGTACGTTCCAGACGTGGAAAAGGATGACAATCAGTGGGTAAGGGTTGGCGATGATGGCTGCGTTCAGGTGGTGGACAGGGATTCGATGGAGTGGGTCACCACACAACACTGCGGTCTCGACAAATATGCCGGTTGGTGCTGGTTGGACAACGTCAGCCAGGATGAGTACGCGGGGCACATGTTTGCCTTGGGTGTGGTGGTGAAACTCGTAGACGATCCCCTGGTACACTCCATGGCGGTAGATATGCTGCGCGAGGTTGGGCAGATGCTCGTCGACACCAGGTTGGAGATCACCGACTGGGATGGACGGCCAGTGGAGCATGGCAGGCTTTATGCCATGGCTCTGGACAACTTTCCCGGATTCAACGCTGCCATGGCATTGGACTATATCCTCATGTCCGCCGTGGCCACTGGTGATGAAGACCTGAGAAGTTTCTATGACGACTGCCTGCTTCAGAAACATGGAAAGGTGGACTGCATACAGAGACCCATCGAGACGCCGCGTCCATATACAGAATACCTCTCCGACGCCGGCTTGTACGTGGGGCAGGGCTCTTGCCTGTCGAACTGGAACAACATCTCCATGCATTTTGCCTCGTTGCACAATCTCATCTGGTTTGAGCACGATCCTGCTCTCAGAGAGCTTTACCAGGACCATCTGGCCAATGAGGCCTATGCCCCAGGGGATACCCCGAAAGCGGTGAGCGAGCAGCACAACACCTGGTTCGATTTCATTTATGCTTCACAAAAACGCCTTGGTCCAGGTTCGGATGGGCCAGCCTATGATGCTGTGGAAGATGGTATCTGCATGTTGAAACAATTCCCCGCCTCTCAGCACATCCCGGACTTGCAGTGCCCTGAATCAAAGTGTAAGCCAGCCTGCACCGATAGGTCCGGCGGGCAGATAGGCGACTATCCACGCACGGTGGCAGAGCGCTGTCCTGGTACCTTCATCTGGTGGGGAAATCCTTATGATCTGGGTGGGTGCAACGAAAACCGCCGTGTGATAGCGCCACCAGCGGATTATCTCCTGGCCTACTGGATGGGGCGGTACTATGGCTTCATCCCCGAGACCCTGTGATTTTTATCGATGATCTGTGCGTCAGGTAGCAGGCGGCTGGGCGAGACCAGGCTTGCAAAAATGCCGGGGCCTGGTGTCCCAACTTCGTGTGCAACTATTCATCATCAGGGTCTTGTACTGCAGCAACTTCCGGGATGTTTACGCTGTTTGCCTCTGCGGACTCGATCGCCTTTATGGCACCGTCCATGAGTTCCTGTGAGTGTGTTCCGTGATCGGGGAAAGCAACACCGCCTATGGAGATTGTGATCTTTACCTTGCTGTCATCTCCCAGGGCAAAGGGCCTTTCGGATACGCAGGACAGCAGCTTTTGGGCTGCAGCCATGGCCTGTAGAGGTCCTTGACCCAGCAACATCAAGGCGATGGTTCTATCCGACCATCTGCTCAGCAGATCAGACGATCTCACGCTGTCGCGCAACCTGTGAGAAAGGCTTCTGAAGAGTTGATCCGTGGCTGGCAGTCCGTGTTCTTCCACGAGTTGTTCCAGGCCATCAACCTTCAGCATCAGCAGGGAAAACGGCTGGGTATATCGCCTGGCCCTGTCCAACTCCTGCGCGAGCCTCGCCTGGAAATAACGCTTGATGGTCAGGCCGGTGAGCCCATCGGTGATGGCAAACTCATACAACCTGGCGTTTTCCAGGGCAAACAGAAGGTGTGCAGTAACGCTGGATGCGATGTGTCTTGCAGATTCGTCAAACTCCTTGCCCTTTTTGCAGGAGGCTACGAGGGCACCCATGGGCCTGTCGTCAACGGAGAGGGGCACAAAAATATCCGATTCTGCAGGACCAAGGTGTTTTTTTATGATCATATCCAGGCGTGATACCTGAGTGAAGTTATCCAGGTCAAAAGCTGCCGGGGATTCGCTTCCAGTTGAAAAACCCGAAGGGCTTATGGCAAAGCGGTCCAGGATTTCCCGTGTGGTATCCAGCGCAAGCAGTTCGCAGCGCTCGGCGCCGAGCACATCTGCTATTACTTCGAGGCCTCCTCTCATCATGGCTTGTCTATCCATGGTGGTCACCAGGCGGGACAGAACCCTGTAACCTGCTTCGATTTCAGGTGAGCGGCTCCTGATGTTTTGAAAATGCCGATCCATGGCGGCACTCGCGCGGTTGAAACTCTCCTGGAGGTGGCGGATTTCTTCAGCCCCGGAAGGCTTGATTTTTACCAGAAAATCTTTTTCAGCCAGCCGGTCGAGTTTTGCAGAAACGGACCGCAGGGGACGCGTGATGGCAGATGACAGGATGCTCATCATTGCTATGGCTATTATCAATCCGAGCAGGCCTATGAAAAAGAATCTCCACAGGATTTGAGCGTGTGATCCCTCCAGAGGTTGTGCATCTATTCCCAATCGAACGGTACCCTTGGTGACTCCATCGAGGACCAGGGGAGTGGCAAAATCCAGCACCGGCTTTTTGAATATCATGTCTTTTACTTGCCTGGTTCCGCCTCCACCGGAGTTGAGAAGGTTTTTTGGATCGGGTGGGGGGCGATCCAGGGGGAAGAATGGACGTTTATCCAGGACGGTGGATGACATGGAAACCTTGCCATCCCTATCCACTATGGCTGCAAATACCACGTTTGGCTGTGTGCTTACCCAGTCCAGGAGCCTCTGCAAATCAAGTGAATCGCCTTTTTTCATCAGTGATGAACAAGACTTGCTCAGCAGCTCAATCAGAGAATTTCCTCTTTTTATCTCCGAGTCCTCGGCTGCAGATTTCCAAAGTGGAACCATCGATGCCATAAGGGCTATGACAAGTGCAGCGATAACCAGACCGGTGAACAGACTCAGTGAAGTACGCAGGCGCATCTGGAGACCTCCTGCGCGGTTGGCATGCTTAGGCGATTTCCTGCCGGAGCTCAGCCCCCGCTCATCATGTGTATCACTTCTATCTTATCCCCATCAGACAATGTCTTTCGAGAATGTTCAGATTTCGGTATGCGTTTGCCATTTACGAAGACGGTCTTCAGAGGAAAGGAAAATTTCATCTCCTCCAAAAGCATGGATACGGTCAATCCAGCCGTCCACTCTCTGGGCTGTCCATTTACCAAGATGGGCATCAATGAGCACCATGCTCTTTCAAAAGTTCCACAAGGCCATCAACCTTGTCAATTCCCAGTTTTTTTGCGGTCTCGATCCTGGGAATCCCGTTTGAAGTCCAGCCTCTGCGAAGATACACGGCATCCAAGAGCTTTGCGTACCTGTCCTCACGGTGCTTGCGAAGCATTTGCAACTTTTCCGCTGTTGACATGCCCGCAACAGAATCGCCTTCCAACTCCTTGAGTTGCTCATCATATCTGTCCTGTCTCGACAGGTATTCTTCTTCTGTTACAGGACCCACGGAGCGATATGGGATCGCGTCGTGCTCTCTGGTTCCGAAGCCCATCTTGAGATTGAATATTCTCTGGAAATTGTACACGCGTTCGCTCATGGTAATAAGGTCGTCTGCGCTTACCTCTCTTCCGGTGACTCCTGCAAAAAAGTCGCAGTATGCCTGTGTGTGCTTAGGCACCTTGTGTGGTTCTTTTTCCTGAGCGTTATCCTCCGGCTCTATGTCGTTCCACGGAAGCTTGCAAAGTCCGTTCAGACCAAACCATGTGCGCCACATGGGAAAGTAGTGCAAAGCTTCAGCCTTGTCCTCGAAGCTAGGAATCTGCTTGTTGACCATGTCCATGAAGATCAGCCATGCTTCGTCGTGTTGCGCTCCCTTTAGAGCGATACCATAACCGCCCTGCTGCGCCAGGCTTTCTTTTGTCACGTATTCGGAGTATTCCAGCCCCTTGGCTTCCATGCCGATGTCCTGAAGGAACTTGGGATCTGCTCCATATTCCTCGGCAAACTTCTTTTTCATTCGGCGGATACCTTGACCTGCCACCAGCCCGAATCCCTCTCCGCGTGCCATCTGGTGAAGTACTTCCATGGCCGCGTCCTTGGCACCGAAGTTCAGCTCCAGGCCGCCGGTCTTTTCCTTGTCGAGTATTCCATTTTCATAACATTCCATGACAAAGGCCATGAGAGTGCAGAATGATATGGTGTCGATGCCATAATTGTCACAGTAGTAGTTCATCTCCAGAATCCAGCGAGGATCGAAGATGCCCATATTCGTCGATCCTCCAACTGTCTCGTATTCGGGTCCATCCACGATTACACGCTTGCCCTTGTCCGGCCCTGTTTGAAGCTCGAAGTCGTCAGCGGCATGGGCGCATGCCATGTCGCATCCGAGGGCACAGCCATCAGGGAGCCCATTGGTCACAAACTTACTCGCAAAAACTTCCGACTGGACAAACTTGGCGTCAGGGTGAGAGCCAAACCTGTAGTTGTGTACGGGTAAGAGATCGTAGTCGTTCATCACGTCCACTAAGTTGGAAGTACCCTTGCGCCTCATCTGACATTGATCATCGTCGAAGAGGATCAACTCCCTGGTTACGACCATTCCCGCACGACGAATGCGATCCCAGTCGGCAGAACCGTTTGGATCATCGATCATTTTGATCGCGCCTGTGGGGCAGATCCACTCACAGGCTCCGCAGCCGACGCACTCTGCAGGCACCTGCTGGTATGGCATGGAGACTTGCCTCGAAGACCCTCTTCCTTCAAAGCTCAAGACGTTTTGCCTGACTCCGTTGCGGCAGATGTTTACACATCGACCGCACAGAATACAGGCGTTTTCATTGTTGTCCACCAGCGGATGTGAAAAGCGTGCCTGGGTAATGCCTTCATGGGCTGCCATGTCCTTGACGACCTTGACCTTGGGCCATCTTGCAAGCATCATCTCCAGGACCATGGAGCGGGTTTTTGTTGCGCGCTCGGAATTTGTCCTTACCGTCAGCTCCGAGCGAATTGGATAGTTACAGGATGTGACGACTTTTGTCCTGCCGTTCTGTTCGATTTCTACGCTGCAAACCCTGCACGCACCATAGGGCTCCAAAAGTTCATGGCTGCAGAGCCTGGGAATAAATATACCGGCCTTTTCGGCGGCCGCCATGATGGTGGTGCCGGGTTCAACCTCTAGTCTCTTGTCATCTATGGTCACCTTTATCATGTCTTTTTCCTCACTCTACCCTTATGGCATCTTCCGGACAGGCATCCATGCAGGTGCCGCACTGAATACACTTGCCGTGATCGATGGTGTGGGGCTTGTCCTTTTCTCCTGAGATGCAGTCTGTAGGGCAAGGCTTTACGCAGAGTCGGCAGCCGGTACACTTGTCGGGCTCGATGGTGTACTTGATAAGAGCCTTGCAAACCCCCGCAGGACAGCGGCCTTGCTCTATATGGGCGTCGTATTCGTCACGGAAATACCTGAGGGTCGACAGGACAGGATTGGCCGCGGTCTGGCCAAGCCCGCACAAGGCACCGTCTTTGAGCATTGCACCAAGATCCTCCAGCAGGACCAGGTCGTCAGGCTTTCCCTTGCCCTCGGTTATGCGATGGAGTATCTCGTGCAGGCACGAAAGCCCTTCCCTGCATGGTGTGCACTTGCCACACGATTCGCCCATGAGGAAGTCCACAAAGTACTTGGCCACATCGACCATGCAGGTGCGTTCGTCCATGACGATGAGTCCACCAGAGCCCATCATGGATCCGGCTTCCTGCAGGGTGTCGAAATCCACATGCAGATCCAGCTTGGATTCAGGAAGGCAGCCTCCTGATGGCCCCCCCGTCTGAACCGCCTTGAGCTTTCGTCCGCCTTCCACTCCGCCTCCAACATCGAAAACTATCTGGCGAAGGGTCATGCCCATGGGAACTTCCACCAGCCCGGTGTATTCGACATTTCCAACCAGAGAAAAGACCTTCGTGCCGGAACTTCCGCTCCAGGGGCTCTTGCTTACATCTCCTGTTCCCATGGAGGCAAACCACTCGGGACCATTGTTGATGATCTGGGCGATGTTTGCCCATGTCTCCACGTTATTGAGTACCGTCGGCTTGTCCCGGAAGCCGAACTCCACGGAATGTACATACTTTGCCCGTGGTTCACCGGCCTTGCCCTCCATGGATGCGAACAGGGCCGTGGATTCACCGCACACAAAGGCGCCGGCTCCTCGATGGATCTTGATATCGAAGGAAAAGTCGGATCCGAGAATGGACTTGCCGAGAAGGCCTTTTTTACGAGCCTGGTCCAATGCATTTGACAAACGTTCCAGGGCCAGGGGGTACTCCCTGCGTATATAGACAAAACCTTCGGTGGCTCCGACAGCCAGGGCTCCAATCATCATGCCTTCTATGAGTGAGTGCGGATCAGCTTCAACGATAGATCTGTCCATGTAGGCGCCCGGGTCGCCTTCGTCGGCATTGCAGACAACGAAAACCGGCTCAAGCCGCTCTTTTGCTGCCTTGCGAGCCGATTTCCACTTTAGCCCTGCAGGAAAGCCGCCACCACCCCTGCCCCTGATTCCGGACCGGTGGATGATGTCGATAATGGCCTCACCATCAGTCTCTTTTTTCAGGAGATTGAAGATGGCCTCGTATGCACCGTGGGCAATGGCGTCGTTGATGTCCGTCGGATCCAGAACCGAACGGTTTCGCAACACCACGGGCTTCTGCTTGGCCACGAAGGGGATATCCTCTTGCCGGGCGATGGTCTTTCCGTCCTTGTCCTTGAAAAGCAAACGCTCCAGTTCCTTGCCTTCGGCCACGTGCTCTATGAGTTCGGGGGCGTCTTGGGGCCTTGTCCTGCCATAGAAGGTGCCCGAGGGTTGAGCGATCACCACCGGCCCCATGGCGCAAAAGGCTGTAACACCCGTGGTCTTGACCCGGACCTTGTTTTGCAGATTTCTTTTTTCCAGCTCTAGTTCAAGTGCCTGGTGTACCTTTTGAGCTCCGGCAGCAAGACAGGTTGTACAGTGGCACACCATGAGGCTGGAGGGGATAGCGTCCAGGTTAGAGCGAAATTTTTGTGCCTCTTGTTTGAAGTTGTTAAGATCGAGCTTAGGCATCGCCTTCCTCCCCTCGCTCACGCATGGTTCTTTCGTGTCGCCTCATAACTCTCGTGACCATGGATGAATCCACGTGTGAGAATATTTCATCATCCATGGCTACCACCGGCGCAAGGGAACAGCAACCCAGGCACCTTACTCCTTCCAGGGTGTATTTCAGGTCAGGGGTGGTCTTTCCGGGCTCTACATCGAGAGTTCTCGCCAGAGCATCCATGACCCTGGTGGCTCCCTTGACGTGACAGGCGGTGCCCATGCAGACCTGGATAGAATGTTCCCCTCGGGGTTCCAATGAAAAAGCCTTGTAGAAAGTGGCTATATGATAGAGCCTCCCCAAGTCGGTCTTCGTGGCCTTGCTTATGCGCATAAGGGCCTGCCTGGGGAGATGTCGATAGAGATCCTGTACATCCTGCATCATCTCGATGGTAAACTCTGCATCGGAGTTCCATTTTGAGATGATAGCATCGATTTTTTCCGGTTCTATTTTTAGCTGAGCCATGAATTTTTATTCCTCTGTTTAACAGGCCTCAACGGGCCACGGTTTCCTTGCTCCACATGGGTCTGTCGTGGGGCGCTATGGCTACCAGAGCTTTTATCTTTTTGTCGCGGAAAACTGTGCCCAGTCCACCTCTCCCGGCTTGCTTCAGGCGTGGATGCCCTCTCTTGAAATCAAAGAGAGAAACATTCAGGCAGCCGATGAGGGTGTGTTCTGCTCCCTTGCCAGCGGAGACAACGGAAACATGTTGCAGTTGTTCCTCTGTCTCTGCATACATGTGATGCAGCTGTGTTGCCAGATCGTAAGAATTTATCGCCTCATGCGGAGCCTGTTCGATGGTGACCCTATTGTTTCTGCCGTCTATCACCACCAGAACGTCGTCTCGGGCCTTGCCCTGAATCTCCAGGGCATCGAATCCGGCAAATTTCAACAGGGGGCCAAAGTGTCCGCCCACATTGGAGTCCATGACCGAACCGGTTGTGGGGGAGATGCCTGTCACGATACTCTTGGATGTTCCCGAGTATGCAGGGACGCCAGCCAGTGGACCTGCTGAAATACAGATTTCGTTTTCCGGGTCATCCCACGAGATGGGCCCATTGATGGCATGCCACATGAGATACAGGTCAAAGCCTTTGCCACCAGTGAACGTTTCCTTCATGTATTGAGTCACCGGTTTGATCTGAAAATCGTTTTTTGAAAGGTTTACGTAAAGAGTTCTTCCAGCATAACCCCGCTTGACCACTACTGGATCATATTCCAGCTTGGCAAGAGTTACGTGGGCCGCCTTCATCTCGGCTAATTCCATTTGGACCTCCTGAATAGGCCTGGTTCCGGTTGCCATGACTATACCTTTCTTTTTTGTGAGATCAACTCGGATTTTTAAGATCCTGCCTGTTTTTTGCCTGTCCGTGTCACAAGGTGCTCAGCATGGGGCTTTATGAGCCGATTAAGCATTGGCAACTCCTGTGGGTTTTTGCTTGTTTTTGCTTAGATTGACGCCACATGTCACAGGTGCTAAACATTTTCAATCGTCTGTGGTTTTTTTCGGGGTGGACGGAGCAAACAGGTATGGGAAAAAACAAGGGAAAGGAACTACAGAAAAAACTAGATGGGTTGGACATGAACACAGGCCTGGCTGATTCGAATGGCGTAAAGATCAGTCTCAGCGAGTATGGTGAACTGATTGCGGCGTATGGTGAAGGTGTCACTCTTAGCGACACGGATGATTGTTTCCTTTTCGCCAACCAGGCAGCGGAAAGAATATTTGGAGTGGGCGAAGGGGGACTCGTGGGGTGTTGCCTGGATGAGTTTCTTGACGATGACGCAAGGGAGCAAGTGGCAAGACAGTCCAAGGAGCGTATCCAGGGGAAGATCAGCAAGTACGATATCGTCATTCGCCGTCGGGATGGTAAAAGGAGTTGGCTGAGTGTGACTGCTATTCCCCGTAGAGATGAAAATGGTCAAGTTATTGGATTTTATGGTGTATTTAGAGACATTACCGAGCGTAAAAAAGCTGAAAGGTCTTTGGAAAACAGCAAAGAGACCCTCAGATCCATAATTGAATCCACTGCGGACGGAATCCTGGTGGTCGATTCCTCGGGCGAGATAGTCCATCACAATGAAAAATTTATCCAGATTTGGAACATACCCCGTGAGGTACTTTCGGAAAACTCGGTCCAAAAGCTGATCTTTCATTGTGCCAGGGAGTGTGCCAAACCTGCGCTTTTCATAAAGCAAGCCAAATTTCTGGATGGTTTTGATGGGGATTCTTTCCAGACTTTCAACTTGATGGATGGACGGGTGGTGGAGATGTTTTCAAAACCCATGCTCATACGTGGCGAGATGTCAGGCAGGGTATATAGTTTCAGGGATATCAGCGACTTGAAGATGGCAGAGGAAGCAGCCAGGCGCGAATATTCCAGGTTGTCCATCATGATCTCCAGCATGGACCAGGGCGTACTCTTTGTGGATGCTGACGAACGCATAGTGGTGGTCAACGATTCATTCTGTAGAATGCTTGCTCTGGAAAAGGACCAGATTTTTGGACATAGACTGGCAGATTTTCGTTTCAACAGCATCATGGAATTCATTCATGATTCTATCCAGAAAATCAAGCAAGGGTCCGCTTCGGGACCGGTGGCAGAGCAGATCTCGGTGGGAGTTTTGGAGTTGCTCATACGCATAGGCCCGGTATTTCAGCGAGGTGAGCACAACGGTTTTCTTACCAACGTCATGAACGTCACCGAACTGGTTCATGCCAGACGGGCGGCGGAGCAGGCCAGTGTTGCAAAGAGCGAATTCGTGGCAAACATGAGCCACGAGATTCGCACCCCTCTCAATGGGCTCATGGGCATCACAGAGCTGGCTCTTCGTCAGGATTTGAGCCAGGAGTTGCGTGAACAACTCATGATGATAAAGTCATCAGCCAATGCATTGATGTTACTCGTCAATGATATCCTGGATTTTTCAAAAGTTGAGGCAGGAAAGCTTCAGCTCAACTTTGCACCTTTCAATTTGCGGCATCTTTTGAACTCATCTCTTGAGGTGTTGGCCATCAAGGCCAGAGGCCAGGGGCTTGCATTTAGCGTGGAGATAGATGAGACACTTCCGGATATTTTGCTTGGAGATGCACAGAGGCTTCGCCAGGTCGTGGTAAACCTGGCCGGCAATGCCATAAAATTTACCGAAAAGGGTAGCGTTTCCATCGAGGTTTCATGCGTTTCAGATGGAGACGAGGAAGTTGAAGTGAAGTTCTCGTTCAAGGATACCGGTATAGGAATTGCAGAGGAATATCAGAATTTCATTTTTGAAACCTTTTCTCAAGTTGATGGTTCCTTGACTAGACAACATGGGGGTACAGGCCTGGGTCTTGCTATTTCATACAAGCTGGTTGAACTCATGGGGGGCAAATTGCAGGTAAAATCCCGACCGGGCGAGGGTGCCTGCTTCTGGTTTGACGTGAGATTTTCCGTTGAGCATGAAGTAGCTGGTGATTTTTCGTCTGGAGGTCTGGAGACCGGTGAAAGTGTACAGACTGTTTTATCAAAGCCTGCCAATCGTCATCTCAGAGTTCTGCTTGCCGAGGATAATCTTGTCAACCAGCGGGTTGCACTTGGAATGTTGCAGCACAGGGGACACGAAGTGGAGTTGGCATCGGATGGAGAACAAGCCCTTGCTCTGTATGGGCAGAGGCAATTTGATGTCATCTTGATGGACGTGCAGATGCCCAAACTGGATGGTTTGGAAGTGACCCATCATATCAGGCGCAGTGAGTTGCAATCCGGTGGACATGTCAGGATAATTGCCATGACCGCTCATGCCATGCCAGAAGATAAAAAACGATGTCTGGATGCAGGCATGGATGCATATGTGTCAAAACCATTTCTTCCGGAGGAACTGTTTTCCGTACTGGAGTTTGACGAAAGTGCAGTTGCCGGAAAGCAAGACCATACAGAAAAGGAAAATACAGTACTCAAATCACAAAGCTCTCCTTTGAACCTGGACGAGTTGGAATCGCGAACCAGGGGTGACAAGGAACTCATCATGGAATTGATTGACATATTCAAGACCACGGCTCCTGAACTGGTAGAAAAGATGGCAAAAAGCATCTCGCAGGGTGATGCCGATTCCATGTACCGGGCGGCACATTCTTTGAAGGGTGCTGCCGGCATGTTGGCTGCTCCTGGTGTACAGTCCGCGGCATACAAGCTTGAGATGCTCGGTAGGCAAGGCAAGATGGAATCCGCGCAAGATGCCTTGACCGACCTGCGCTCCGCCTTGAGACGACTGGAACCATGTCTGGATGAAGTCAAGGGAAAGGACTGATTCATGCGAGTGCTTCTTGCTGAGGACGAACCACTGTCAAGACATATGGTAACGCGTTTGCTGGAGGGATGGGGCTATGAAGTGGATGTGGTTCATGATGGTGCAAAGGCCATGGAAATATTGCAGGCATCCGATGGACCCCGCCTGGCAATACTTGACTGGATGATGCCAGGTTTGGACGGTGTGGATGTTTGCCGCCTGATCCGGGCCAACGAAAACGAAGAGTATGTCTATGTTATCCTTCTTACTGCGAAAAAACAGAAAAAGGATGTGGTGACAGGACTGGAAAGCGGAGCCGACGACTACATAACCAAGCCCTTCGACCAGGAAGAACTTCATTCCAGGGTGATGGCGGGGCAGAGGATCGTGGAGTTGAAGTCAGCACTTGCCGAAAAGGTCGAGGAACTGAAAGAAGCGCTTGAACACGTCAAACAGCTCCAGGGATTGTTGCCCATCTGCATGCACTGCAAAAAAATAAGGGATGATTCCCATACCTGGCACAGGTTGGAGACATATATAGAGGAACACTCTGGTGCCATGTTTTCCCATGCCCTTTGTGATGAATGCCTTGCCAAGTACTATCCGGAAGGTGACAGCACTCAAGATGATCTCGACAGTGTTGATGCCGACGATAAAGACTCGGCAGATGATAGCGGGTAGGCACAGCCATGGTGGACGATGACCACAGAATGGTTGAAAGGAAACGCACGCTACGCCTTCCTTCATGGCTGACCGGAGAGCATCTGCCCGATGCCGACCAGGAGCTTCGTCGCAGGTATAGGGTGCAAATGTCCATCGGGGTGTCTCTCATCACGGTCTACCTGATGTACCTTTCATCGATTTTCGTTTTTTTCGACTACTGGTTGTGGGGTGTGGCCTTTTTATTGGTTCCTGTTTTCGGTGTGCTCTTGATGGTTTATCTATACCATACGGGTAATGTCGAATTGGTGGGTCATGCAACGTGCCTTTTGGTCCTGGCGGGAATCGGAATTCCCAACTTCATGACGGGGGGGGCTGCTGGCGCCAATGCTGCCAGCATGTTGATCCTTCCCGTCACTGCGCTGATAGTTTTGGATCGTTTCGCTCTCATTTGGGTGGGTGTGTCCATACTGTTGATCCTGGGATTTCAGGTTCTTGATTTGTTGGGATTTGAATTTCCACAGGTTATACCTCCGGAATCACAAGCCTTGGATACTACCATCACCTTGATAATATCATCGATGGTCATTCCGGGTGTACTGTGGTTTTCAGAGATTGCAAGGCGAAGGGCGGAAGCCAGCCTGGTGGAGACCAAGGAGAAAGCGGAGTCTGCCAACAGGGCAAAGGGGCAGTTTCTCGCCAACATGAGCCATGAGTTCAGAACACCCCTCAACGGTATAATAGGTCTTACCGAACTGATGCTCAATCGTCAGCAGGACCCGGAACAAAGACACCAGATGGAGATGGTCAGAAATTCCGCAAACACGATTCTTACCCTTGTCAATGACATCCTGGATTTTGCAAAAGTGGAAGAAAACAAGCTGGAGCTTATTCAAGAAAAATTCCATGTCAGAATGACCATTTCGGAGATATTGGAGATCTTGAGGGTGCAGGCCGAGCAGAAGGGATTGTCCTTGAGTTGGAAGGTGTCAGAGGAATTACCCGAATACATTATTGGTGATGCCAAACGTTTTTCACAGGTCATCACCAACCTGGCGGCCAACGCCATAAAGTTTACAGAGCAGGGAAGCGTGAGCGTAACGGTTGAGCAGGGGCAGGTGTTGGGTGATGACCTGGAGGTGCTCGTCAAAGTCAAGGACACGGGTATCGGGATATTGCCGGAAAGGCAGGATGCCATATTTGCTGCATTTACACAGGCGGATGGATCAACCACGAGACAGTTTGGTGGTTCAGGCCTGGGCCTTGCAATATCCAACAGATTGATCGGACTCATGGGCGGAGCAATCTGTGTCGATAGCGAACCCGGCAGGGGTTCTGAGTTTACATTCACCGCCTGGTTCAAAATTCCCAGATCCCCTCGGGATGATTTCTCATCGGATGATTCTCCTCCCACAAAAACAGCTTTTGAAAGGAGTGCTCAGAGCTTCAAAGTGCTTTTGGCCGAGGACAATGAAATCAACCAGCACATGACAAGTAAAATGTTGGAACAGATGGGGCATTCGGTTGAGGTCGTGTCCACGGGACAGGGAGTACTGGATCGATTGGCTGAGAGGAAATTTGACCTTGTCTTCATGGATGTGCAGATGCCGGTAATGGATGGTCTGGATGCGACACGGGCGATTAGAGACCTGGAGCAACAACAAGGTGGGCACACCTGGATTGTTGCTATGACCGCCCATGCCATGCCTGGTGACAGGGAGATGTGTATAGATGCCGGCATGGACGATTATATTTCAAAGCCTTTGAGTAAGAACAGCTTGGTGGAGATCCTGGCAAGGGTTGGTACGGTGGCTGGGCGTGGGAAGATTCCGTCAAACGACCAAGACGATGACAAAACCATGCTGCTGGATTATGAAGAGCTTTCCTCCAGGACCAGGGGAGATTCGGAACTTATCGCTGAGTTGTTGAATATCTTCCGTCGTAGCTCGAAAGATATACTTGCCAGAATGGAAGCATCTTTGAAAACGGGAGACTTGGATGAGTTGGGTCGAGCGGCTCACAGCCTCAAGGGTTCTGCCAGCATAATAGGGGCAAAACGTGTCTGGGATGCTGCATGGCAAGTGGAACTGGCGAGTAGACAGAAGAACGAAGGCAGGATAAAGGACAGGGTAAGACAAGTGCGTATGACCCTGGAAGAAATTTACCCGGCAATGGATGAAGTGCTGGCAAACATTCAAACAACTTGAGGGAAAATTAACATGGAAGATTGTTGCGGTCATGCTCAATGGCTTGGAGAATGTCATGTCTGATTTGTCTGTTGCACTGTTATTCGAACCCTTGGTAAAGGTTTTGCCTTGGGGTGGGCGCAAGCTTGGTTCCATACTGCATAAGGCTTTGCCTCCTGATGAACCATGTGGCGAGTCATGGGAAATCGTCGATCTTCCCGAAGCCCAAAGCGTGGTCACAGGGTCCGAGCTTGCAGGACAAAGCCTGGGCTCCCTGGTAAGAAAGAACCCCGAGAAGATGCTGGGTGCTGCCAGGTTGCTTCAGGGCAGGTTCCCTGTCCTGTTCAAGTTTATCGATGCAGCGCAGACCCTTTCGGTTCAAGTGCATCCGGACAGGGAGACCGCTGCTAGCTTGGGTCGAGGAGCGAGACCAAAGACCGAGGCCTGGTATGTCCTGGATGCCGAGCCAGGTGCAAAGTTGTACCTGGGTTTGAAAGCCGGGCTTGGCGAAAAGGATCTGTCTGCTGCGTTGAAGGATGGAACCGTGGCAGATCTTCTGCTGGAAGTGGATGCCACGCCGGGAGAATTCTATTTTATCCCCTCTGGATTGCTGCATGCCATCGGCGGTGGCATCCTGTTGGCCGAGATTCAGCAGGCTTCCGACACAACCTATAGAGTTTTCGATTGGAACAGGTTGGGCCTGGATGGCAAACCTCGACAACTGCATGTGCAACAGGCCCTGGCGTCCATTGACTATGAACTTCGCGGACAGCTACATACGGATGGACCCCTTTCGGGCAGACCAGGGATCCGTTGTGATGCTTTCGGCTTTGAAAAGCTTGAGCTAAACGAGCATGACGAGGTGGTCCTGGATGATGGAAGCCCACGCATCGTTGCATGCATCCAGGGACAGGGGGCTGTCAGGGGTGCTGGTGATGAATCCATAGCCTTGCCATTGGGGCAAAGTTGCCTTTTGCCAGCTTGTCTCTCGGCTGTGCTGTCTTCGGATACGGGTGGTGGTTTTCTCCTGATCAGGGTTTGAGTATTTGAAACCTGGAGTATAGATGCCTGAACGCAAAAGATATCCATGGTTTACCTCTGGTGATTTGAACGCATTTTTCGGCCTCATGCTGGATAACGTCACCAACTTGGTGATTCTTACCGGGATTTTGGTCGGCGGTTTCGGCTTTCCAAAAGAATTTATTTTTACGCACATGATTCCGGGCACTGCCATGGGTGTCATGGTAGGGGACCTTGTGTATTCATGGATGGCCTTCCGACTTGCAAAGAGAACCGGCAGGACCGATATCACCGCCATGCCCTTGGGTTTGGACACGCCCTCGACCATCGGTATTGCAGTAGCTGTCTTGGGCCCTGTGTGGATAGAGACGAAAGATCCCATGATCACCTGGCAGGTTGGCATGGCGACCATGATGCTCATCGGCCTGGTCAAGGTGGTGTTTTCCTTCGCCGGAGATTGGGTGAAGAGGGTTGTGCCCCAGGCGGGACTACTGGGTTCAATTGCTGGAATCGGAATTGCGCTATTGGGATTCTTACCCCTGGTCAATCTGTTTCAGCTGCCAGTGGTGGGCTTGGTGGCCTTGGGAATTGTCCTGTATTCTCTGGTGGCACATCTGAAACTTCCCGGAAATCTGCCTGGTGCCGCCATAGCCGTCATGGCGGCCACAGCGCTGTATTATATTCTTGGAGTCACAGGCTTGCTGGGATCCAGTTTCGATTTTTCCTTGCGCGCCCTTGCCATTACTCCACCTGTACCAAGCCTGGGATTCATGGACGGTCTCGGTCGTGCACTCGACTATTTGCCTGTGGCCATACCCTTTGGCCTGTTGACCATCATTGGCGGGATAAATGTCACGGAGAGCGCAAGAGTGGCTGGTGATGACTACAAAACCAGAGATATCCTTCTTACCGAGTCCATCGCCACGCTGGTGGCGGGTGTGTGTGGTGGTGTTGCCCAGTCTACTCCATATATCGGCCACCCTGCATACAAGGCCATGGGGGCGTGCGCCGGATATACCATCGCCACCGGATTGTTCATCGGCTTCGGTGGACTTTTGGGCTTCGTGTCATCGATTGTTCAGTTGTTGCCTGCCGCAGCCGTGGCTCCAATCCTGATATTTGTCGGTCTTGAAATTCTC
>JALVPF010000142.1:1797-6232 GCA_027031935.1 Myxococcales bacterium | reverse complement strand
CCCCCCTGTACAATGGCGAACAGGGCCCCTGCTTTTTTCGACCTTGCCTCCAGACACCTTTTCGCCCAGCGAGTGGTTCGTGCCACTGAAGTCCGCATATAGTCAGGAGAGGAATCGTGTGGAGGGCACTCGTCCAAGACCATCATTATGTCCGAACCGAGAGACTCCTGGACTTCGATGGCCTTTTCGGGCGTCAATTCTGCCAGATCGCCATTGATATGGTTTCTGAAACTGACACCCTGCTCTGTTATTTTTCGTCTGTGAGCCAGGCTGAAGACCTGGTAACCGCCTGAATCCGTCAGGATGGAGTGTTTCCAGCCCATGAATGAATGCAAGCCACCGTGATCTTCGACAATGTCCATGCCTGGTCTGAGCATGAGGTGATAGGTATTACCCAGGACTATCTTGAATCCCAGTTGAGCGACCTCATCAGGGTCCATGGCCTTGACGGTTCCCAGAGTGCCAACAGGCATGAAAACGGGGGTCTCCACTTCGTCACCACGCCTCGTCACAAGGCTTGCGCACCTTGCGTGAGAATTCCTTTGTCGGGCAGTGACTATAAAATCCAAGCGTTTGTCATCAGGATCCATCTTTCACCTTGTTGCGCAGTTGATTTCCACTGGCGAAAGGACGAGTTATCACAAGACATGGGTCAAAGGTCAACCCAAATCTGCCACACATTGAATCAGATTTCCCAGATCCCTTGTGAGGTCACGAAGATGCAAGGAATCGTCCGCAGTCGTGGATTGACTACGTCGCGGCCTCACCTCACCGAAAAAGATTCCGCAGCATATCCACAGAGATAACAGGCGAGCTGGGAAAATCAGGGGTCAATAGATAAACATGGCATCGCCATAGGAATAAAACCTGTACTCTTCTGCAACAGCCTGGGAGTAGGCGTTCAACACAAAATCAGTGCCTGCAAAAGCGCAGACGAGCATAATCAACGTAGACTTGGGAAGATGAAAATTGGTCAAAAGAGCATCCACCACTTTGAATCCATAGCCTGGTTTAATGAAAATATCCGTCAGGCCCCAGCCAACAGCCGGCCTCGCCTGCATGTCATCCCATGCACTCTCAAGAGTACGCACTACAGTCGTGC
The DNA here is from genome assembly GCA_027031935.1 of Myxococcales bacterium. Classification (GTDB taxonomy): domain Bacteria; phylum Myxococcota; class B64-G9; order B64-G9; family B64-G9; genus JALVPF01. The sequence continues at coordinate 5,130 of JALVPF010000142.1, read as the reverse complement.
CGACCGCGATTACCCGCCTGCCCTCTTTTTTTGCTCTTCCAATGGCCTCAGATGTTCTCTGGCTGACGTTATAACGCTCCACATGCATCCTGTGATCTTCCACACGTCGAGTCCTTACCGGCAGAAAAGTCCCAGGTCCCACATGTAGAGTCACCATCTCCATGTCTATACCCTTTTTACGCAAACTGGACAGGACCTCTTGCGTGAAATGCAGGCCAGCGGTGGGAGCTGCCACAGCTCCATCCTTTTCAGCATAAATGGTCTGATACCGTATTCTATCATCTTCTGATTGCCCGGCGTCAGAATCCCGCTGAATATACGAAGGTAGAGGGATCCTGCCATTTCGAAGAAGATAATCTGTCATGGGCATCCCCACCTTCAATCTCACCTTGTATGAACCATCAGGGGTTTTGTCCAGACACCGGGCATGAGCACCCATGGGAAGATCCACGCGCGAGTCCTTGCGGAGCGGTTTGGAAGCCCTGACCAATACCAGCCATTCCTGTTCACCTTCATCCGACTGCTCACCGAGAGGTCTATCCAAAAGGAGTTCTACCTTTCCACCTGTTTCCTTGCGGCCGAAAATTCTTGCAGGGATCACCTTGGTGTCATTCAACACCATCAGATCGCCAGGTTTCAATAAATCCTCGAGCTTGGAAAAACGCTCGTGTGCCACGGACGAATCAGTTCGATTCAAAACCAGCAGTCTGCTTTCGTCTCGCTTTTTGGCTGGGTATTGTGCGATGAGATGCTTGGGCAGTTGGTAATCAAAATCGTCAATGTTCATCAAAAAAGTTTCCTGAGCTTGCAGCCTGGATAATACCTGTTGAGAATAGAACGAAAATCCTCTCCCCTCTCAGCCATTCCCCTGGCACCCCACTGGCACATCCCAACACCATGACCGGACCCTCTGCCATGCAAGGAGATGGTGTCACCATTCTGCGAGGCGACAAACCAGGGACTCGGTATTAAAACTGCACCGAAAAGTTTTCTGAAATCCACCTGACTCATTTCCAGCTTTCGTCCCCCGGGACCAAGGAACACAAGGAGCCCTTTTTTTTGTTTAACCTTCCCGATGGTGCCTTTCCAGCCCCGACTGACGAGTTTTTTTGAAACCTTGCTCAACTTCAAATCGACTCGCCATCGATGTTTGGGGCACTTGCTGCAGTCCGGGTCATCCACCGCTCGCAGGTACGTAATCTTTCCACCGAAGACCTCTTCGGAGGAATGAGTTCGCCCACCGCAACAGGCATGGAACAAGGTCTCGGCAGGCATATTTGCCCAGGTAAGAACCAGGCCCCTGGTCTGTTCCACGGCTTTCCTCGTCTTGTCCGATTCCAGCGCAATTCCCCTGTAGACCTGGTCCAAGGTCGAAGCAGAAACATCGTAAGGTGCATCTTCCCGATCGAGTCTCCTGTGCATGAAAAATGTTCTGGCTGCCACTGCCTGGGCCTTCAAGGCTTCCATGGGCCATTTAGGCCCCATCTCTGCGCCCAATAAGCCCATGAGATAGCGTTCCAGTGGCATGCGGTTTACAACAAGCATGCCCTTTCCATGCTTTCGTATCTCAACATTTCCCATCAGAGAACGTTTGTTTACCTTTATGGCTGAAGCGGTTCTGATCAATATGGCTCTCGGATGAACCTTGACTCCCCTGATTTTCAAGCCCCTTGATCCACAATAAACATACAGTGTCTTTGACGTTTTCAGAAGTACATCACCCACATCCGAGTCCAGCACCAGCATGTCCCTGCCGTCGAGCCTGACTTTGGAAAGGCTCCGACCAACCGCTATTCTTACATCGTAGTTGGCACCTGATGCGCAAGCCTTTCCTGGCGTCAGCAGCCCTAAGATGCAGAAGCATAAACACACAAATAGATATGAAATGGAACTTACTGCCTCGAATTTTATATCTGAAAACACCCTGGTACAGCTTGAATTATCTGAGGTTGTTTACCAATGAGGTGATAAGTTGCTCGTTGTATCCCACAACCAGCTTTCCACCGATATAGACTACGGGTACACCCCTTATTTCAACTTTGTTCTCCCGAGCCAGTTGCATCATCTCCACAAGAGCTGCCTGATCTTTCTCCACGTTCTTTTCTTCGAACTTGACCTTCAAGCGCTTGAGCAGTGCCTTGGTTTTTTTGCAATATTTACACCAGGAGGTCATGTACAAAACCACCTTCCCTCCCTGCAAGACCGTGTTTTGATCTCCCTTGGAGGCAGAAGGCCTTGCTGAGGCATGATCTAGTGATGGAGACATGCTTTTGGCCTTTATCTGCGCTTTCTGCATGCGTATCTCCAATTCCTTGGTCATGGAGAGTGCAGAATTTATCTCCTCCTGCTTTCCCTTGGCCAAGTCCAACAGTTTCCATGATTCCTGAACAATGGCACCACTCTGGATCCTGCCCTTTCGAGCTGATTTTTTCAGCCAGGCAACCGCTGTGTCCCAGTCCGCCTGCTCAAAGGCTACACATCCTCTCAAGTACTGATTCTCCAAGTCATCCGGATCCAGTTTTACCAGTCTCTCGGCTATCTCCTCCGCACCTGACACCAGACGCATGGCTGGGTCCAGGTAATTTTTGATCTGAAGACGCATGAGTCCCTGATGATTTGGATTCAACAGCAGGCCTCGCTCGCAAAACATGGATGAAAATGCGATATTTTTGGATTTATTGGCCAACTCGACAGCTGCTGCATAGTAGATCTGGGCCAAGTGCTCCTTGTCCGATTTTTTCAACTGCTGGGCTGCCGAGTGGTCGAAAACCTGAATCAACTTCTCAAACTCGTTTTTTTCAAGAAATGCCTTTGCCTTCAGTAGACGTTTGTCCGCTTCGGAATCAAGTGCCACCTTGACCTTCTTCACCGAAACGACAGCAGGGGAAGCTTTGGGTTTCGAAGTCTGCTTGTCGATGGGTTTTCCCGCCTCAGGAGTGTCGGAACCTTCATCGCTAAAAGCACGGGCAGATTCATTTGCTCCAGAACAAGCAACTACGAAAAATGAAATAATCAGTACTGCAACAATTGTTTTCTCGATAGTCATAGTTTTCATGAACCAAAATTAATCATATACAGGAAGGATAAGTCAAGAGAGAGTAATTCGACAAAGTTGTCAGGCAGTGATGAAAATCATATATTTTGTTTCTGTCAGGGCTAAGATGAGACCCGAAAATGGAATGAGGCGAGAGATCCAATGATGCCAGTAATAAGAAAAAGCCTCAGTAAAAAAGTAGCCCTGATGGTTGGGGTTTCAAGTTTTTGTATTACGGCCTTGGGCCTAGCTGGTATGCTCATATTGTATCGTTCAGATGTTGAACAAAACATGCACAC
>JALVPF010000142.1:0-1787 GCA_027031935.1 Myxococcales bacterium | reverse complement strand
GCCGAAATGGATGCATCCCTTCCCATTGAACGCGCCAGGGTTTTTGACACACAAGGACGAATCGTCTGGTCGCTGGACAAAACAGAGGAAGGAAAAACAGCGCCATCGAGCCTGATAGCCGGCTTTCGAGCAGGGCACAACGCATTTGTTGAATCCAAAGATGGCAACAGCGTGAAAATCGTACGTCATCTTCGTGCCAGAAGATCGTGCCTGACCTGTCATGCAAAGACCCAAAAGCTGGCTCTTGGTGATACCATCGGAGGACTGGAAATCGAAATTCCCAAGTCCCAATTGTTGACACGAGTAAATGCATACATTCATCTTCAGGTGTTGTTAGCAGTCTTGTTGCTCATAATGGTGACCGTCATGACAATCCTTTCGCTAAGGATTTTTGTTACGAGTCCAATTCAAAAATTGACCAGGTCAGTTACCATGGCCGAGACTGGGGATTTCCTTACACGAGCACTGGTGAAATCCGAAGACGAGGTCGGCCAGTTGGCGACAGCGTTCAATAATCTTTTTGCAAAGTTGACCGACATTCAGGCATCAAGAATCGACTCTGAGGTTGAGTTGGGTCTGGCACAAAGAGAGCTGAAGCTCAAGGCCGAGTTGGAAAAGAAAAATAAGATAATTGAAGATACAAATTTCAAGTTGACTCACAAAGTGGAGGAGCTTGAACTTCTTTTTGATACCACTAGGGCATTGAGTTCCACCCTGGAACTGGACAAGATCCTCAAGTTGATAAATCAGCTCATTGGAAGCACCCTCAACTACGACAGGTTCAGCATACTGCTGTTGAACAAATCCACAGGAATGCTCGTGGTCAAGCACGTCTTTGGCTTCGAGTACAAGGGGATCGTCAAGGGAACCAGACTCAAACCAGACTCAGGCATTCTCGGCAAGGCATTCAAGACTCGAAGAAGGGTTCTCATCGATGATCTTTCCGAACTGGACCCAAGGCTTGGACCCTTGGAACAGAGCCTACCGACCAAAGGTTCGTTCCTATGCATTCCCATGGTTCACAAAAATAACCTTCTTGGGATGCTCACCTTCACAAGAGAAGAGCCGAAAGCTTTCAGCAAGGACGAGATCAGATTGCTAAACTCACTAGCCAGGCAAGCTGCCATGGCGATCATCAACGCAGAACTTTATCAAAAAAAATTGGAGCTGAGCGTTACGGATGAGCTGACCGGGCTGGCCAACAGGCGACAACTCAGGGTTCGTCTCGATCGCGAGACAGAACGTGCCACCCGGTATCACAGTCCTGTGTCTGTTCTAATGATCGACATCGATCACTTCAAACGCTATAACGATGTCAACGGTCACCTGTTTGGAGATGGAGTGCTCAAGGGTGTTGCTCAGGCTTTGAAGAAAAACGTCAGAAAAGTCGACACCGTTGCAAGGTTTGGAGGAGAGGAGTTTGTGATTGTTCTCCCGGGACAGAACAAACCGACCGCAGCCTCAATTGCCGAAAAACTTCGTAAAGCCGTTGCTAGAAGAGACTTCCCCCGCATGTCCTGCCAGCCCAATGGACACATCAGTATAACAATTGGAATCGCCTCCTACCCTGAAGATTCAAATGATCCCAACGACCTGATCGACAAGGCGGATTTGGCCATGTATGTTGCCAAACGTTCCGGCAGGAACCAAGTGGCCAAATACAGCAAGGAGATGGAATCTTCCGAACATAAGAAGCAGAAGGCCAGGAAGGCAGGGACGGAGGTTTAGCCTGGCTTGGTCCAAGCACTTTTTCGTTCCCTTCGCTCCTGTAGCCTCAAACCTTGCGA
>JALVPF010000141.1 GCA_027031935.1 Myxococcales bacterium | reverse complement strand
GCTCATCACCACTTATAACACTACGGCAACTAAAAAATTTCTGAGAGACAATGCAGTATTGGCAGTGGTTGTGATCTCTGACGAAGAAGACTGCGGTGAGGTGGGCGATGTTACTGAGGGTATCAATGGCATTAAAGATGACGTTTGCTACTATGCTGCCAATGGGCAGGGTCCTGATGGGGCTTACTCCGATCCCAAAGAAGGGCGATTGTACAAACTCGAGCCATTGCTCAACTACTATGATTTTCTAATGGACCTCAAGGGGGGCAGAACTGGATATGTAAAGTTTGCCGCCGTTACGGGAATGGCCGATGAAAGCGATCCTTCATCGACCCAGATTACGTTTACTTCTGACGCACCTGACGCAGACAAGGTCCCGTCTTGCTCTACCCCAGATTGCCAGAGCGATTTTGGGTACTGCGATGCATATCCTGGCACCAGATACATCGATTTGGCAAAAATGTTTGGCGACAACGGATTTGTAGGAACCATCTGCACAAATAATTTTTCCGATCTGCTCAACAGGATTGTAGATTTCGTTGGTTGCCCCCGTTACTTCAATCTCTCGGAAAAAATTGTGGATCCAGCCCTTGCCAACATTTTCGTAAATGACGTGGAAATTCCCCGTTACTCATGTTCAGGGTCTTCGAATGACAATATTGAAATCTGCGCAGGTCCCAGCGACGACACATGCACCTCAGGACAATGTGTGAAAACCTGGACTTATACCTCACCTGATGAGTTGGACCCCCCTGATCCCAACGCACCAGGAGGAAAAATCACCTTTGCAGATCATTATAATCCATGCGATTTGATAAGTGAAGGAGTCATCCACATCGATGTGGTCTATGCTGCCCAATGAAACTCTATTTGCCAAAAAACGATCTATCCCTTTGGTGTAAAGATCCAGTGATATCCGCTTTTCCATTCACGGTCAGAATCGCTGGCGCTGAGTCTGACTATATACCTTTTCCCGGGCTCCAGGTCTGATAGTTCCAGGCTTTGTGGAGCGCCAGCTTGCAAGTACCCAAGAGAACGAGTCTCATCCAGCGCAGGGATCTCCAGTCCCCATGCGGCTTGCACTGACACCGATCTTGCGACCCTGAACGAAATCCTCGCACTTCCAGGACCTAGCTCCTCTGTCTGCATGGAACTGAACATGGGCTCAGGAGGAGCAACAGGGTCGGTTCCATCAGGGACGGGATCATCGGCCATCTCCAGAGAAAAACTTGTACTGCACGCTAAGGTCTATGTTCATATACTTATTGCATCTTGCTTTAAGTACAGTATTCAAGGGAAGAGAAATCTGGTACAAGGAATCCGAAAAGTATTCCATGGGAGAAAGGATAGAATACATGAGAAACTCTTCGAATCACATGTTCCATTCACAGACCTTGCCCGGAAAGCTCCTGGCATTTGCCTTGCTGCTATTCCTGCTTGTTCCCTTGTCCTGCAGCGCCACTACCCCGGTAATCGTAGAAAAACCACATGTTCAGCCAGAAAGGCCTCTGGAGCCAGTACAGCAGTATCCACCAGCATGTGAACAAGGTGACAGCCCCATTTACAACATTCCTGTCTCAAAGGATGATCCTGTCCTGGGCAATACACGGACAGCAGCAATTACCATCATAGAGTTCATGGATTTTCAGTGCCCCTTTTGTAAAAAGGCGTCTGAAACCCTGCAAGAACTCATGGACGACTATCCCGGAAAGATCAGGTTGGTCTTCAAACACAATCCCTTGCCATTTCACAAAAACGCCTTACCTGCAGCAAAGGCTGCAGTGGCCGCCCAGCGTCAGGGAAAATTCTGGCAGATGGCTCAATATCTCTTTGAAAACGGGAGGTCATTGGACGAGGACCATTTGTTTGGATTTGCTTCCCAACTTGGGTTCGACATGTCCAGATTCAAGCACGACTACTCGGACACCCAGACCATAAAAAAAATCGAAGATGATCTCAAGCTGGCTGGAAATTCCGGCGTCAGGG
>JALVPF010000140.1 GCA_027031935.1 Myxococcales bacterium | reverse complement strand
GGGCAAGGCCATAGGTTGCCTCATGAGTTCACAGGCTCTAGGCAAGGCCAGACTACATGTTTTGTCCAAGAATTCAGGCCACGATCTCGCCTTGTTGCTTCGAAAAAAAGTGCAGGCCACAACCCTGGACAAATCGGTTTCCGCTGCGCTGGCTGCCTCGTCAAAGGTGGGCAATTTCAAGTTCGGGACACCTTCCGGAAAACTTCCACTTTTGATCGATCTGAAAAACAAGGCCTACACCGCACATGTCATAAGCATACCGGGTGGAACAGATCCCGTACTTCTTGCAGTGGTACAAAACAGGGGAGACACACTGGCTCCTTTGCAACAAGCGCAAATGATGATCATCTATGCAACCGGAGGATTGTTCGTTTTTGGTCTGTTGCTTGGATTGATTCTTTCAGGAGGAGGAACCAACAAGGAGTTTGAGCGCCTTCGCGACTCGGTCAGGTTCATGGCCGACGGCAATGGAAACATTATTGACCCTGAAAACTATAGTGGTTCATACAGGGAGTTGGCGCGTGATCTGAAACGTCTTGCAGAGGCGGCGAGGCCAGTTACTCACCCGGGAGCATTGTCATCATCGTCTGAAAACATCTCTGATGTCTTAGGCAAACCAAATGACCTGGATTCAGACATGGGTTCCATCAGTTCGTCCGAAGCGGGTGGTCTGGATTTTGAAAGTCTTCTGGACGATTCCGGACCATCTTCCCAGCCACCAGCACCAACTCAGCCACCAGTGTCAGCGCCACCACAGCCATCACCGGCATCGCCTGGCCTTGTGCCTGTATCGGCAGCACCCACTCCTTCGGCACCGCCTATGACCGGACCTGCAGGACAAAAAGGTCCGAAGGTAGACATGCCGGGGGATCTAGCAAGTTTTTTTGACGAGGGAGTTCAGGAAGAAATGGATCAGGAGGTCACAAAGGACGCATCCTATTTGCAAGTCCCTGGTGTATCATCACCTCCACCTGCGGCACCAGTTGCTCCAGCTCCAACGCCACCTGCAGCTTCTAATGTGTCGCAGTCTCCTGCGCCTTTCCCGCCGAACCTGGATGATGGCGAAAATGATGATATGGATGAAGAGGACAGCGAGTACAGACCTGATGCAACGGTTATTGCACAGGTTCCCGATGAACTCCTGAAGGCAGCTGCCACAGCATCAAAGGACGATGCTCCCATGTCTTCGTCCTCTGTTCCGCCTCCTCCGACTACTCTCCCCAAACCACCGGTGGCCCGCCCAACCCACATGAGCCCGGAAGAATCTCATTTCAGGGATGTCTTTGAAGATTTTATCAAGACAAAAAAACAATGTGGCGAGTCCATCAGCGGCCTTACAGTTGAAAAATTCGTAGACAAGCTGAAGAAAAACTCTGCAGATCTCAAATCCCGGTATAGCTGCAAATCCGTGACCTTCCAGGTATATATCAAGAACGGTAAAGCTGCCCTAAAGGCCACACCCATCAAATAGACTGTTTCACTTTTTCAAGGAAGCACTGATTTTCTTCGAAAACCAGTTGCCAAACACCAGGAGCAATACCAGGACCAAGCCCCACTGTGCAAAACAGGTTCCCAAGTTGTCCGGGACAAAAGGATTCAGCCACCGGGTTTGTTCCCACCCAAAAGAACGATAGAACCACCAGACCAACATGGCCAAAAAAGCCAAAGGAATGAAAAAAGACACCATTAGCTCAAACCAAAAAGCAACAACAGGATTTTTTAGACCTTCTCCAATTTCCTGGCGCACTCTCTCAATCCCATACACTACAGCCCCCAAGGCAAACAAGGCGCCCGAGAGCAACAGGCCCAAACCCCAAACCCAGTCCTGATTCTTAAAAAAATCCATGGACAATGATGACGGCAGCCCGAACACTATCCCTGCACAACCAATTGCAAGGGTCGCCCCCCGCCGGTTCAGTCCTAAATCCATCAGCGTTCTCACCCCCAACTCCAACATGGCAATAAGTGAACTTATTGCGGCCATTGCCAGTGATGAAAAAAACAATATCAGCAGGACGGAACCGCCGGGAACTTTTCCACTCAAAAACAGCTTTGGCATCCATATGAAAGCAAGACCTTCGTTACCGCCGCTGACAACACCCTCTGCCTGTCCAGCAGGTAAAAGAGCAAAAATGGTTGGCACTATGGCGAGTGCCGCCAATATGGAGGCCAGGTTATTTCCAAAGCCCGTAATGAAGGCATTGGACAACAATCCCTTTTTGCTTTTGGAATATCCTGAATAGACCAGGAGCAAGCCCCAACCCGCTCCTGTTGACCAAGCAGATTGACTGAAAGCCTCCAACCACACCCTGTAATCCATCAATCTGTAAAAATCGGCACTAAAAAGTCGATCCAAGCCGGCCGAAGATCCAGGGAGTGAAATTGCATACAGTGCCGCCATCAATAAAACGGCAAACAACAGCGGGATCAAGATTTTTAATACTCTCTCAATCCCTGATTTGATTCCCAACAGAACTATGCCGGAGGCCAAGACTATGGAAAGAATCAAAGACAGGACAGACCATCCGGAACCTGCAAAGGAATTCCATTCTTCCTCTACCAGCGCCACATCCAGACCAAGACTTGCAGATTTGGCGAGATAATAAACGCACCAGCCAGAAACGACTGAATAGTAGAACATTATGGCAGTGGAGCAAAAGGCGATGAAGCCTCCGACCCAGGTCCAGGCTTTTCCCAAAGTCGAAAAAAAGGCTCCCATAGGGCCCATCCTGGTGCGCTGCCCCATCCAGAGTTCAACAACCAGCAAAGGTATTGACCAGACAAACAGGGCCACCAGCCAGGCGACTATAAAAGCGCCTCCCCCATTTTCTGCAGCCACTCTTGGAAATCGCCAGATGTTTCCTGCACCAACCGCCATTCCAAGGCTGGCCAGTACCAGTCCCCAACGAGATGAAAATCTCTCAGTCACGTCCATTCATTATATCCAGCTCTTCCTCTATCCTGTCTTTCAACAAGGCCTCAGTTGGTTGACCTAAAAACTCTTTACCGTTGATAAAAATTGCAGGAGTCCCCTGAACCCTGTTTCTCAGTCCTTCCATCTTTTCATCTGCAATCCTGGTGAGAGTTTCATCAGCATTCATTTTCTTTATGAAAGCATCCTTGTCCATTCCTGATTCCACAGCAAGCTCTACAAGTTTCTCATCACTGAGGTCATCCCTGTTTTCGAACAGTTTTGGACAAAACGACCAGAACTTTTTGAAAGAATCCGCAGCGACACAGGCACGCGCAGCGGGTAAGGCTCTTGGGTGGCCCTTTATGGGAAACTGCTTGAAATAAAGTTTGGCCTTGTCCTTCATTTTTTCTACAACCTTTATCAGCACTGGAGATGTCATGGCACAAAACGGACACTGAAAATCAGAATACTCCACGACGGTTACGGGAGCATCAGCTTTACCCAGAGGGCTTAAGCCATCGAGTTTTATTCCACGGATATCCACAGGCTTGGGGTGGGCCATGTTTTTTCTCATCTCGACCCACTTCTTTATGTCTTTGTCGCTAGCTCCCTGAGCCATGAAAATAAACACATCCCTTGCGAGTCGCATGGATGAGCCGTGCCGTTCATTCATACGGACGCAGTCTGCCAGGCTCTTTTGACACCGCCCATATGAATTGATGGTCTGAAGCTTTTTTTCTACGTTTTTTAAAAAATCCTCCTTGTAATCATCTGCATTTACTCCAGGCAGGCGATCCCACGGAAACGTCGTAGTCTTTTTTGTGCCGCTCAAAACAGGAAAACTAATCAGAAGGAATGACAAGAAGAAAAGCTTTCTCATATTTTACTCCTTATTTGAATATCACACGGGGCAATAATAAAGAATTTCACAGTTTGATCCAACTACAATAAAAAAACCGGTCCCGATTTTCGAGACCGGCCCTCTGAACAGGCATCATGAAACCTTATAGGAATTGGCCTTCCTTGCATCTTCGTGGCAAATGTTACAAATGCCTGATCAAGACTTCTTTCAACTCTTCTTTGCTACCTTCTTCTTCGCGGGCTTCTTCTTTGCTACCTTCTTCTTTGCGGGCTTCTTCTTTGCTACCTTCTTCTTCGCGGGCTTCTTCTTTGCTACCTTCTTCTTCGCGGGCTTCTTCTTTGCCACCTTCTTCGCAACCTTCTTCTTCGCCACCTTCTTTTTTGCGGGCTTCTTCTTCGCTACCTTCTTCCTCGTTTTACAAGCCATGTGTGACCTCCTGTCATAATCCAATCCACCCTGTCTTAGTGGTTCAATCATGATAGCATCATCACGCTTTTTCAGTAAAGAAAACTTACATGCAGTTTTCCCATTTGCGAGCTGATGAATTTGTTTTCGAAAACTTTGGTAATGCTGCTTAGCGCAAAGAGTCGCCGTCTCGAGGCAGAAAGACCCATACGGTTGTTCCCTGTCCTCGAGTTGACTGAACTTCAATACTACCACCATGCTCTTGAATGATTCTTTGAGCTATGGCTAGACCAAGCCCAGTGCCATTTTGCCGGGTTGTAAAGTAAGGCGTAAAAATCTTTGAGACTACCTCCGAGTCCATCCCGCAACCGTCGTCCTGCACTCGAACGAAACACCTGTCACCCTCCATCCCGGTTGACACGACGACCTTGCCACCATTGGAAACGGCCTGGCAAGCATTGCTCATCAAGTTATTCAAGACTCTGCCAATCAGTTCCTTGTCCATCGGGACGTCTGGCAGATTTTGCCCAGCGACAAAAGAAACTTCCAGGTTCTCTTCCGTGTTCTTGAACAAACTCACTACACTCTCTACGATGTCGTTCAACGGCCCCACTGTCATGACCGGCTGAGGCAACCTGGCAAAATTTGAAAATTCGGTAACTATCCTCTTGAGTGCTCCCACTTCTTCAATGATCGCCTTGGTGGATTCATCAAATATCACGGGAAAGTCTGGATGGCCGGACGAATATGCTTTTTGCATTGTCTCTATGGAGACCTGAATGGGAGAAAGAGGGTTCTTTATCTCGTGTGCGATACGTCTCGCTATCTCCTGCCACGCAGCAACCCTCTCAGCTCTCACCAGACGTTCCTGGTACGACTCCAGATTTTGCAACATGGCATTGAAGGTGTTTACCAAAACTCCAAACTCTCCAGAAAAATTTCCCGGCACTCTCTGTTTCAAATCACCTTCGCCAACCAGTCTTGTGCCGTTCAACAAAGCTCTAAGGGGCATGGAAATCCTTCTCGACAAGACCATACCCAACAACCAGGAACCGACAACACCAAGCACAGCGGCCAACAAGGCAAATATCAGGATGGCCTTTTGGGTTTCTTCCAACTTATCCCGCGGCAACCAGGCAACCAGCTTGGTGTTTTTTGTAAATTGTATCTTGACCCACCCACTGCTGGCCTTGTCCGGCAGGATCCAACCTTCAAACTTTTTTTGCCAACGTGGTCCAGAAACTATTTCTTTACCACTGTCATCGATCAGAGCGACAGAAGAATTCGAAACGGTTTCGAGTTGTCTGGCAAAGAAGTTTTCATCCAGAATAATCCCTCCCACCAGAGCCACTTTAGCCTCGGCCAGGGTTTTGACACGACCAAGCTGAACAACAAGCCTTTTTTCCGAGACTATTTTTTGATCATATTTTTTCAAAAATGATCTCCATGATATCTTAGGACTCATGGGTTCATCAGAAGCAAAGGCCAGCAACTGTTTATCAAGCTTGTTTCTCCTGCCTGGATTATGCCCACATGAGAGCACAACTCCGTCCCCATCCAAGATAGTCAACATGTCAAGGTCCCAGGCGTCCATCAAGGCCTTTGCTGTTGTGCCAAGGGAACTTCGATCAAGATTATTATGCAAAATATCCAGTAGAATTTTTTCGATTTCACCTGAATCCGAAAGAGCTGTAATTTTTTTCTTCAGTTGGTTTTCGTTTCTATCGCGCCAACTGCTCATCCACTTCTTCATGTCATTGATACGTTCTGCATACTCCTGATCAAATCTGGTCTCTACCGTGTACCAGGTCAAGCCGAGAATGGTCCCCACAGGTACCAATGATACGGCCAAAAATGCCAATTTCAGACGGGTACTGAAACGCATTCCCAAAACCTACCTCGCTAACCATACTTGGGACAGATCCATTATCCCGTCATCACCAATAGCCAGGTCATGAATACGCTTGTTCACATACCATCTGATTGAACTTACAAAAATTGGTACCCAACTCGATCTGAGGGTCAAACTCCTGCCGCGTTCTCTGATTATCCCATCCTGACTCTTTGACCTTGGCAAATTAGCCATCCAACGTATCGCATCCTCAATTGCCT
>JALVPF010000139.1:4763-6317 GCA_027031935.1 Myxococcales bacterium | reverse complement strand
GGCTATTGAGAGTCCAGGTCATGACCCTCATACTGGGTATCTTCCTGCTACTTGCGGGAACCGCTGCCTGCCTGTTTGTCCTCGTTGGTACTACGAAACAGACCTGGACGAGCCCTCTGTTCATTATCGGAGTCATCTTTCTTGGCCTCGTGATCCTGCTTGCAGCATTTGACCTCTACATTGTACGCAGGAACAAACCTGTCATGGTGTTTTCTTCCATTGGGCCCTTGGAGACCATAAAAGAAGGCGCTCCCGGGGCATTGAGGCTGCTTGCTCCATTCCTGAGGGTAGCAGCCATAAGCCTTGTCATAGTTGCACTGGCCAGGCCACAGGTGGCGACCACAGAGGCCGATGTCTTTGCTGAAGGCATGGACATGGTTCTCACCCTGGATCTTTCCACCAGCATGGAGGCAGTGGATTTCTCTCCACCTGGTCACCGCAGGAGAACGAGTCGCATTCAGGGTGCAAAAGAGGTTATCCGGAAGTTCGTGCAACAGCGCTCCGAAGACAGACTTGGCCTGGTGGTCTTTGCAGCCGAAGCCTTTACCCAGTGTCCCTTGTCTCTGGATTACTCAATACTGGTAAGCATTTTGAAATCCCTGAAGACTGGGGTGATAAAGGATGGCACGGCCATTGGCAATGCCATAATCGTTTCCATCAACCGTCTGAAAGACTCGGACGCAAAAAGCAAGGCCATCATTCTTATTACCGATGGAGACGATAACGCTAGCAAGATATCACCCGTTCAGGCAGCGCAGATGGCACGGGACCTCAACATTCATGTCTTCACCATACTGGTGGGAAAGGGCGGGAAAGTACCCTATCCGGTAGGGCCAAACATTTTTGGCCAGATGCAGTATCAAAAAGTGGAAATCCGAACCAATCCCGAATTGTTGAAAAAGATAGCCAGCATCTCAAAGGGAAAGTTCTACAGAGCCGTAGACAAGGAGGCATTGCAGGAAGATTTCCAGGATATTCTCGACCACATGGAGAAAACCAGGCTGATGGACCCAGGCAGATTCACGAGACACACTGAGGTATTTCAGTTGGCCTTGCTCCCGGCCCTACTGGCCCTTTTGCTGGAGTTGGCGATGCGTTGGACGCGTTATCGCAGATTTCCCTGATGGAGTAAGAGCATGAGGTTTGCTGCGGCACATTATTTCTATTGGCTTATGGTCATCCCTCTGGTTATAACCGGCGGCTTGGTGTCCATCATTCGCCGTCGCAATGCCCTTCGCTCGTCTGTGGACCTGAACCTCCTTCCAAAAGTCGCATCTGAGGCATCCACAGAAAGGGACGTGCTTCGTCTCGTGCTTCTGACCGCAGGACTAAGCCTCCTGATAGTGGCCCTCGCAAGACCGCAATTCGGAACCCACTCCACTCTTGTAAAAAGACGGGGTGTCGATGTGGTCGTCGCGCTGGATACATCCAAGAGCATGCTCGCAAGGGATGTTTCGTCCAACCGATCCATCAACAGGCTAAAAAGAGCCAAGATGGAAATCAGCGGTCTGATCAACAGACTCAGTGGAGATCGCATCGGCTTACTGGCTTTTT
>JALVPF010000139.1:0-4753 GCA_027031935.1 Myxococcales bacterium | reverse complement strand
AATTTTGCGGAGGCACTCAGAGCGGCAAAGGGGATGTTTACAAATGCTCGCTCTGCCTCTCGTTCCAAGGTTCTCATTATTATTTCCGATGGAGAAGATCACGCCGGAGGATATGAAAAAGAGGTCGAAGAGCTCAAGGACATGGGAGTGGTCATTCACGGTGTGGGAGTGGGAACCAGGATCGGCGAACTGATTCCGGAAAAGAATGGCAAGTACATGCGGTCTAAGGGAAAGACGGTTATGACCCGTCTGCAGGAGGGGACTCTAAGGTCTATCGCAGAAGCAACCGGAGGAATGTACATCCACTCGGCAGCAGGAGACCTTGGCTTCGAGGCCATTTATGAAGAGTTGAACAGGATGCAAAAATCCGATTACGAATCGAGGATAGAGACTGTTTACGAAGAAAAGTTCCAACTGTTTGCATTCATGGCACTGCTATCATTACTGGGTGCGACCATTGTTCCATCAAGACGCTCTGTGCATCCCAAAGGAGCATGAGAGATGCGTTTTATTGCAGCAAGTCTTTTTGCCCTGTTCCTGATGTATCCCCATGATGCGGCTGCGTTCGATCTGTTTTCAAGGATAATGAAGACTGTTGAGCAGGGTAACAAGGACTATAATGAAAAGCACTTTGACAAGGCCCTGGACAAATACGAAAAAGCCGAAGGGCGATTGCAGCGTGAGCCCCGCATTCATTTCAACAAGGGCAACGCTCTTTACAAGCTGGGGCGAATGAAAGAGGCAAGAGAAGCCTACCTTAGAGCCATGGGCACAAAGGACAAGGCACTGAAGAAGAAAAACTACTTCAATATAGGAAACACCTTCTTTCAGGAAAAAAATCTACAGGACGCCATCACCTATTATCGCAGGGCCCTTGAAATGGATCCCGACTTTGATGATGCCAGGTACAACCTTGAACTTGCACTGAAGCTTTTGGAACAGCAGAAAAAAAACCAGTCAGGAGACAATTCGAACAAGGACCAGAAGAACAAGAAAGACCAGAAGAACAAGGATCAGAAGAACAAGGATCAGAAGGACAAGGATCAGAAGGACAAGGATCAGCAGAACAAGGACCAACAAAACAAGGACCAGCAGAACAAGGACCAGCAGAACAAGGACCAGCAGAACAAGGACCAGCAGAACAAGGACCAGCAGAACAAGGATCAACAGAACAAGGATCAGCAGAACAAGGATCAACAGAACAAGGATCAGCAGAACAAGGATCAACAGAACAAGGACCAGCAGAACAAGAACCAGCAGAACAAGGATCAACAGAACAAGGATCAGCAGAACAAGGATCAACAGAACAAGGACCAGCAGAACAAGGACCAGCAGAACAAGGACCAGCAGAACAAGGATCAACAGAACAAGGATCAACAGAACAAGGACCAGCAGAACAAGGATCAACAGAACAAGGACCAGCAGAACAAGGACCAACAGAACAAGGACCAGCAGAACAAGGATCAACAGAACAAGGATCAACAGAACAAGAACATGCTTCCATCATCGGCTCAAGCTGAGAAAAACAAGCCGGGAAAATTGACAAAAGCTCAAATAATGGATCTTCTGAAGTCCGAGAGCCAGAACGAGAAACCATTTCAAATGCAACGATTTCTGTTGCCTCAGTTCAAACGGAAAGATAGAAACATTGATAAGGATTGGTAGGCAGACGACTCAATGGGTATGGTAAGACACAATTTGGTACTCCTGGTGTTGGCAACAGGCACACTGCTGGTGTCTCAGCAGCGTATTGCCCATGCCGACTCTCAGGTTACTTTCATGGCTTCGGTGGATAAAGCCAGGGTTCCACTGGATGAGCAACTGAAACTCACCATTACCATGGCCGTGCCTGATCGAAACAAGAGTAAAAATCTCAAGCTGCCAAACACCGGAAGTCTGAAAGTGCTGGGCACATCCAGGGAACAAAGTATGTCTTTTTCTTTCTCTGGTGGTACCAGCAAGTATCGGCAATTTACCAACACTGTGCTGACCCTCAAACCGACTAAGAAAGGGAGAGTCGTCATAGGGCCTGCCATCCTTAAATATGGCGGTCAGGTATACAAGACTGAACCTTTGACCATACTGGTGACAGCCCCCATGGGCCGGAATCAAAGAGCAAGGGTCTCTCCCCTTCCCGGGCTCCCAAATGGCTTTCCTGACGATGATTGGTTCAAAGACCCCTTGCTAAACATGCGACAGGAACCTCCTGCCTTGGGAGAAAAGGACATCTTTGTCAGAGCTTTTGCATCCCCTGATCTCGTGAGTGCAGGCCAGCAACTAACCGTCACGCTCATCGTGTATTCAAGGGTTGGTGCTCACATCAATGCAATTCGATGGCCTAAACTGGATCCCTTCTATACTGTCGACAGGGACGTAAGCAACTCTTCGACCGAGGAAAAATATATCGATGGAGTAAGGTATCAGTACAAGATCCTTGCACGAAAAGCACTGTTTCCCATGACCGCAGGACAGTTTACCTTGGGCCCCATAGAGGTGGACGTGGATGCAAGTGCATCTCCGTTTTTTCCATCGGATTCGCGAACACTTCGCACGAAACCCATCAAGATAAAAGTCGAACCTCTTGGCGCCGGTGCTCCTGCCGGATTCCATGATTCCAACGTCGGTCGTTTCAGCATGAAGGCGACCGTGGACTCCACCGAAGTAAAACTCAACCAACCTGTCACACTGACGATAACCATCAGGGGCAAGGGCAACATTCAGAACATCAGTCCGCCGGATCTGCCAAAACTGGACAAGTTCAAGGTGTTCGACCCAACCGTGGACGTCAAGCAATCCCAAAGAGGGATTACGGTAAAGGGCTCCAAAACGGTGGAGTACATTCTCCTGCCACTGTCATCGGGGGTCCTGACGATACCATCCTTGTCTTTCTCCTTTTACGATCCTGAGCAGGGACTTTACCGTACACTGAAAAGCAAAGAGATAAACATCAATGTCTCTTCAAAAGAGGGCCATGGCCTTGGATCCAACAGTCAGACAGGAGGCCGGGAAATCAACATTGTGGCTGGAGCTTTCAAACCTATCCGTTTTGAAAGTTCTCTGCAGGGATATGGAACTGCATTTTACAAGCATCCATTATTTCTCCCGATCTTGTTAATTCCACCTTTTGCCTATTTGTTGCTCCTTCTTTTTGGCTTGATAAGAAACCTGGTGGAAACGGACAGCCCTCGATCGAGGATTCGCCATGCATTGGCAGAGTCCAGACATCACTGGAAAAAAGCCAAAAAGGCCTCTGCCATGGGAAAGGCAGATGAGTTTTATTCAGAACTCAAAGACGCAATCCTGTTTGCCGTAGAGGCCAGGATCGGCCGTCCGGCCCAGGGATTGACCATGGAAGATCTCAGTTCCAGGCTATCGCAGGCAGGTGTCGAAGACGCGCTTATAGAAGCCATGGTGCGTGAAATCGAAAACTGTGATTTCGGCAGGTTTGCACCTATTCAGGATCGTGGAGGTGAAGTGGCAAGTGCCCATGAAAGAGTCGCACAGGTTCTCAAGCAACTGCGTTCTTCGTCGGCAGTGACAAAAAGCACAGGGAGGCACAGGTCATGAGCGCCAAATACATCATGTTCGTGCTTGTTCCCTTGATTATTACATTTTCAATACCACATTCCATGGCCAAAGAGTCCCAAGACGCTTCATCAAAGGAAAAGACCACGGAGAAAAAGGACGAACCCAAAAACACCTTGCCGCAGGATGCCCAGTCCATATTCTCCAGGGCCAACCAGGCTTACCTGGATGGCGACTTCGATAAAGCCATCACGGCTTATCAAAAGGTGCTTCAGACTGGGGTCATTCATCCGGATCTCTACTACAATCTTGCAAATGCCTACTATCGATCAGGCAAAACCGGCCTCGCTGTGCTGTTCTACGAAAAAGCTTTAGCCTTGGATCCCGCAGACGAGGCAGCTCGCTCAAACCTTGAAATTGTCAAGAAGGAGCTGCTGGACAAAGTTGTCATGCCAAACAAGAATGTGGTGGGTGAACCACTGTGGCATGGATTTCTCAGGGGATTGAACCTGGGAATGATTACATGGACTTTTCTTGTCTTGTGGATACTGGTTTTTGCCGTTCTTATTGCCAGACGACTTTTATCCAACAACCCATTACGCAGGGTTCTTTTTTGGGCTAATGTACCATTGATTTGTGTAATGCTGACTTTTGGTGTATTGCTCTTTTCAAGAATTTATATACAGGAAAAAGTCCATCACGGGATCGTTGTAAGCGAGACTGTCCCCCTGAGAGAAGGGCCAAGCCGATCTTCAGGAGTGTTGATGGAAATCCACGCCGGTCTCAAGGTCCGCCTTCTGAACGAAGTAGACAACTATATTCGAGTCAGGCTGGCCAATGGAGTCGAGGGATTTGTCCTTCAAGGACAAGTGGGCCAGATATAGGGACGAATTGAAAACCAATTTCATTTGACTCCTCACAAGTGGCCGTGATAGCTTTTGCGACTGCAATTATTTATAAATTACAAAGTGTTGCGCCAAACTCTAGACTCTCGCCAGATCATGGCGCAACCAGTTGAAAAGCAAAGCAGAGGTCGACAGGAATGAGACGATGCATGGGCGCCATTTTAATCCTTTTGCTTATTTAGCTAGCTATTATCTCATGAGAATTCCATTGGTACTACTTTTAATACTTCCTCAGCAGTCGTTAAACCTGAAATAACTTTTTTTGCACCTGCGATACGCAAGGTTAGCATATTGCCTTTTAATGCTTGCTCACGCAATTGGCT
>JALVPF010000138.1 GCA_027031935.1 Myxococcales bacterium | reverse complement strand
TGGCTGTGGATTTGCGGCTTTGCATTCCGGCACTCTCGGCTTCATGCAGATGGCTTTTGAGAGAGCAGGGCTTGATTTTCAACCTGCCCTTATGTTGACACGAAGAACGTGGTTGGAGATGTTGAACTCTTCGCCCCCGCTTATCTTGTGTTTGGTAATCTGTTCACCGTCTAACCATGTACCGTTGGCCGAGTTCAGATCTTCGATGAACCATCCATTTCTTTCCTTGGTTATTACCACGTGTTCCCTGGATACCGACCTGTGGTGAATGATGTGATCACACTTGGAGCCGCGACCTATAAGAAAGACTTTTTTTCTAACGGGGATCATTGGCCCGTCGTCAAGCTGGATGAAAAGAGTGTCTGTAGCCTGCTTATGTTGTTGAGGTGGTCTTGGGGGCCTGTTTTGAGCCGCTTTTTGGACCCGTCCCTTGGGCGGTCGGCTGGGCGGTCGGCTGGGCGGTGGAGACGGTTCCACCTCGTCCAATAAATCCACTCCTATTGGCGGGGGAACTTTTCGTGCTTCTGACTTCACGTGACCCAGCTTGCGACCCAGTTCGTAAAGGGCCAGATTAATGATGTCATCCGGTTCGATTCCGGTGTCCCGGCTGATTTGCTTGAGTAATGAAAGCAAGCGAGGATTGAACAATACCATTTTTCGGACTGGATTATCCATTTTGGCACCTGGAATAAAGTATTACCTAAATCTATAGCCCAAGTTGCAAATTGGATCAAATTCTTGTAATGGTCCATGCACGGTTTTTTTTGTTCCGTCAGTCTTCGAGATGGACCTCGAACCTTTCTACATGGAATGAAGGGATGGAGTCTACCCTGACCTGTACCCCCAGCCGTTGCTCCAGGGAATCGAGTGCTTCCTGCTCTTCGTCGATGAGACGATTTCCAACGTCAGGGTTTGTGGCCACAACGATAGTGCCATGCCTGCCCCTGGCTTCCCTTTCTATGGTGCGCATGATCTCGAAACAGACCGTGATGGCTGATTTGACTCTTCCTATACCGTCACAATACGGGCAGGTCTCGGTCATGGAGCGGGAGAGGCTTTCCCTGACCCTTTTCCTGGTCATCTCCACCAATCCCAACTCGGAAATTTTCAGGATGTTGGTCCTGGCCCTGTCTGCGGCCAGGGCTTCTTGTAGAGCTTGGTAGACCTTTTCGCGATTGGTCTGTCGTTCCATGTCTATGAAATCTATTATGATGATGCCACCCAGGTCCCTGAGGCGTAGCTGATAAACGATCTCTTTGACCGCCTCCAGGTTTATCTTGGTAATCGTGTCTTCAAGGTTGTGCTTGCCCACGTAGCGACCGGTGTTTACGTCTATGGCAGTAAGAGCCTCGGTTTGATCGATTATTATGGAGCCGCCGCTTTTGAGCCAGACCTTTCTGTCCAGAGCACGACCAATTTCAACCTCCAGACCCAGCGCGTCAAACAGTGGTTCGGATCCTGAGTAGAGTTCGACCCTGGATGCGAGGGCGGGCATGAATGTGCGGACGAACTCCAGAAGATTTTTATGCTCGTCAGCATCATCTATGATCAGGCGATCAATATCAGCGGTGAACAGATCCCTGGTGGTCCGTCTGATGAGATCCAGGTCCTGATAAATCTGTGCTGGTGCCGGGGTGGACTCCGAGTTGGTGCTGACATCTTTCCACAAGGTGGTGAGAAATTTCATGTCAGCCTCAAGGACTTCTTCATCGGCACCTTCAGCAGCGGTGCGAATGATGAAGCCGGTGTTGTCCGGCCTGAGGCCTTCGATGATATCCTTTAGACGGCGTCTTTCTCCTTCGCTTTCTATGCGTCTGGAAACCCCAATATGGTCCACTGTTGGCAAGAACACCAGCAACCTCCCGGGCAGGGCGATATGAGTTGTCAACCTCGCTCCCTTCGTCCCGATGGGAGCCTTGGACACCTGTACCAGTATCTCCTGGCCATGTTGCAGCAACTCGGTGATCCTTGGGACGTTGGGAGGACTGGAGAGGATCTCTTCTTCCGTG
>JALVPF010000137.1 GCA_027031935.1 Myxococcales bacterium | reverse complement strand
GGTATTGCGGGATGCCAGGACTCCTCCCTGCGGCAAGGTGCGGAGTTTTTGCGCCATGGATAATTCTGATTTGCTTATGGTCATGCGTTTGTCTTTGTATGGGTGAGCAAAAGCCCTGATGCTTGTTCTTACAAAGGAGTTTCCGAAGACCAGCACGACAATAGCTGCAGCAAATGCTTTTTTCCGCCCGGTCCAGCTTATCTTGTTTTTGAGCCGGACAAGGCCGAAGACCGCTGCTAGGCCAAGGGGAAGGGATACAAAATAAAGAAAGTGTCTTCCTTCGAAAAAGGGCGAAAAAGATAGCATGGCAGCAGCAAGCAGCCAGCCGAACAAGAGGTTCGCATTGGTGGTGTTCTTGCGCAGTGTTGACATGCCGTAAATGCCAGCCAGGAAGATCCCGCCAAATCCCAACAGCCACATGTCAGGCGAGACGAACAATCCGGATTGGCTCTCTGCCGTCACCTTTGCGAAAAGGGGGTCTGCCAACTGCCACCTGGCGATGAGGGCAATGGGTATGGCACCGGTGGCAATGATGGCAGCAGGGAGCAAGGCCCGCAAAAAGGCCTTGGTATCAAACCTTGTCAACAGGGGGTGCAATGGAATCATGGCCACTGTCCCCATTGCCACCACGGCGTCGTAAGCGTGTATCAGATACATTATTGGCAGAAGCGCTGCGGACAGGGCTGCTGCCGGGAGGCTTTTATCAAAAGCTTTTTTTGTAATGGCCAACCATGGCAGAAGCACCAACCATCCTGCCAGGTAAAGTGGGTTGTACATGGTCATGTATGGAGTCCATCCAAGCACTACCCACAGATCCCTTTTCAGCACTGCCGCCCATGCATCGGGCCACACGCCTCCCAAAAGTACGACCCAGCCATCCAGACCTCCAGCCAGCAGGATGAAGACGAATGCGAATAGTCGACCCGGGGGATCTTTGAAAAAAATTCCGACAAACCAATACCAGAGGATAACGAAAAGGAATATGAACAATGCCTGGGCAATGGTCCAGGCCGTTGCGATCTCCAGGTCCAGTGCTGCAGCCAATCTCCCTATGAGGTAGATGGGCAGGATTATCATGCGAGGTGTTTGTTCATCGAGGGTGAACCTGTTGGAAAACAGGATGCTGTCGTGATCTTTTGCCTGTGCGACGAAGTCTGCGTATTGCAGACTGTCTTCTATGGAGTAGGGAAATCCCAAAAACACCCTGTCTTCTTCTGTCTGGAATGTCAGAGCAGGCGCAATTCGCAATAATGCCAGGCTCATGGCCACTATGGTCAAAAGCAGGACGTTTGCAAACCCTGGACGGACTCGTTTTTCTGTCTTTTTTGAATCTGGTGGGCTGTCGAGCACTTCATTCAAGCTCTATGCCCTCCTGCCCAAAGCCCTGGGCACGGGTTGGAACATGTGGCGGGGTGAGAAAAAATCAATCGGGGCGGGCGGATTTGAACCGCCGACTTCCTGCTCCCAAGGCAGGCGCGCTAACCAGGCTGCGCTACGCCCCGCTACAGGGCAGGTACAATAGGACAACTGTTGGGGAATTTGCAAGCCTCAAGTTCGATTTTTTCTTTTGGTGGACAAAGAAGTGATTTCATGGCATAAACTTCGCCCGCGCGAGAGTGGCGGAACTGGTAGACGCGCAGGATTTAGGATCCTGTGGCTTTGCCGTGGGGGTTCGAGTCCCCCCTCTCGCATTTCTGTTTTACCTTTGCCCATGAGGGCCAGCTGCATTGAACATGACTGTGTATGGACACCCACGGTGGAGCTCAGTGATTCTGGTGAGACCTTACATGTCATTTTCGGTGGTGGCAGTGTTTTTTTCGTGGTTTTTTTTGAGTTCCCAAGAGCTTGGCGCGTGCATGCTGACGGGCCATTCGTTCATCTCGGCGCATGGGCAGGTCGTGGCAAGGGCTGCCAAAAGAAAGAAAAAGAAGAGGAAAAAAAGGAGAAACAAGAGGCACCAGGACAGGAAAAGGGATCAGAAAAAAGCGACTCCTTCAGGTTTATTGCTGCAGCAGCCCACGGACGACAACAAGCCGGAGCTGGAAGAAATACCCTCGATCGAGGATGCTCCCCAAGGTACTGATTGGCAATCCGAGTCAGGATCCGTACCCGCAACAGTACCTGCCCAGCCTGTTGATGGCATGAGGCATTTGAAACAATCGCCCCCCTCGGACTCATCTGATGGGAAAAACAAGGCTGAGTCCCCCTTCCGCAAAGAGAAAAAAGGGGGAGAGACTGAGAAAAATTCTTTATCATCGGTTAGTTCGAAGGATTTTTTGCTGGATGTGGGAGGGGGCATCCTGGTACAGCGAGGCGGGCGTGTGGACCCCGGGGCAGACCTGGTGTTCGCATGGAACCTGGGAAAAATACTTGGGTGGTCTGGCCTTTACCTTGCCGCGTGTATGGATATATTCATTGGTGATAGCCCGCTGGGCGCAAAATATGTGCTGCTGGATGCAGGTGCCGGTTTTTTGGGGCGTTTTCCTTTGGGTCCCGTGAGCTTGCGCACTTCCCTGGCATTTGATTTGCGCAACATGTTCATCACCAGCCAGGGTTCGTCAGGAGATATTTCTCCTTCTCCGGGTCTTGGATTCAGACTTGGAGCGGATTTGGACTTTGCCTTGACCCAGTGGTTGCTGATAGTCATAGGCGGTAGTGCCAAATTGGTACAGGACCCTCTGACCGGGAAGTTTGAATTTTCTGCCGTCGCAAGAGGCGGTGTTGGTTTTGCATTTTAAGCTTAGGAAGATGAGTGAGGAACGAAATGAAGACGACTATCGAAGCGCCTGATCCTATCCACCGAACCATTTCAGTAGAGTTGCCCTGGCCCATGCTGGCTGAAGAACTCGATCGAGAGTACCGAGATCTGGCCAAGAAGGTCGAGATAAGGGGATTTAGAAAGGGAAAGGTACCCAAGCCAGTTCTCAGGCAGAGGTTTTCCGAGAAGGTTAACGCTGATGTACTGGGTAGATTGATACAGGAAGCCTACGAGGCTGTGCTCATCCAGAACAAGATCCAACCGGTGGCTGTGCCTGAGCTGGAGCATGGGAAGTTGAAGGAGGGGGAGCCGTACAAGTTCGTTGCCAAGGTGGAGGTACAGCCGGAGGTTGAGATAAAGACCCTCTCCGGGTTCCAGGTGAAGATTGAGAAGCCGGAGATAAGCGAAGAGATGATCTCTGAGGAGATAGAGCGGCTGCGTCTTTCCCGCTCTGTCCTTGTACCGGTTGACGGTCGCGATGTGGCTGAAGACGGCGACACGGTCATTATAGATTATGAAGCCAGCATGAATGGAGAAATGCTCGAGGGTGGAAAGAAGGAAGATCACCAACTGGAGTTGGGCTCGGAATCGACCGTGCCGGGGTTCGAAGACGAGATCGTCGGCATGAAGGTGGGAGACCGCAAAGAGTTCGATCTGAAATTTCCGGAGGAGAATTTCCCTGAAGATGTCGCTGGAAAGGATGTGCATTTTTCAGTAGTGCTAAAGGCCCTGAAGCAGAGGGAGTTGCCCGAGCTGGATGACGAGTTTGCAAAGGACCTGGGTGAAGATGGGGTGGAGACTGCAGATGACGTTCGGGCCATGGTAGAGCGAAGGCTGAGAGAGGGGCTCGAGTCCAAGGCGGAAAAGGACGCAAAAACCGAGTTGATCGATAAATTGCTGGAAGCCAATCCTGTCCCGGTACCGCCTGCCCTGGTTGAGCGGCGGAAAGTATCCATGCTTCAGGAACTCCAGACCATGTTGCAGTTTCAGGGCATGAATCCTGATCAGATCTCTGAAAACACGGACAAGATGCTCGAGGATCTGGCTCCCCGCGCTGAAAAAGAAGTGGCCACGGCCATCCTCTTGAACGCCATTGCTGACAAGGAGGGCATTGATGTAAAGCAGGAGGATCTGGATGCACACCTTCAGGACGTGTCTGCAAAGAGCGGTGAGAACCTGGCGAGGCTGAAAGCGCTCTATGACGATCCCAACAGGGCAGCCGAGTTGAAAGCGACCCTGCGTCATGACAAGGTTGTTGACCATTTGATGAATCTGTCTAACATTGGAAGCGATGAGCACAAGGAACAAGAGGAAGTTGAAGAAGACAAGGATGATCAAACTCCGGGAGATTCACAATGACTTTGGTTCCTATTGTCGTAGAGCAATCCCATCGCGGTGAGAGAGCCTATGATATCTATTCTCGGCTGCTCAAGGACAGGATTATCTTTCTGGGAACGGCCATTGATGATGATGTGGCAAACCTGGCCATAGCACAGATGCTGTTTTTGGAGAGTGAGGACCCTGAAAAGGATATCAACCTTTACATCAACTCACCAGGAGGCTCTGTATCTGCCGGCCTGGCCATATATGACACCATGCAGTATGTCAGGTGTGACGTGTCGACCATATGCATGGGTCAGGCCGCAAGCATGGGGGCTGTATTGTTGGCAGCTGGTAAAAAAGGCAAGCGCTATTGTCTGCCCCATGCCAGGGTGATGATTCACCAACCCCTGGGGGGCGTATCCGGTCAGGCCTCTGACATAGAAATACAGACAAAGGAAATCCTTCGAATCAAGGAGATCCTCAACGAGATTCTTGCCAGTCATACGGGCAAGGACATAAAGACGATCTCTGTGGATACGGACAGGGACTTTTTCATGGACGCTCAGACTGCCGTTGAGTATGGCTTGGTGGACGAGGTGGTCACGCGCAAAGAAAAGGGTGACAAGGACAAGGAGAAGTAAAGGTGTCCGACGAAAGCAACAATGGACCGCCCGATTTTCTTTCCTGTTCCTTTTGTGGAAAAGGGCAGAGAGAGGTCCGCAAGCTCATCGCAGGACCAACGGTTTATATTTGCGATGAGTGTATCGCCCTTTGTAACGACATAATCGAAGAGGAACTCGATCGTGATGGTGGCCGTAGCTCCATGGTCGTTCCAAAGCCTGCCGAGATCCATGCGGAGCTGGATAATTTCGTCATTGGGCAGGAGCAGGCAAAAAAAGTGCTCAGCGTTGCGGTACACAATCATTACCAGAGGGTCGCAACTGCCGGAGTAGTGGATGACGTTGAGTTGCAGAAATCCAACATCCTGCTCATCGGACCTACCGGCACGGGAAAAACCTTGCTGGCAAGGACATTGGCCCGTTTTCTCAACGTGCCTTTTACCATAGTGGACGCCACCACATTTACGGAAGCTGGTTATGTGGGCGAGGATGTGGAAAACATAATAGTCAACTTGCTGCACGCAGCGGATCAGGATGTGGAGCGCGCTTCCCACGGGATTGTGTATATAGACGAGATCGACAAGATCGCCCGCAAGAGTGAGAATCCTTCCATCACCAGGGATGTGTCCGGGGAAGGCGTACAACAGGCTTTGTTGAAAATAATCGAGGGAACAGTGGCAAATGTTCCGCCAAAGGGAGGCAGGAAACATCCCCAGCAGGATTTTTTGCCTGTTGATACCACCAACATACTGTTCATATGTGGAGGCGCCTTTGATGGCTTGAGCCAGATTATTGAACGCAGACTGGGTGAGAATGCAATAGGTTTTACCGGAGTCGAGATAAAAAAGGTGGAGCGCTCCCTCGGGGAGATCCTGGCACATGTGGAGAGTGAAGACCTGTTGCAGTTCGGGCTTATCCCCGAGTTTATCGGTCGACTGCCGGTCAAGACCACTTTGCACGAGTTGGACGAGGAGATGCTGCTTCGCATTCTGGTGGAGCCAAAGGACGCCTTGGTCAAGCAGTATCTCAGATTGTTCGAGATGGACAATGTGGCGTTGAGGTTTACGGAAGATGCCCTTCGTGCAGTCGCACGACAGGCGCTGGAGCGCAAGACAGGAGCTAGGGGTCTTCGCTCGATCTTGGAAAATGCGATGTTGGATCTCATGTATGAGATCCCGTCAAAACGAAGCATCAGGGAAGTTGTGGTTAACGGAGACGTTATCGATCGAAAGGAAAAACCGCTCTTGCTTTTCGATCAGAATGCTCAAAACGCATAGTTTCTGTCACAGACGATTTTCCCTCTTGAGAGGTGTTCATGTTCGATAAAGATGAAAAATCAGAAGTCCCCCCTCCTATTCCATCAGGCCGTGTTCTGCCCCTGTTGCCCCTCAGGGATATCATCGTATTTCCTCACATGGTGGTGCCTCTTTTTGTAGGCAGGGAAAAGAGCATAAAGGCTTTAGAGGACTCCATGCGCAGGGAGAAAGAGATACTCCTTTCTGCGCAAATGAAGGCCAAAACCAACGATCCCTCTCCCGATGACATCTACGCGGTTGGATCTCTTTCGTCCATTATTCAGCTGTTGCGGTTACCGGATGGCACGGTCAAGGTGCTGGTGGAGGGCAAGAG
>JALVPF010000136.1 GCA_027031935.1 Myxococcales bacterium | reverse complement strand
TTGCCATAGGGGCCGCATACGGTATTGCGGTCTTCGAAAGCTCGGGGCGGGTAGATCGCAATCCCACGGTCTATTCCAGGGAAGCATCCGGACCAGCTCCTGAGTTGGTGGTAACGACCACCTCTGCTGACCCGGCACCAGGACCCGTTGAAAACCTCCACGTAGACAACAACGGAGTCGACCTGGGTCAAGCGCGCATTCGCTTTACCGTACCCCAAAACGCTTTTGCCTATACCTTGACCATACAGGGAGGTTCTTTTGCATCCCCCACGCCAGTGCCCAGGTATCTTTTACCTTTTGCAGGCCAGGCCGGGACCGAGCAGAGCATACTGATAAGGGATATCCTGGAACCAGCACAGGACTACACCATCTTGCTGACCGTGATCTCCAGGGGAGGAGCCACCAGCCAGGCACAAGAAATTTCCATAAGGGCTGCGGACATGGATACTTATCCCAACCCTGACTTGTCCGTAGACCTTCCTCCTTCGTCAGGGAATGGATATGAACAGGCTGGATTACGGGTATGGGCCGCACCGGTCACGGACAAGGTTTTGCCAGATGGATCCGTCTTCGAGACAGTGCCAGCCGACTACCAGGTCCACAACCCTGTTTTCGATGGAACGACCATATCGCTTACAGGAGCCAAAAACGATCTGCTCTCGTTCCAGCTAGTGCTGGAAGACGAAGGTACTTCGATACAACAACTCTCCGTCTCTGCACAGGTCGAAGATTTCCAGGTGTCGCTGCACCCCATAGCCTTCGTAAATACAGACTCCGGGTTTTTCCCGGAACTTCTGAGAGACCCGCAGGTATTTTACTCCACGAATATGGATGAAAACGTTTCTGCAGAGCAGCATGCACAGAGCGTGTTGGTGGAGATTTATGTCCCCAAGGACGCTTCTGTCGGTACCCACTTGGGTACACTTGCTGTAGCCGGGCCTCAGGTATCCCTGGAGATCCCCATCCGATTGGATACAGCAGATTTTTCGGTACCAGACTTTCCGACCTTCAAGCTTGAACAGAACGACTATGGATACCCAAACTACCTGGCCACCTTCAACGCACTTCAAGTAGTGGCCCATCGATACAGGGCTCACGTAAACCTGGTGCCATACAGCCAGTCTACGCGTACCCGCATGGATATGTACATGCCTGACGGCTCACAGATGAACGAAGCCGAGTACAACGATTTCACTCCGGGCCAGACCACTGGTCATTGGGACGATTTCAGCGCAGGCTTTTTGCCCCTGTTCGACGGGAGCCTGTTTTCCCAGGGACCATGGGCAAACACCCCTGTACCAGGATTTTATCTGACCTTCCATGAAAGCTGGCCCTTGTTTGCAAAGGACCATTACACCACCGGCACCAAGGATGCCTTCGAGGCCTTTGATGCAGCCTACGAGACAACCTACAAGGGCGTCCTCGCCGACTTTGTGCAGCTTGCAAAATCTTACGGATGGGATCGGGCAGGCTTTCAGGTGTATCTGAACAACAAGCCCAACAGTAACGATCCACCCTTTACCATAATAGACGGCAGCACTCCCTGGACCCTGGACGAGCCCTTCGATTTCTGGGATTTCAGAGCTCTTGGCTATTTCGGCACCCTTTTCAAAGAGGGTGCAGGTGATCACGATCCTGTGAAGATCAGGTACCGCATTGACATAAGCAGGTTTCCTTACCACAGGGGGCAGTTGGACGACCTGGTAGACCTGGCGGTGGTCAATCGAGACCTGTATGTTTTCAAAAGGCTGGTGTTCGACAAGGCAAAAAGAGAAAACATGGAGATATGGAACTACGGTACGGCCAACAGAGTCGATCGAAGCAACCTGAGCGCTGCCGGGTGGGTCCTGAGCTGTTACGCCATGGGAGGACGAGGAGTCCTGCCATGGAGCACGGTCAAATACGGAAGCGAGTATCTGCAGGGAGTCACAGGTAATGACAGGCAGCAGAGGGCATTGTTCGTCGTCACCTCTGACAGCCAGTCACCACGGGTCTATGCCTCCTATCGCCTGGCGGCTTTCAGAGATGCACAGTTGATTTCCGAATACCTGGAAGGGTTGAGGATCCGTGGCGGTTATACACAGGGGCAGATGGAGCGCCTCATAACTCACTACCTGGACTTAGACGCTGCATTTTCCATCTCAGGCCAATATCAGGAGGATGCAGGCACCATATCCTTCGACGATCTCACCTCCACCCAGCTTTGGAAGTTGCGTCGTCATGTACTGCAATCTCTGGGCGGCGGGTCTGAAGCAGATGGCTTTACAGATGACGGAGGCTCACTGCAAGATGCTGGTACCGATGGCGGAGCAGACGCAAACGCTGATTCATCCACATCCGATTTGGACACGAGCGATGCCGGAGCAGATACCATGGCCTCTGATCAAAGCACTGAAGACAAGCACTCATCCATAGAGGGAAGCTGCGGCTGCCAAAGCGGTTCTGTGGGCTTTTCTTTCCTTATGCTTTTTACGCTGGGTTTGCTCACAGCCTTCCATATCATTCCAATACGCCCAACCACCAGAAAATGAAGCTGTAAACAAAACTCTTTGGAATCAACTCAGCGTACAAACCTACTCAACAACCACCAGCAATCCATAATCGACCATAGTGTCCGGGGTCTGTCCAAAGATTCGAATCTCCAACTCCTGGCCAGTACCGCAGCCGATACATTGAAATAGGAACTGACCCTCTTCAGGATGGGACAGGGAACTGTCAGGAGTTGTTCCATCGCAACACTGCATTTGAACCTCAGCCATTCCCATGTCGGTATCCACTGATACGATGGTCATTATCATAACTTCGGTCACCATCTCGAATACAAACCAGTCTTCATCACCCAGACATGTAGTGCCTGCAACTCCCTCCTTGTTATGCAAGGGGGTTGCTTTATCAAGTGTGTCATTGGGTTCGTTGCCATCTACTCCACACTGGGCAGAAGGGACACATCCAGATTCAGGGTCGCAGACTTCATCAGCTTCACATTTAGACTGATCAGAAAGATGAATACAGGAGTTTCGTTCAGTGTCACACTGATCCAGGGTGCAGTCGATCCCGTCATCACAGTCGGGCGGACCTCCCGCTGTACACGAACCAGAGTCACACTTTTCGGCACCATTGCAAAAATTGCCATCATCACAGTCAGCGTCCACATGGCAACAGTCGACCACCAAAGTGTTTTCACAAATATCCGACTGGCACTTGTCAATGGTGCATTCATCTCCGTCATCACACTGATCATCGGTGCTGCAACTGACTATGTCCTCGCAACCTTTCTCGGGGTTACATCGTTGAGAAGGCCCACAGAGGCTGTCGTCTGGATCATTCGTACAGGCCTTGTTCCCCTCATCACATACATCATCGGTGCAAGCGACCGAATCATCACACATGACGGACAAGGCGACCTGGCACAAGCCAGCGGAACAATACTCCCTTCCATTACAAAATACGCCATCGTCACACTGCAAATCATTGGAACAGACCATCTGGCAGGAGGGCAAAGAAGTACAAAATCCATCACAACAAATATTACCTTCGCCACAATGCTCGTCCACCTCGCATGTCCCCGGACATCTTTGTCCATCATGACATTGACCACTGCAGCAGACCTGATTTGACAAACAGTCATCGTCACTTGAGCATATTCCAGATATTCGGCAGGTAGTCAGGCGCTGACTATCAACTCCTACCTCATCATAAGGCCCTTGCCCGGCCTCGTATTCCTGCACTGACCCGTCAGCACAAGTCACGGAAATACCACCGGAGGCAGCGGGAGTAATCCTGAACGTGTCATTCCCGTTAGTTAAAATGATGTCATTTCCCTCGGTTTTCCTTGAAAAGCAATTCTGCCCGTTTGGTCCCATGGCCTCGAACACTGCAAGTCCTACAGGACCAGAGACACTAGCGCCGCTTTCCCAATGAACCGACACCTTTCCATCGTCCGACTTGGAAAGCACACAATCTCCCTGGGCATCGAGACAGTCAAACAATGGCTTGGTGCAATCTTCCTTTGTTTTCTCTACACTACTTGAGCATCCGCACAAAGAGGAGACAAGAAAGGAAGTCAGCCAAACACTGGAAATCAGAAGAGCCAGATTTTTCATGTGTGTCACCCAATTCCTGTTGAAGTCATCTATGAAAATACCACAACAGCAATTTACGGTCCACCGACAAGGCAAAACTTGCACCAAGCATAACGAGATCAAAGCCGCAAGCTCGCCATCATACAAGCTTCATTGTCCCGGAGAAAAAATAGAACCATAGACAGGAGTGCTGTGGCAACCATGACAATTGCTTGGATTCGTTATGGAAAACACAGGCTACGATTATTCACATGGAAACTGGCTAAAACGAACCAGAGACCACAACTTGCCACCATCGATGGTAAGAAAAAAGCTCCTGTGTCCATCCATGCACTCATCATTCGATGTGACTGCAATGCCCTCGTAGTTGTCGCTGAAAAAGGGTATGGGTTGCGGTCCTGTATACACCTTGAGTGTATCGAGTTTTCTCTCCCCCCCATCCACATGGGAAGACAATTTAGCCACTTCAACGACATTATGGTTGGCACCGTGCATGATGAACAACAGTCCGGTGGAACGGTCGAACTCGAGGCCTGCAGTCTCATTCCGGTCTGTTTTCAGTCGGCCCAAGTAGAGATATGATGAGTCATTCCTGTTCAAATCAAAAATATGTATAAAACCGCCACCCTGATGACCCACAAACATTAGACCGCCCATTCCCTGTGTACTTGTAGACGGTGTGCCATCGGCCCCTACGAACCCTTGCTCTTGCAAAAACTCATCGGGAACAAAGGTTATCCCCTCAGCCCCATCGTTCCCCAACTGTTCCGTGGTTACCCAATCATTGACCATCACCGCAGTGCCATAGCTTGAAAAATCAAACTCCTGTATATGGCCCCCTCCCTCTATCATGAGGTAGAGGGTTTCCGGTTCGTCAAAATCGGCCATGGTCAATCCCTCCAGGTCCCCGAAATCAGACCATTCTCCTCGCTCGCCATTTTTCTCGGCGATGGAAAATAAACCTGCATTGTCTCGGATAACAGCCCAGACCTTTGATGGACCGCTGTTACGACAGACCCACAGTGTATTTGTTACTGGGTTCCAGACAGCCCCACTGAGATCACGGTAGAAATCATTGTCCCAAGCCGGACCTTCGATGGAGGTAATGTTGTCTGAATCCGCCATGGGCTCTGCCGGCCATGGGCAATCCGACAGAGGTCCCGTAATACACACATGATCAATGCTGCAGGTGTTGCTGGTGCAATCCATTCCATCGTCGCAATCGTCGTCCACAAGACAACCTGGCACACATTCCCCGGTATCCTGGTCGCAGAAATAAGCTCCGGGACAACCGTCTGTTCGGCAATCGTTTCCCTGTGCCTTACAAGATCCATCCACGCAGTCCTGTCCATCAGGACAATCTCCGCAGTTCGTGCCACAGACCGGGTCAGGCCCGCAATCCAAATCCGTGCAATCCGCTTGACAATACAGGCAGGCACCGTTCTCGCAACCATGCTCGCAAGCGTCCAGCAGGCTCTCAGGCTGGTCACACGAATCGAACCACCACAGATCCCCGTCCTTGCAATCTGAATACGCATGGGAATCACACTGACAGGCACCGTTCTCGCAACCATGCTCGCAAGCGTCCAGCAGGCTCTCAGGCTGGTCACACGAATCGAACCACCACAGATCCCCGTCCTTGCAATCTGAATACGCATGGGAATCACACTGACAG
The DNA here is from genome assembly GCA_027031935.1 of Myxococcales bacterium. GTDB lineage: Bacteria > Myxococcota > B64-G9 > B64-G9 > B64-G9 > JALVPF01. The sequence continues at coordinate 577 of JALVPF010000136.1, read as the reverse complement.
GCACCGTTCTCGCAACCATGCTCGCAAGCATCCAGCAGGCTCTCAGGCTGGTCACACGAATCGAACCACCACAGATCCCCGTCCTTGCAATCTGAATACGCATGGGAATCACACTGACACACACCGTCCTGACAAACACCTTGTCCACCACACTTGCCGCATGTTCCTCCACAACCATCATCGCCGCACTGCCGACCCGAGCAATCTGGTTTGCATTGAGAATTGGATGTAGAGTTGCTGCAAGAAACTCCAAAAAATACTATAAAACCCAGGAAAATCTTAGCCACGAAATTCATATTGCCCCTCTTTATTCATGTTGCCCTTCTTCGTATGGAACACCACACCTAGAAGTTTTGAATAGATTCAATTAAAAGTCCACACTAGAAAAAATAAAATTCCTTGATGACATGAGGCAGGGACGGTGCAAGGAGGCAGGGACGGAGGTTTTGAGAGGCAGGGACGGAGGTTTAGCCTTGCCTGGTCCAAGCACTTTTTCGTTCCCCTCACCCCTGTTGTCTCAAATCTTGCGATCTTGCTTCGTCGGTCAGGCCGGATCTAGCCCAATACCCTTATTCAA
>JALVPF010000135.1 GCA_027031935.1 Myxococcales bacterium | reverse complement strand
TTACCGGGCTTAGTGGTGGCAAGCAGGTCAAGATAGTCTGGCAGCTCGATACCACGGCAACAGGGGACCACGTGTTCGGTGGTTCCAATGTCTTCAAGCTTATGGGCTATGACACGAATGACGACATGATACGGGAGATAAAAAGCACCCTTGATGATTACACGAAACCTCTTCTGACCCATGATGGAAGCCGTGTTGTTTATTCTGACCGTGTGGAGCGAAAGGTCTTTGTGTGCAACTGGGACGGAAGCGGGGTCAGACAGTTGGCTTCAGGCTTTGCTGGAGCCGTGTGGTTCGATGAGCCAAGCGGCAAGGAGTGGGTGTATTTTCAGCAGGGTGGTGACGGAGACAACAACAACGGCCCCATCATGAGAGTAAACCTGGATAACGGTAACGAGGTGCAGCTGGTCTGGAGTGCAACCCAGACCAACGCCTACTGGATGTCCATCTCTTCAGACGGAGCCAGGATCGCAAGCTCGTGGCCCTGGCCCAAGTGTGGCGCTGGTGAACCCGCGTATGATGGTTCCGGTGGAGGAACCCTGTATTATCCTGACAGTGGTTACTATACCACTGGCTGCTGGACCACCATCACCCCAGATACCGCCTACCGTGTAGGTGTATTCGATGGAGCCCATAGGAATTGGCAGGTCTGGGACTGGCCGGTGGGTCAGATGCGTATTCTGGATCTTCACTCGGCTCCGGGAATTAACGGATGGGAGATCTATCACCCCAAGATGTCAAACAACCCCAGGTTTCTTGCCATGACCGGCCCATATAGCCAGGGCCAAATGGGCTCCAATAACATCATGGCCGGTGGACCGCAGATCGAGATATACCTGGGCAAGGTGGATGCAGGGTTTAGCCAGGTTACCGACTGGGTGAAGGTTACAAATAATTCCCTGGCAGATCTTTTTCCAGATGTATGGGTAAACCCGGGCGTGCCCAATCAGGTCCGTATCGACTCGTTTTCCGTGACCCCTGACTCAATCGCATCCGGAAATACAGCCACCCTTTCATGGCAGACCACAAACGCGACCTCTGTATCGATCGATAATGGAATCGGGGGTGTCGGGACGAGCGGCTCTAGAGATGTATCGCCGTCGGATGATACCACATATACGCTGACTGCCGAGGGACCGGGGGGCCCAGTGACCCGGCAGGTGGCGGTATCTGTGGTGTCCCTGTCTTTGCCCCTGGCAATCAATTGTGGTGATGGTAGCCCAGCTGTTTCCGGATGGGTTGACGAGGACGAATTTCGTTCAGGTGGGAATGATTTTGATTTTTCAGGAGCGGTGGATCTGAACGGCCAGACAAATCCAGCTCCAGCTGATGTCTATTTGACCTGTATTCACATGGATCATTCATATTCATTCCAATTGCCCGACGGAAGCTATACGGTCAGACTTCATTTTTTTGATGGGTATGCTGGTATTGAAAGGGCCATGGATTACACCATAGAGGGTGTCAAGGTACTGGATGATTTCAACATCGTGACTGCGGCCGGAGGCAGTTCCAAGGCTTTGGTCCTGGATTTTTCTGTTCAGGTCTCCGATGGTAACGGTCTGCAGATTGTTGCTGAAAAAGACCAGGGGGACGATGCCTTCGAAGCAGGTATTGAGATATTGGAGGGATCTGTGACGGACGATGAGGATCCCACAATCAGTATACTCGCTCCCACAGACGGCGCGGTGTTGAGCGGTGATGTGTTGGTTCAGGGTGTGGCCAGCGACAACGTGGGCGTCACCTCGGTCGAGTTGAGTCTGGATGGTGGTCAGTGGATGCAGGCGGACGGTACGGACACCTGGAGCTATACCATATTCGAACTGGCACTTGCCGATGGCCACCACGATCTTTCAGCCAGGGCTACCGATCCCAGTGGCAACCAGGGATTTGCGTCTGTGGAATTCGATACCAATAATCAACCTTCTATAAGCATAATCTCTCCTGCCGGTGGAGAATCATGGCAGGCTGGCTCTGAGGGGCACATCCGCTGGACGACGCAAAACCTGGATGACGTTACTATTCGGTTTTCAGCCGACGGAGGTGCTACATATGCAGAGATCGTTCCGTCTCTGTCGTCAGACGATGCCAGTTGGGGTGACTATCTGTGGACCGTTCCCAATGAGGGCACGGAGCATGCCCGGATTTTGATCCATGGCTACTTCGATAGCTCCATTCGTGCAGAATCCAACGAGTTTACCATAGTGGCCACAGGGCAGCCCTTCATAGATTTGCAAAGCCCTCAGGCCGGAGACCGCTTGACCGGGGGCCAGGCCCAGCCCGTCACCTGGGATGCCACGGACGTGGATACAGTGGTGCTGGAATACTCCCTGGATACGGGCTTGAATTATGATGCCATCTCCACGGTGGGAATCGATGATGCCCATTGGGGAGATGTCACGTGGCAGGTGCCTGACGTACAATGCGATGGCGCACAGGTTCGTGCCCGCAGCCTGTCCGGCGACGTGCAGGATGTATCAGGCATCTTCAGCATTGCACCTGCTGCTGTGGAGCCCGGCGCACTGGAACTCGGTAGCATCACTGTCCGTGGCAGGGTGCCGGATGGTATTGGGTCTGTAACCCATGTTATTGTATCAGGTAAAAGTTTTCCTGTGGCGGAGGATGGAACATTTCAGGTGCAGGTTGATGTGGCCCCGGGGGTTCAGAGGGTATTTGCGAGTCTGCAGAGCGAGGATGGATCCGTCAAGCGCTTCATTCAACTGGATATACAGGATGCCGAAGCTCCCATAGATGGACTGGTGGTATCGGCAAAAGAACTCAGGGAGTTTCTTGGAGGTCGCACTGGCGTGTTGGTCTGGGTGGACGCAGGAGGTACCATACGCGTTTTGGATTTCAGGGTCGACAATCCCTCGGTTCAGACTCTGGCAGGTTCTCAGGACTCGGTTAATCCACTCATCTCTCCTGATGGCACCAGGGTCGTTTACAGCCAAGGACGCCCCAACGGACCAAAGAACATTTTCGTAAGCTCCCTTGATGGCAGCCAGACCAAGATGGTGGCCATGGGAGATGTGGGCTATTTTGATTTCAGCAATGGCAAGGAGGCTGTGGTTTATTGCGACTGGTCCGACAAGAGCGAAAATGGCTCGGGAGGCAAGACCTACTGGTTGGAGTTGAGAGCTGGTGGAGTTGATCCGGCAGGTCAGGCGGTGGAGGTCTGTCCAAGGGCCATGGACGCTGGACCAAACAAGGGCATGGGATGGCTCGGTCAGGTCTATGAAAACCTCTGGGCCTATGATGTGGTCAACCATGTTGAATACCCCACAGAGAAATTTTTCCTCATGGATGGTTCTGTGGCAGACCATCAGACCTGCAATGGTTCCATGGCGCCTGACGACAGCGCGCGTCTCATGTGCCTGGTGATACCCCATGATTTCATCAGAATCTTCTCTTACGTGGCTGAGAGTGATGATTTCAGGCAGACTTCGGAATTTCGCTTGCCTGCGGGCAAGACCGAATGGGAGTTTCCCGAGTGGTCTACCGATCCCGCTTACTTTACCGCTATCCTGCGTGCAAGCGATTTGCTCAATCGCTTGTTTATCGTAAAGGTAGAAGAAGGGGAACTGGTCCCACAGGTCTTGCAAATCACAGGTGAGCAGACTGGGGCCACCTTCAGTCATCTTTACGTGGAACCCTAGGTTGGAGGTAGCATGTTCTTCAGACTTTTTATGGTGACGGTTTTTCTCCTCTTGCAAGGATGTACTGGCATCATTTACCCCAATGATAGAGGTAAAGACGGGGGATCCAGGCATAACACCTTTCTTGTGGACTCCATTTCCTTCTCCGGCACCACGAGCGAAGACAGTTCTGTAACCATAGGGGATGTGCCCGATGAGGACGGTATGGAAGACACCTCATGGCAAGCCGAATTTTTCCTGGATGATGGAAGCAACGCGACTTCATGGCCATCTGACGATGGGAGCCGCCAGCAGCAGACCTTGATGATAAAGGCAACTCGCAAGTCCGACGGGGAAGTGATTTACAAGAAGGTCGTGGTAACTCTATACGAAGGAACTACGGAAGGCTCTTGAGCTTGGCATGATGCGTCCATCCATGAGGTCGTCTGCCTGACTTCACGGCTTTCATCTGTAAATTTTTTCTATGAGACCTATAGACTGCTTTTATTGTCATGGAGCAAAGTCGCTTGTGTGTATCCCATTAATCGTGTAGATTCGACTGTCCTGCGCTGGGCAGTCCAGCCAAGGAATTTGGATTCTTTATGAAAGGTGAAATCATGAAAAGTACTATTTTGACCGCTATTGCTTCTGTGGCCCTGGTGTTTTCCATCTCCGGATGTGGGGATGACAGGACCAACTCTGAACCGGAAAACACCTCAACCCTTTGTTCTGACAGCATAGATAATGACAAGGATGGAAATACCGATTGCGATGATTCCGATTGCTCGGCCACCTCGGTTTGCCAAAGCGACAAGAAGGAAAACACGGACGCGCTTTGTTCTGACGGCATAGACAACGATGGGGATACTTACATTGACTGTGATGACATCGATTGCAAGAATAATTCCTCTGTGACCGTGTGTGGTGGCGGTGGCGGTGATGAAAACACCGACGCCCTGTGCTCCGACGGCATAGACAACGATGGGGACAGCTACACGGACTGTGACGACTATGATTGTTCCCGTGGCGAGAACGTGACCATATGCGGCGGTGGCGGTGATGAAAACACCGACGCCCTGTGCTCCGACGGCATAGACAACGATGGGGACAGCTACACGGACTGTGACGACTATGACTGTTCCCGTGGCGAGAACGTGACCATATGCGGCAGTGGCGGTGCAGAAAATACCGATGCCCTTTGCTCTGATGGAAAAGACAATGATGGTGACAATTACATCGATTGTGATGACTACAGCTGTTCACGCAGCCCTGATGTGACCGTGTGTGGCGGCGGCGGTGCAGAAAATACCGATGCCCTTTGCTCCGATGGAAAAGACAATGATGGTGACAATTACATCGATTGTGATGACTACGACTGCTCTCGCAGCCCGGATGTGACCGTGTGTGGCGGCGGCGGTGCGGAGAACACAAATGCGCTTTGTTCCGATGGTCAGGACAACGACGGTGATTCTTTTGTCGACTGTAATGACTACGACTGCTCACGCAACCCTGAGGTGACCGTGTGTGGTGGCGGTGGTGGTGACGAGAATACCGATGCACTGTGTTCCGATGGCCAGGATAACGACGGTGATTCATTCATCGACTGTGATGACTATGACTGCTCACGCAATCCCGATGTGACCGTGTGCGGCGGCGGCGGCGCAGAAAATACAGATGCCCTTTGCTCTGATGGCCAGGATAACGATGGTGATTCTTTCGTAGACTGTGATGACTATGATTGCTCCCGAAATCCTGATGTCAATGTGTGCGGTGGTGGAGGTGGTGACGAGAACACCGATGAGCTTTGTTCCGATGGCCAGGACAACGATGGCGACAGCTTTATTGATTGTGATGACTATGACTGCTCACGCAATCCCGACGTGACCGTTTGCGGAGGCGGTGGTGGAGAGAACACCGATGCCCTTTGTTCGGACGGTATAGACAATGACGGCGATTCCTTCATCGATTGCGATGATTACGATTGCTCACGCAGCCCGGACGTGACCGTGTGTGGTGGTGGTGCTGAAAATACTGACGTTCTTTGTTCCGATGGTCAGGATAATGATGGCGATTCATTTGTCGACTGTGATGATTACGACTGCTCACGCAACCCCGACGTGACCGTGTGTGGCTCGGGTGGTGCGGAAAATACCGATGCCCTATGTTCAGACGGTGTGGACAATGATGGTGATTCTTTCATAGATTGTGACGACTATAGTTGTTCTCAGAATCCTGACGTTACTGTGTGTGGTAGCGGAGGAGAGGAAAATACCAACGCTTTGTGCTCAGACGGCGTGGACAATGATAGTGATTCGTTCATAGACTGCAATGATTACGACTGTTCCAGAAATCCCGAAGTGACCGTGTGTGGCGGCGGTGGAGGTGATGAAAACACCGACGCCCTTTGCTCTGACGGTCTGGACAATGACGGTGATTCCTTCATCGATTGTGATGATTATGATTGTTCCCGTAATCCCGACGTGGACGTGTGTGGTGGTGGAGGCGCGGAAAACACCGATGCCTTGTGTTCCGATGGCCAGGACAATGACAATGATTCGTTCATAGACTGTGATGACTTCGATTGTTCCCTGAACCCGGACGTGACAGTCTGTGGCAATGGTGATGAGAACACCGATGCCCTTTGTTCAGACGGTGTGGACAATGATGGCGATTCATTCGTGGACTGTGATGACTATGATTGCTCACGCAGCCCTGACGTGACCGTGTGTGGTGGCGGTGGTGTGGAAAACACCGATGCCCTTTGTTCAGACGGTGTGGACAATGATGGCGATTCATTCGTGGACTGTGATGACTATGACTGCTCCCGCAATCCGGATGTGACCGTGTGTGGCGGTGGTGGTGTGGAAAACACCGATGCCCTTTGTTCGGATGGCATAGACAATGATGGTGATTCCTATATAGATTGCGATGACTACAGTTGCTCCCGCAATCCGGATGTTACCGTGTGTGGTAGCGGTGGAGCCGAGAACACCGATCTTTTGTGTTCCGATGGTGTAGATAACGATGGTGATTCGTTCATAGACTGTGATGACTACGACTGCTCCCGCAACCCCGACGTGACCGTGTGTGGCTCGGGTGGTGCGGAAAATACCAATGCTCTTTGTTCCGATGGTGTAGACAACGATGGTGACTCATATGTCGATTGTAACGATTACGACTGCTCGCTCAATCCCGATGTGACTGTCTGTGGGGGTGGCGGTGGTGAAGAGAACACTGATGACCTTTGTTCCGATGGTCAGGATAATGACGGTGATTCTTTCATCGACTGTGATGATTACGATTGCTCTCGCAACCCTGCTGTGACCGTGTGTGGTTCAGGCGGTGCAGAGAACACCGATGCCCTGTGCTCCGATGGTCAGGACAATGATGGTGATTCTTACGTCGATTGTGATGATTTCGACTGCTCTCGAAATCCTGCTGTTACAGTGTGCGGTGATGGTCAACAGGAGATGGGTGATGCCCAGTGTTCCGATGGCCAGGACAATGATTTTGATGGTCATGTGGACTGTGATGACTGGAGCTGTTCTTTTGATCCTACCATAAGTGTCTGTTCAGGAGAGGAAAACAGTGATGAGCTTTGTTCTGACGGTATCGACAACGACTCTGACGGGTATTCGGATTGCGATGACTGGAGTTGTTCCGAAAACGCTTATGTGACCGTGTGCAACGAGGAGAACAATGACTCCATGTGCTCCGATGGTACTGACAACGATTCTGATGGATTTACGGATTGCGATGATTACAGCTGCAGGATGAATCCTTTCGTGACCGTTTGCTTCTGAGTGCCTGCCGGAAGTGTTCATGGGGGGCATTCCGCTGCTTTTTTCTTGACCTTTTGAAGCTTGTCCCCGCATTCTGAAATTGATTTTCAAATCAGGAGTTCTGGTGTATCTTCATGGACAGGGAGGGGCTTTATGTCCGATGACCAGGAGAAACAGGCCCAGGAGGATGCACCTCTGGCAAGGCTTCATTCTCGGGGTGATACCTGGGCCCTGTACAGGACGCTGTTTGAGACTGCTGGTGATGCCATCTTCCTGATGGACAAGGACACGTTCATAGACTGCAATAGACGGACACTGGAGATGTTTGGTTGCAGCAGGGAACAGATTATAGGTCATCCCCCGTACGAGTTCTCACCTGAGTTTCAGGCGGATGGACGTGATTCCAGGAGCAAAGCCCTGGAGAAAATCAATGCTGCGCTAAGGGGGCAGTTGCAGTTTTTTGATTGGACACACACGAGGGCTGACGGCACCGAGTTTGATGCAGAGGTTACACTAAACGCGTTAAGCTTGAGTGGAGAGGTCTATATCCAGGCGATAGTTCGTGATGTAACCTTGAGAAAAAAAGCCGAGAGAGAAAAGGCAGAGCTGGAAGCGCAGTTGCTTCAGTCCCAGAAGATGGAGGCCATTGGTCGCATGGCTGGAGGTATAGCCCACGATTTCAACAATCTGCTTACGGGCATCGTGGGATATGGAGAGATACTGCAGCAACAGCTTCCCCCTGTTAGTGAGATGCAGGAGTCGGTGGAGGAGATACTCAGCGCAGCCAGGCGAGCAGCCGAACTGACTCAACAATTGCTGGCCTTTTCAAGAAAGCAGATCATCGATCCGAAACTGGTGGATCTCAATGCCGTAGTAGGGCGCTCCAACAGGATGATCTCGAGGATCATAGGCGAAGATATCTCGCTGGATTTCATACCGTCGGACGATGATGTCATAGTGCTCATCGACCCTGCGCAGGTGGACCAAATTCTCGTAAACCTTGCCACCAATGCCAGAGATGCCATGCCATCAGGGGGCAGCTTAAGTATCAGGATAGAGACCATCGAGTTGCCGAGGGATTCAGCCATGTTTTCTTCATGTGCACAGGAGGGTTCATTTGCAATGATTTCCGTCGGTGACCAGGGCGAGGGCATGGATGAAGACACCCTTGGCAAGATATTCGAGCCGTTTTTTACCACGAAAGAAAAGTCCAAGGGTACAGGCCTTGGGCTTTCCACCGTCTATGGAATAATAAAGCAGAATGATGGATTCATCGATGTTCAAACCACCCTGGGCAAAGGGACGACTTTCAGGTTGTGCCTGCCCCTCTCCCATGATCATACCTCAGAGTTGGAAAGTCCAAACCCTTCATCTTTGAAAACACTGCAGACGGGTTCAGAGACGATTCTGGTCGTAGAGGACGAGGAAATGGTCCTGGACATGGTCCAACACATGTTGGAGCAACACGGTTACAGGGTCATTTCAGCGAAGAATGGTCCGGAAGCACTGAAGCTTGTAAACGAATTGGATGATTCGACTCACATAGATCTTCTCTTGTCTGACGTTGTCATGCCCACAATCGATGGCAGGGTGCTTTTTGAAAAACTGGCGGCGAGATTGGACAAGCTGAAGGTTTTATACATGTCCGGACACTCGGAGGATGTGATTGCAGAACGTGGTCTGCTTGCAGAAGGAACGAGATTGCTTCAAAAACCATTCAGCATCGAATCTCTGCTCCAGGCAGTCAGAAGTGCCATTGACGAGTGGTAGCTTGGGCCAATAACCTGTATGATGTTTCCGGCTTGTTCTCAATCCATAATTTTTTTCAGTTGACACTTCCATCAACTTGTATATGTTCCCCTCTGCGTAGACGGCAGAGGGGTTCTGCCGACCTGCACTTGGGCGCACTTTTACAACAAGGAGGTTTTCGATGCGCGGATCGTGGAGCCTGAGAAAAATGGTAAGTGTTTTTGCTGTGCTGGGTGTCTTGGCATCTGCATCACCTGTATCAGCGGCTGGTGTAAAGATCGGAAATGATGAGACCTATATGAAAATTGCTTTACTTTTACAGGGTTGGGCCTCGTTTACCGATGAAGGAGCACCTGATGGACAGAGCCTGAATACGGATTTTTACCTGCGTAGAATGCGCATATTGCTGTTTGGTCAGCTTACGGACAAGGTTCAGTTTTTCGTGGAGACGGACAATCCCAATTTTGGAAAAAACGGTAATTTTGCGGGCAACACCTTTATACAGGATGCCTGGATGGAGTACAACCTGAGTGAGGCTTTTCAGGTTGACGCAGGCATGTTGTTGGTGCCTTTCAGCCATCATGGCATGCAAGGGGCCGTAACCCTGCATTCTCTGGATTACCACGGGGCCCTGGTGAAGTATCCCAGGGGCAGCACCAAGGTTTGGAGAGATTATGGTGTGATGATCAGGGGGCTTGTGCTCAACAAGATGGTCGGATACCGCCTGGCCATACTCAACGGTGTCCACGGCGGCGCGCAAGACCCACGTAATCCCCATGATTGGCCAAGGCTTACGGCCAGGTTGACCTTCAACATGTTCGATACCGAAAGCGGTCCCGGCACCGGCGGATTTTTCTGGGATGGAATCTACCTGAAAAAGACGGACGCTGGAATTGTTTCAACGAAAAAGATTGTCTCTGTGGGCGCTTCCTTCGATTGGCAAAAGGATCTCAACGTACACCGCAATGTGGGGCAAACAAACCCCGCCGCAGATGGTTTCGTGGAAAATAGGCAAGACTATTGGGCCATGGCAGCAGATATATTCGTGGACTTTCCCCTTAGCGAAGACAAGCTCATGGGCCTGACCGGTCAGGTGGACTTTTACTATTACAACCATGGTGACATGACCAACCTGGCTGACGGACAGCCCAGGTCTTTCTATGGTCTCAAGCCCGGTTCTGAATACACAGGCATGGGGATCATGAGCGAGTTGGGCGTGCGATACGACGCATACGAGGCGCTGGTATCGGTGGACTGGTTCAACGCCACAGAGTCGGAGGGTGACGCGGGGGATTACCTTGCTATTTATGGAGGATTCAATTGGTGGTGGCTGGGACATTCCACTTCGTTGAAACTTCAGCTGGGAGCCAGCAAGGCAAACGGTGGAGACTTTGGTCTGATGGGTATATTGCAGACTCAGCTTCTGTTCTGATTTCCCGCGTCGGCGATGGGCTCAGAGGGGGTTGATATTCCCGGAGGGCCAATCCACGTTGCAAACATACCAGTCTTCGTTTTCCCCGGTGATTGTCTTTACAAATTCCTGTGCGAGAACACCATCAATATAGATCTTAACCGTAACTTCGTTGCCACCTACATATGAATGGCCTGGATAATCATTTACAAACACTGTGTACCTCCCGTCCACAGGGTTCGCAATGTTGATGTTTTCCGGGCCATCGCCTGGAATGTCATCACGATCGAGACGAGGGTCGTCGCCAGAGTATCCTTGTTGACCCCAGTCGAGCACTGAATGGCCAAAAACCGGAACGCAGTTTGCATAGAAACAGTCCGTATTTGTGCGGGGAATGCCCCCAGGAGCCAGCAGGTGTAAATCCATGTCATCGCCACTGTGCTGCCAGAACATCTCTATCCATAGATCCTGGGTCGGAACCACTGTGGCCGTTGCATAGCAGGTGTCAGAGGTTTGTCCCAGGTCGTTTACGACTACCAAAGATGCTATATAGTCACCGGCAAAATCCACCACAGAGGTTCGAGTGGCGCCTGAGCCCTGGATGGTCGCTCCAGAGCCGGGAGGAAATGCGAAAATGTTCCAACGGTATTCCGTAATGGGGCGGTTGTTGGAGTCATAGGACTGGGATCCGTCCCATGTAACCGTGGTAAAGGGCGGTACGTCCTGGTTGGGAGTCACAGAGCAAACCGCGATGGGACCGTCACCATCCGGAGGTACGGAGAACGCGTTGAGATCTATCTTTACCTCGTCGGTGTCCTTGTCATTTGCAAACACGCTGAGTATTCCGGTGTCCTGACCCAAGGGCGGGCTTGGGTCGTATCCCACCTGGACGGTAGTCATGTCACCTGGTTGCAAGGTCGTGGCACCTGAAAAGTTGGACAGACTGAACTCATCGTCCGGGGTGTTGGCTGTTATCCTGATGTCCGATACGTCACAGGGGTCGGTTCCCACGTTTGCTACAACCACGTCCATGGTGGGCTGGTTGCCTACCACCACCACACCAAAGTTTACTGCAAATGGAGTGGCCTGTATGTCGCAAGCTTTCTCCACAGCGTTTCCTTTCAGAACCACGGTGCCCGTCAAGCCAGTGTTTGGATCTGCTGACTGGTCATTGGAGAAGATTTCCACCCCGCCCGAATCGGAACCAGCAGTCTGTGGGTAGTACTGCACTTCAACCTCCACCGATTCTCCAGGATTGTAGTTTGCCGGCATGGCAGGTGGCGTTGGAAGAGAAAAATCCGGGCTGGAGCCCGAAGCCATCTGCAGGTTCTGGAGGTTTAGCACTTCGAGTCCGCATGATTCCAGGGTAAAGGTCTTGACCACCGGGGCGCCTATCTGGACGTTTCCAAAATCCAGTAGCATAGGGTCGGGACAGACCCTTGGCGCTATGCCCTGTCCGGAGAGTTTCACGAGGACCTCTGGTTCATTTACGTCACTGGACTGGACGATGAGGTTCTCCGCGTGAAGCCCTCCCCATTGTGGCGAAAAAGTTATGAGAACCTGGGCCTCGTCGTCTGGCTGAAGTTCGCCCGGCAAGCCGGATGACGAGGTGTCGAGTGTGTACTGGCCATGGCTCATGTCCGCCAGTGCGATGGAACTGACATTCAGGGGGCGTTGGCCCTGATTGCGTATGGTAACAATGCGCATGGCGCTGTCGTTCATGTGTATATCACCAAAGTCCAATATAAACTGATCTCTCTCGACCTCGTCGTTGCATAGGGGACCGGCTCCGGAGCATTCCGCACCCCCTTGATCTCCAATGCAGTCTGAAAAACAGACCTGGATCTCGGGGGTCACCGCCTGTCCGGTAATATCGACGGTCACATTCTGATGGGTCAGTACGTTGAATTGCAAGGAAATGGATCCAGAATCAGAACCAGACTCGGCTGGGGCGTAATCGATCTCGATAACCAGGTCATGGCCCGGGCTTATGTTCAGCCTGTTGTCTCCAAAGGCGCAGTCCGTGATGAACTGAGCGCCTTGCAGGCAACCTATTACCATGTCGGTGCTGGTGTTGGGATTCACCTGTGCGCTTACCAACTGAAGGTCTCCCCTGCCGGTGTTGCGTAGAAATACGAAACGTCGCTTGACAACACCGGCATCTACCTGGCCCATATCCACCTGGATGTGGTCGTCATCAGGGATGGGCGTCATCTGATCCGCAGCGGGCGAAGTGCCACTATCGTTTACAGAGTAAACTTCCAGAGATGGGGTAGCTTCCTGGAGCCCTGCGTCCCCACATTCGCATGCGTTGGTTGCCAGGAGCAAAAAGCCCAGTGACATCAGTGACAACAATACCAGGGAGGTGGGGTTCTTCATTATTTCCTCCAGTGTGTCAAGTCGTCCCATTCGTTATGGTAAACAGCATCAACAGCATTGAACTTGCAATAACTGTCAAGTTGTTATGTGCCTGAGACAAGCTGACTCGGTTAACTGATCTTACTTACTTTAGGGACGGAGGGGGTAGTATGTCAAGATGTTGTTCATCCAGGATTTCCCACCTCGCTTGCGATCTCTGTGTCGATGCTTCGGAATCTGTCCTCGACGTGGTGAATCCACGACTACGGACGATTCCTTGCATCTCCGTGACCTCACAAGCGATCTGGAAAATCTGATTCAATAATGTGGGAGATTTAGGTTCATGAACAAAGGTCGAATTCGGATGATGGTTGCAAGTTTGCGAGTTTTCCCGGGAAGATATAGAGTGTAGTGTCATGGAGGTGCTTATGAAGTCGGTATTTATGGCAACAGCGTTTTTGTTTCTAGCATGCTCAGGGACCAATGACGTAGGGAATGACGGAGGGGACGGAGCAGTAGTCTGCGATCCGGAAAACACCCATAGCATTTCCTTTGGTCAAAAGGACGAGACCTTTTTCGTAGGGCCTTTCCTGGGTTATACAACGGCCACCAGCGTCGAGGTGTCCTGGGAGACGGAACAGGCGGGAAGTTCCAAAGTGGAGTTTGGCTCAGATGACAGTTATGGCTCATCTGCCCAGGCGGACTCAGGAACCATGCATCACGTGGTGGTAGATGGACTTCAACCAGCCACCTCTTACCATTACAGGGCTTGTAGTGATGATCGTTGTACCAGGGACCTTACTTTTTCCACGGCCCCGCTCCCGGGGCAGCCCTTCAGGTTTGACGTCTATGGTGATACGAGGTCCGACCCGGAAAAACACGAAGCGGTTGCCAGCAAGATCGTCGATTCGGACCCGGTACTGGTCATAGATGTTGGAGATATCGTCCAGGACGGAAGGAACCGGGAGGAGTTCAAGCAGATGCACTTCGATCCCACCCGGCTGCTAGGTCATTATGCCCCCTTGCTGGTCTCCATAGGCAATCACGAGCGCAAGGACTTCGAGGCAGAGCATTTCAAGGATTATCTGGATTTTCCGTCCGATTCCCTGAAGGACTTTCCCGATCTCATGGAACGGCAAGCCGGCACGACTTTTTCTTTTGTCTTTGGCGATGCCTTCTTTATTATCCTGGACGACACCCTGAACCACGCCGACTTGTTTTTCCCCTTGGATGGTGTGGATTCTCCCCTGTGGCAGTGGTTGCAGCAACAGGTCTCGTCACCAGCGGCACAGCAGGCAAAATGGCGTTTTGCCTTTGCTCATTATCCAGCGGACTCCGGCTGCTATGACGATGCCAACTATGGTTGGCCTTCAAGCGAGGTCAGGGCGCAGCTTCTTCCACTGTTGTGGAAAAATGGATTCCATGCCTATTTCGCCGGTCACCAGCATGACTACGAGAGGTTCGATTTCGATGGACACCTGGTGATAACCACCGGTGGAGGCGGGGCTTCTCTCGAAGACGAGGATTCATGCAACAGGCAGGTGGACGAATTGAGGGTTTTGAAATCGGTTTATCACTACGTAACAGTGGATTTGCAGTGTGACAAAGCCATAGTAAAGGCCACTGACCTGAATGGCCAGGTGTTTGATGAACTGGTGATCCATCCAGACGGCACTCACGAGGAGGTAGAGTGAATTTGAGGTCATTCAAGAGTTTGTCTGTTGAATTTTTATTTGCAACGCTGATCGTTTCATCCCTTGCCTGCTCCCGTCGGCCGCTGGACCTGGTTTGTACCTCGCTGGACGCAGGGGATCTGGTTTTTTCGGAACTACGAGGCAGGCAGTCCGGGGCTGACACCTGGGGACAGTGGATCGAATTGTACAATCCCACCGATTCAATCGTTGAATTGGATGGACTGGAGATTACCATCATGAAGCTGGATGGCTCTGATGAAAAAAGCATAACGGTCAGAGATGCGATGCTTTCTCTGGAACCGGCAGGATATATCGTCTTGGGGCGCTTTGCCTCGGGAGATCTTCCGGACTATGTAGATTACGGATATGCGGCCGATTTCGATTCTGATCTATATGGCAGTGGCCTTCTTACTTTGCTGTCGTGTGGAAGGAAGGAAGTGGACAGCCTCATATATAGGGATTTGCCAAACTTGGGAACCCTGTCTTTGGATGGGGCAATTACGCCCACATCCGAGGACAACGACGAGGAGAGTAACTGGTGTACGGACGACGATCTTCATTCAGGGCAATTTGGCGGAAACAACGAGGGGCTACCCGGTACTCCGGGATTGGCAAACCCGTCATGCCAGTGATCAGGAGGTACTATGTAGCAGTGGCGATCATGCTGGCAGGCATGTTTGTCCTCACTTCCTGTGGTGGTTCAAAACGTGTACGGCGCTTGAGAAAAGCCGATATTCAAAAACGCCTGAAGGCGCTCGAGACTCCGGGCTTGCTCATAGGCGAGTTTCCTCTGGCGAGTCATGCGGTGATCGATGGTGACACCATTAAGGTGGCAGGACTGCGCTCCACCCTTCGTCTGCTTGCCATCGATACGGAGGAGACCTTCAAGAACGAACCGGACCGCAGGCTGTATGAAAGCGGGTTCGAAAACTACCTGAAGGTCAAGAAGGGAAAGTCTCTCAAGCCCCCCAAATGCGCAACGCCGCTGGGAGAGGATGCAAAACATTTTGCCATGAAATTTTTCGAAGGGGTGCGAACGGTACGGCTGGAACGTGACGATCCAAAGGAGATCCGGGGTCGTTACGGCAGATATCTGGCGTACGTTTTCGTCAAGCGTGCTGGCCACTGGGTCAACTACAACCTTGAGGCGGTCAGGGCCGGCATGTCTCCCTATTTTACCAAGTATTCGTATTCGAGAAGGTTTCATGATCAATTTGTCCAGGCTCAGAAAGAAGCTCAGAAAAAGCACATCGGGATATGGGATCCAAAAAAGGAACATTACAGAGATTACGATGAGAGGATCGCCTGGTGGAACGCCCGGGCAGATTTCATAAAACAGTTTGAACAGGATGCAATGGGCAAGGACAATTACATAATACTCACCAACTGGGACGCCATGCGAAGGCTGGAAGAGCATGTGGGCAAGAAAGTGGTCATACTTGGCCTGGTGGGACAGATAAAGCTTGGAGACAAGGGACCCACGAGGGTGATCCTCTCCAGGCGGCTGAATAGCGATTTTCCCCTGATATTTTTTGACAAGGACGTCTTTGGATCATCCGGGGTTGCCAGGTACAAGGGTGAGTTCATCAGGGCCTCAGGTGTGGTGGAGCGTTATCACAACAAATACAAGAACAGCGACGAGCTTCAGATGATCATAAACTTGCCAGGTCAAATCACAGGTGCGCCCAACCTGCCTGATTATTCTGGCTGGGATACAGAAGGACAGGACAAGGAGCTGGATGAGGATGGAGACAAGGCTCCTGTTGAGGGTGGGACAAAGGAGGTAGGACATGCTCCGTAATCCGTTCCAATTGTTATTGCCTGTTTTGGCTTGTACACCTGTGGCTTTTTTCACATGGGCCTGTGGAGGTAGCTCAGGGCAGGACACTGTTTGTAGATCCGGACTTTTGGCTGGTGACCTGGTTATTACGGAGATAATGGCCAATCCCAAGGGACAGGATGAAGGACAGGAGTGGTTCGAGGTTTATAATCCGGGCACCACGGCAGTGGACCTGAAAGGTCTCAGGTTGGCGGCTGCCCGCACCGACGGCACAGCGCAGGAAGAATATACCATAGAAGAAAGTATCACTATCGAGCCGGCCCAGTACATGGTGTTCGGTGGAGTGCTCCAACAGGCCAAGCCCGCATGGGTGGATTTTGCATACCAGGATGGCCTTGGAGGGCTTCGTAACTCGGGCGGGCGATTGAGCCTGTTTTGCCAGGATGCCTTGGTGGACCGTGTGGTCTACATGGAGATGTCCGAGGGGGTTTCTCAGGAGTTCGACGGTTCGAAGGATCCGGACGCAGTCGCCAATGACAATCCCGACGACTGGTGCGATGCGCGCATGGAGTTCGAGCCTGATTCCTTTGGTACGCCGGGTACAGCAAATGAGGTCTGTGGTAGCGACGTCCCACCTGATTCCTGTCGCGATGGTGACGATGTTCGCAAGGTTGTTCCTCCTGGTCCAGGAGACCTGGTGATTTCCGAGTTCATGGCTGATCCTTCCATCGTGGACGATGGTGTTGGCGAATGGTTCGAAGTTTACGCTGGCGCTGATATGGATATCAACGGGCTGAAGTTCGGAAAAACCCCGGATGCACTGGAAGACCAGCTGGCATCTCGCCCCCCGGCAAGTGTTACGAAAACGGCGAGGCGAGGGACCTGAGAGTTCCTTCCCCCGGAGACCTGATAATCAATGAGTTCATGCCAAACCCGTCGGCTGTTGGTGACGCACAGGGAGAGTGGTTCGAGCTGTACGTGGGTGCTGATGTGGATCTGAATGGAATTCAGGTGGGCAAGACCTACCCGGATGTGGTTTTTAGTGTACCGAGTGGAGATTGTATTCCAGTTTCTGCCGGAACCTATGTGGTATTCGCTCAAAGCGACGATCCCATGTTGAATGGAGGATTGCCAAAGGTCGATGTGCTTTTTGATGGTCTGACCTTGGGTAATTCAGGAGGCGGCATATTTGTGGCCTATGATGGTCAATTGCTGGATGCCGTGACCTATGGCTCCAGTTTCACCGGGGCTGCTACAGCGCTAGAACCGAAGCTGATGGCTGCAGATCTGAACGACAACGAATCGTACTGGTGCGAGGCGCAGGATATTTATGGTGATGGCGACCTGGGGACCCCAGGCGCGGAAAATCCATCATGCGGCATAGCGCCGGAAGGAAAGTGCTATGAGCAGGATGGATCCTTGCGTGACCTGGTACAGCCCACCACTGGAGACCTGG
>JALVPF010000134.1:11012-17914 GCA_027031935.1 Myxococcales bacterium | reverse complement strand
CCCTGTCCCAGGTCTGTGGCTCTTTGCTGCACCAGGGCATTGACCGCATGTCCGAACATGAGCCACCCACCTTGGGCGACCACACAGACACCGGAGTCCAGGTCTTTGCTGAATTTCACCCTGACAGTCAGACTACCCAGGGGGCTCGTCAGGCTTGCCATCTGCCCATCAAGCAAACGCTCTGCTCCACGAGCTTTTGGGTTTATCTCACAAACCAAGGGCTCTGTCTGCTCCTCGGGTTCCATCTGGGAATGCTCAAATTCCCTCCTCTTTGGACTCAGCAGCAACAAGGGATACCTGGGATCTTCATCAGCTCGATCAGACAGCCGCCCCACGAGCTTCATCTTTCCGGAAGATGTTTTGAATCCCTCTTCGAAAGGGATGCCGGGCTGACGTGGATTGCGACAAAACATGCCCGCGTCACTGAACCAGTCTCTTGTCATGCGCGCTATGCACGCAGTTGGATCGTCCAAGAGGGGATCGGAAAGCAGGCCAAGTCTTTTTCGTATTCTTCTTACAATCTCCACATCTTCCTTGACCCCCCTTGGCGGATCCATGGCCCTTTGAACCCTAGATACAAAATGGTGAGCATAGGAACCTACAGCGTCATGCTCCTCTTCCAACATCAGAGTGCTGGGCAATATCACGTCCGCGCACCTTGCCGTATCTGTAAGGAATGCATCCGCTACAACAACAAACGATCCGGCACCAAGCGCTCTTTTGACCCCAACACTATCTGCAAACTGAGTCACCGGGTTGGAGCCGTTTATATATATAAACCCGGCAGCACTCCTTTTTCTGGAGTTCAGCATGTCCGCAAAAAAAGGTGTCTCTATGGCATCACCCCTTGGCTTTGCCAACATGCTCAAATCCAGTCCCCGCAACCTTCCCGGGTTGTAATTGGAACCTCCCCCCGCAATTCCAACATTTCCCGACAGAGCACATAGAGCATCTATGGCCCTGACAGAATACCCACCGGCTGTTCTTCTCTGCAGGCCCCAGCCAATAAAGGTCGCAACAGGTGCTTTTTGCCCATAGACCTTGGCCAGCCTGAAGACCGATTGCTCGTCCACACCTGCACGCGCTGCCAACACCCCTACCGTGAGAGCTTCATCCTGCAGCATGCTCTTTAAATCATCTACGCCCTCTATGGCATCCATGCTTTTCCAAGCGCCTCTATCCAGGAGGCTCTTGAGTACAGCCAGGGCCAACCAAGCATCCCCGCCAGGTGCGAGCCTGATGAAATCGTCACAATGGGCTGCTGTGGGAGTTTTCCAAAGGTCTATCAGGACCACCCTCGCCCCACGACCCTGTGCCTCCTTTATAAAAGGCAAGAGGTGTATTCCTGTCAGCGATGGATTCCTGCCCCAGAGAACTATGGCATTGGAATTCTGCAAATCCGTATAGTCATGGCCGCAGCAATCACCAAAATCAGCCGTTTGGGCAGCGATTCCCGTCTCGTCACAAACTCCTCCAGCCAGGGTGGTAACAGGTCCCAGGGAGTGAAAGAAATGCTCCACGAGAAGCTTTCTGACACCCAGAGAGCCTCCACCCATGACATGGATCACCCCGGAAGGATCATTTGACAAGGTATGCTCCAGGGCCCCTGCGACCATGTCCAGGGCTCTATCCCAAGTGATCTCTCGAAAACAAGAGCCATGCCTCAAAAGAGGACTCGTTATACGATTGGGGCTTGCGAGCCTCGAGACATGCTTCCGTATTCTCTTGCAAACAAAGCCCCTGGTTATGGGGTGGTCGGGATTACCTTTTATTTCTACCCCGCCTGATTCCTTTTGAACCAGCAAAGCACATGCATCAGGACAGTCATAAGTGCAAGCAGTCTCTATTTGCTTTCCCAATCCGCTCCTCGTTCATTCCAGGCAATTGAATTTCAGATCTGCTGCTCCAATCTGCCAGACAATCACATATCAGCGTTTTGATTTCTTCTTCTTTTTGTTTCCAGACTTCTTGGCAGGTTTGGACTTCTTCCCTTTTTTGCTGGAGCTGACTGCAGGTTTTGCCTTCTTCTTGTCCTCAGGTGGTGGCACGTATACCGGCTCGAGCTTGTTTTCATCCGTGGGTCGTCTCTTGACCAGAGACCAAATCACCAGACCCAGACCAAAAGCAAATGGAATAATGGACAGATACTGCCCCATGGTCAACCAGTGCTCCTGTACCAGGCCTGTCTGGTACTCCTTGAAGAACTCCACGAAAAAACGCCCGGTAAAATAGATGACGAGAAAGCTGCCGGCCAAAAGCCCCAAAGGTCGCTTTTCCTTTCCGGCCCAGCGATCGATCAGGAAGAGACTCAATAAAACAAACATTCCAAGGGAGAATTCATACAGTTGCGATGGATGCCTAAGGGGTGTCTGTTCGACGAGTTGTGCCCATTTTGCGTTCGCCTCCGGGTTGGGACTCGAAAAGACCTGGCAAAGATGCAAATGGTGACAATCATACCTGAGGAATTTCACACCCCAGGTGCCATCCGTCACTCTTCCAACTATCTCGGAATTGAAAAAGTTTCCCAAACGGACAGCAGCGGCACCCACTGCAGCAGACATGGAAAACCTGTCCAGAACCTCCAGTGATCTCATGTGATACTTAAAGGCAAACAACAAAAGGGCCACGAACAATCCTATGGTTGCGCCATGGCTTGCAAGCCCCCCCTTCCAGAAATACAGAATCTCGGCCGGATGGGAGAGGTAGAACTTGGGCTCATAAAAAAGGCAATGACCCAACCTGGCTCCAACGATGACAGCTATTACCCCCCACAGCAGAAACCTGTTTGCCAGGTCGATGCTGTAGTCGCCGCGAAGCATCTGCCAACGCCATATGAGAAAACCAATATACAGCATGGATGCAAAAATGAGGCCGTAGTATCTCAGATGAAGGGGCCCCAGGTTGAAAATTATGGGGTCCAGATAGAATACGAATCCGTGGTCCAATGGAAATACCTCTCCTTTTCAGACTGGTATAGAGTTGAACAATACTTACTCAAGTGTTCTTTTTCTTTATACGTCTCCAGCAAAATATTACCAGCAAGAAAAGCAGGGGCAGAGAAGAAACCCCGAGGACCTGCACCCAGCCAGCCAAAAGGAGGGTCTTGTTGAGCAAACCTTCATGTTCCTGCGATGTCCTGGGCATCATCCCCAGGGTCTCTGCCACATGGTGTAAAGCAACCACGGCAGAAGACCGGTCAGGGATTTCCTTGTGGCACGACAAGCAAACGGTCTCTCTGTCCATGTGGGAACGTTGCTCGGCAGTCAACGGCCCGGACAAGGGGAAATGGTGCCCCACCGTCTGTGTCTGTTTTCCATCCTCGGTCACGAACCTTGACCAGTCTCCTGCCAGCGAGGGTATCTGCGAGAGCAGGGGTTTGGAGTCAGGGGATATGAGCTTGCCATCTCCTGTCATCAAATCCACGGTCGTAGGCTTGGAGGAATCAGCCCATAGTTTTCCACCTGCTATACCGTAACCCAGTGCCTTGGGGTTTGTATGGCACGAGACGCAGTCACGAGCGTGGGCCTGGACAGTGTGGGGATGCAGCGGAGCCATGTCGATGGCCCTTTGCCCTTTTTCCCCTGCCCCTTCCACATTGGGTATGCGAAAGATGTGATTGAGCAAACGGACTTTTCCTGTCTTGTCTACAACTGTCACGCTTGTCTGGCATCCTGGCACCACCGGAGACACTCTGCCTTCTCCATCCACCGCCAGAGCCGGGTCCTCCCACCTGAGATACGACCTGCTCTCGCTGATCTCCCCGTCCAGCTTGAAAGCCTCTGCTTCGGGTGTGTATTCGGTAGTCAAACCGTTGGCTCCATGAGCCATTCCGACAGCAAGCCAGTCATAGTGCTTTTTGGATTTTGCAGAATAGTCCACCTTCACGTGGCAGCCGTAGCATTGCGGAGCCCAGGCAGCATGGCAGGCATAACACTCTAGTTTTTCCATATGACCACGCACCTGCACCATGGAAATCCTGCCCCTGGCAGAGAGCGTCCCCTGCTCATTCATGCCCTTGAGTGGGTTTAGAGTCTTGACCTCTCCGGAAGCCAGGTAGAGCTTTACCTTGTTGCCCGAACGCACCGCATTACCCAGAGGATTTCCTCGAGAGGAAAGAAGATAGCCATCCTCCACAGCTGGAGTTCGTCCGTCCTGCATGTAATCAGGCAGTCTGGATGCTGTACCCCTGGCAGGTCCCTGCTTGGGTTTCATGGCATATTCGTCTCCAAAGCCAAGGGGCAACTCCCAAGGATAACGATCGGGTGTACCGTGGCAATCGAAGCACTCTATCTCCACAGCACCGCTTACACTGCCAATGAGCATGTTGGCCCCGTGCACATCCAGACTGGTGTGGCAGTCCTGGCACATGAAGCCCTTGTCGTGATGAAGGTCGGCCTTGAGGTGCAAATAGTGTTTTCCATGAATGGCTGGGGCCTTGCCCGCGTCGTCCGTCCAGGGTGACTGGTAAGGCGACTCCATCAGGCCCTGGAAACTCACCCCGATTCGCCTGCCCCTGTTGTGACAGGTGGTGCAGGTATCCACAGGAATGCCGGACCAGTGAATCTTTCCTGCCACCAGGGGTGCATCAAAGCCAGACTGCATCATGTGGACCAGTGGATGGCCAGGACTTGTCCTGTCCACGGTTGGATCCTTGCTGATGGACATACCGGAGTTTGCGTATGGCATGTGGCAGGCCGAGCATCCAAGCCCACGATAGTCACCATAGCGCTGCACTCCCCCAACACCCAGGTGGCACCTTTCACATTCCCCCCTGATATAGGTAAACGCAGCCCTTGCCGGATCGGAAAGTTCCTCTGAATTTTTGGGTGCATCCGGGACCTGGTCCATGTGCTCCTTGAAGACGTTTCCGTACTTTGCGGAAAGCTCCTGCATATATTGTTTGTACCTGTCGGAACCCACCCAGTTTTTCCTGCCACCATCGTCCACAGGATAGTTGGCCCACCTGTGGTCATAGCCGGTCATGCCGCCAAAGCTCCATGCCGTACCCTGGATCTTTCCCGCCTCAGTCATCATCAGAGAAGACCACTGGGCCTTTACATGCCATGGATGGCAGGCAGCACAGCTATTGTCATTGATCCAGGGACTGCCAGGATCAGGATAGAATGATTTTGGGCCATCGTGTGTTTTGAAGTAATCGATTGTGCCCTCGTGAGCCTTCTTGACCAAAGCCATGTGAGAAGCATTGTCAGGTTCGAAATGTCCATGTTGAAGGACAATATCAGGGTTGCCTCCGTGACAAACCACGCATCTGCTGGAAGAACCGGCCTTTTCTGCAGTGGACTCTATCATCCTGAACATGCCTGAATTGGCACACCTGATGGGCTCAATCCCCTCATGGCAACTCAGGCACCCATTCCCTTCATGAGAGCTGTCATCGGGGAAATCGCACCTGGCCTGGGGAAGAAAGACTCGCTTTTGTGCCTGCTCGTCTTCGTGGTGATTTTTTTCTTGTGCCAAGGACAAAGCAGGCAATACCACAAGCACAAGAGATAATCTGAAAATCGATTTATTTGCAAATGTGGTATAAGCCAAAATCCCTCCACTGATATTATCGCATGTTCTGCTGACTCTTGACCTTATAGTGTCATGCAAATGAGAGCCAACTTCAAGGTTCACTTCAATTTCACAAAAACCGTCAGGTCGACATTTGGCACCGGCCGCACAGTCATCACCTTCTTTTTTCTGATGTCCTTGTGCTCCAGCTCAATCTCCGAAGGAAAGCCTGCCAATAACTTGGCAGCCAATGGCGTGTGTTTCTTCATTGGATATCCATTGATGCTGACCTTGGCCCCGTCCGGCTCTGTCTCTATCCTCAGCACATACCTTCCGGCCCTGGGTTTTCCCTTTTCCAATTTCAGCTCGATCGTCTTTTCTTCGTCCTTGTTCAAGTGAAATCGTTCATACGATGCACGATAACCCTCGTGCTCCAAAAGTATCACATGGTCTTTTCCA
Organism: Myxococcales bacterium; assembly: GCA_027031935.1. GTDB lineage: Bacteria > Myxococcota > B64-G9 > B64-G9 > B64-G9 > JALVPF01. Next base: position 11,941 of record JALVPF010000134.1, on the reverse strand, counting down.
GCTGCCATGTCCTTGAGCAAAGCAGGGGTCTTGTGCCTGGTCGCAACCCCATCCAGGTAAATGAGAGCACCCTTCGGATCCGAGTTGACGGACACCCTGGCTGTGCCATCTCCCTCGAGTCCGGAGATGATAGGTGCTCCTTTCATGCGAGCTTTGTCGGCTTCCTCTTTTGACAAGACAGCCTTGATCTTCAAATGCTTTGTCGTGTCTTCCAAGGTGAAAGACGTCTTCCACTCCGGAAGACCGGGAATGGAGACCTTCAGGGAATACTCCTGTCCGGGTTTCAGTCCCGAAATCTCCATGGGTGTGGTGTCCTGCTGGTGTGTACCATCCAGGTACACATCAGCACCACCAGGGATTGATACAATCTCTGCAACCCCTGTCTCAGGAGGTTTTTCCTTGCCCATCTCCGTCAGTTCGTCTTTGAACATGAACAACAAGGCTGCTATGGCGCCGACGATCATCAAGACCAAAACTATCTTCAGCGCCTTTCCCCTGGATTGGCCCATGGGATCCAATTCATGGGCATACTCGACAGGATCGGAATAGGGCTCATCCTGCTGCATATCCTCCAAAACAGGGCTCATGCTGCCTGAAGATGACCCTGATTGTTCAGCATGAAGATTGTCCAGATCGCCGGAGAGTTGCGCCTTGCCTGGCGACACATTTTTGACTGACATTCCATGTGGAGCCTTGGGAGGTGGTGCCTTTCTGGTAAGCAATTCTCCCCTTGCCCGCGCAGGTATTTCCCTTCGTGAACTGTCACTCACAGGGGCTATTCCAGGTGGAGGCAGAGGGGTGTAGTCCCCCGAAGGAGTAAACTCAGGAGCATCTCCAGGCATGGGTGCCGAACCTGGGGAGACCCCGTCGAAAAACATGTCCAGGAATGCCACCAGATCCGGACCTTTTCTTCCTTCCTCCTGCAAAAT
>JALVPF010000134.1:10052-11002 GCA_027031935.1 Myxococcales bacterium | reverse complement strand
CTCCAGATTTGCTGCGTTCATCCGGGTGAGAGCTTTTTCCCTTGCCTGCAACTTGTCTTCAAACAGTTCGGATACGAACTTTCCGAGCAAGACCGAATTCGATCGAAGACCTGCCTTGAGCAAATAGTCTTCCAACTCGATCTGCATCTGCTGTGCTGTCTCGTATCTCTTTGCCCTGTCCCGCTCAAGAGCCTTGAGCACTATTCGCTCCAGTTCTTCATCAACGCTCGGGTTCAGCTTCCTTAGCGGTCTGATGGGAGCGTTGACCACAGCGCGGAGGGTATCCATGTGGTGTTTTCTCTTGAACAACCTGGACCAGCTCAAAAGCTCGTACATGACTATGCCAACAGCGAAGATATCCGATCGTCCATCCAGTTCTTCCCCTCGGACCTGTTCAGGAGACATGTAGGCATGTTTTCCTTTAATCCTTCCCGGAATGGTCGTGGAGATTTCGCTCCTGGCCTTGGCGATGCCAAAATCCACCAGTTTCACCCCTCCCTGGAAGGATATGATGATATTGTGCGGGCTCACGTCACGGTGAACCACCCCCACCTCTTTACCATCCAGAGTTTTCTGGTTGTGGGCAAAATGAAGACCATCGAGAACACCCGAAAAAGTTTTTACAATGTGCTCGATTGGAATCTTTCTGTGGTTCTGAGCGCAACGTCTGACGATGGATTTTATATCTTCGCCAGGGATGAACTCCATGGCGATGTAAAAAGCATCATCCTCTCTTCCCAGATCAAAGATCTGCACTATATTTGGATGATTGAAACTCGCAGCAACCCTCGCTTCATCCAGAAACATGTTTACAAAACGTTCCTGTGAAGCCAAGTGTGGCAAAATCCGCTTTATCACCACCAGCTTCGAAAAGCCTTCGGGGCCAGACTGCCTTGCGAGATAAATCTCTGCCATCCCGCCGACGGCCAACTGCTTGAGAAGCTCATACT
>JALVPF010000134.1:1396-10042 GCA_027031935.1 Myxococcales bacterium | reverse complement strand
AATTCTTCCCAATGAATCCAAGATTCATCCCCTTTTCGCCGAAAGCACGTTCGTGATTCAATCAGTAGACAACTTCCAGATCATAAGTGTTTTCAGCACCTTGCCAACCTACTACCTTGAGGAAGTATGTCCCCGCTTCCAAGCCTTCAACTCCGACCATTTCATCATCTGTCGTAGAAGTCGAGTAGTCGATCATGGTCCCGTCACTGGAGTACAGATACAAATCCAGATCACCATCAGCATGGGTGAAGTCTATGCTTGCAAGAAGATCTCCAGGAGCAGCAAGAGTCACAGCAAACCAGTCCAAGTTGTTGCCACAAAGCACCAATGAATTGATGGTCTCAGCACCGACTTCGCTTGCATGCTCCATGTCATCATTGGGTTCGTACAGGTCATCCTGACAAGCCTCACCATATGCTATGATCATGGAATAGGAGTTGCTGTCCTGGTCATAAGGATAGACCCTGACAAAATAAGATCCATCGGCATCTATGGACACGGAAATGTGCTCGCCATCATCAGTTGAATTTGCTGTCGCCAGCAGATCTCCATCTTCATTGTAGACATCCATATCCAGATCACCATCGGCATAGACAAACGAAAGATTGACGATGAGCGATTCTCCGGCAAACATGTAGTTCTCGTACCAATCTTCATCTCCGACACACAGGTTCAGATTTTCATAATCCCCATCCAGGACAAACTTGGCATTGTCCATTGTGTCATTTTCTTCCAGGTAATCATCCAGACACTCACCCTGGTCAACGATGTCCACAGAAAGATTGTATTGATTTGAAGCCGAGCCATAACCATACACCCTGACCAGGAAAAAACTGGACTCGGCGACTGATGGCACCACGACAGTTTCCGAATCACTTATGCCAGCACTGACTGCCACCGGGTTTTGCAGGTCATCGAGAGAGTACAGTTCCATATCCAGGTCGCCCTGAGAATTGTCAAAGCTGATGGTAACCGAAAGGCCCTGCCCGGCATCCAGATAGACATCGAACCAGTCCTCATCCGATGGGCAAATAACCAGTCCTGTCTGAACACCTTCGTCCACAGGAGACGTATTGTCAAAGTCGTTGTTAGGTTCCAGGTTATCGTTGACACAATCCACCGCACATATGCCATCGGAACAAACTTCATCGCCAGCACAATCATAGGAGACCTTTTCCAGGCAACCATCACCATCTGCATCAGTGCATACCCAGCGTGAGGCAGCATCATTGCACCCGAGCTGTCCCGATTCACATTCGTCCTCACAGTTTGCTACACACTGACCGGCTTCACAAACCTTGCCGGATCCACATTCGGTCACCTGGCTCCAGTCAAGGCATGAATCATTGTCAAAATAGCCACAGGTCCTGTAGGCAGCATCCTGATAACATGTTTTCTGTCCCTCCGTGTCACAATCGTCCGTACACGGCATGGTGGTGCAGGCTCCCTGTCCCGTCTCGGGATTTTCGCTGCACAACTCACCCTCACCACAGGGGATCACATCACTCCATTCGAGGCAGGCATCCCAGTCATTATCCTCGCACACTTCATATCCATCACCGGCACACACCTGCTCGCCCGCCACGTCACAATCGTTGAAGCATATGATCACGCACTCTGCTGGTCCGTTGTTGTCAAGGCATCTCTCCCACAATGCACAATTTTGTGGTTCACCCCAATCGGTACATGGATCGTGATCGAACTCACCGCACTCTCTATAGCTCTGGAAACCGGAACACTCCACCGCGCCAGCGGTACATTCATCCTGGCAAGTTGCCGAACACACGCCATTGGAACACGTTTCATTGTGTTTGCATTCGCTGACCTTTGACCACTCGGTGCAGGGGTCATCATCATATTGGCCGCAGGTCTGAAATCCGTTGCCCAGACACCTGGCCTCACCCGCAGCACACTCGTCAGCACAGTTGAACTGGCACACCCCCTCGGAGCAAATCTCGGTAGGTTCACACTCCTTGGTATCACCCCACTCCAGGCAGGAATCCGTATCGTAGTTTCCGCAGGTCTTGTAGCCCCTGTTGTCTTCCGTACAGGCTCTTGCCCCTGTTCCTGAACACTCGTCTTCACAGGGAATCGTGCATGTACCTTTTACGCAGACCATACCCTGGTCGCAATCGCTCGGTTCACTCCACTCGGTACAAGGATCATCATCGATATTGCCACATACCTGAAAAGAGGTACCATCAGCACACTGCCTGGCACCAGCAGGTGAACATTCATTTTCACAAGAAACACACTGTCCATTGGAACACGACTGTCCGGCATCGCATTCGACAGGATCTCCCCAGTCGCAGCAAGCATCATCCGAACAAACACAGTCCTGGTACTTGTTCTCTCCGGGCACACATCTGTGTTGATTGGCGCCACATTGGGATACGCACTGATCCGAACAAATGCCATCTCCCGTGCATACTTTTCCCGTGCCACAAGACTGAGTGTTGCCCCACTCGGTACAACCATCACCGTTGCTGTCTGAACACACCTGGAAGCCATCACCAGCGCAGCGCCTTGTGCCGGAAGGACATTCATTGGAACAATTGGAGATGCAGTGATCGATCTGGCACTGGTCTGGACAGGTGTAAGGATCCCCCCATTCAACACAACCATCCCCATTGTAATCACCACAGGTCATGAGGGTATTGGATTCACAGGCCTTTGTACCTGAAGTACATTCATCGCTACAGTTCGAACCGCTGCATCCTGTAGTAAAAGCAAAGACCCCCGCCATCATGAAAAGACCATAACTGTAATATTTACGAATCATGACACCTCCACACGTACACGAATACATCTTGAAATCCAGGCCGCGTATTTCATCTAACATAGCCTCAAGGCGAAAAAAATCAAAGCGAATATACCAAATTTATCCCCATTGCTCCATCAACGAGCATTTACACGAACAGAAACAAATTGTCAGCCCTGAAGCCTCTCTGCTGACAACACCCCCTTGAGTTTCAATATCTTCTTGAGGACTTTCTGGAGCTGGTCCAGGTTTTGAATACCAAGCTTGAAATTGCAGATGGCCCTTCTCGCATCGTCACTTCTGGCGTTTACCTGGCTGATGTTCACATCTGCTTCACTCAACACGGCAGAGATGGTGGCAAGCATCCCTGGTTTATCCTCACAGTGTACCCTTACACTGACCGTTCTGACCACGCTCTGGTCAACATCCCATCTTACATCGATCAATCTCTCGGGATCAGCCTCGAGCACCCTTGGGCATTTCCTGGTATGAACCGTAATGCCGCGGCCCCTGGTTATTACCCCCACGAGATCGTCTCCAGGAATGGGGTTGCAACACTTTGCAAACCTGGCCAGAACGTCATCCAGGCCCTGGACCAAAATCCCTGTTTTCGATTTTTTCGAAGGTCTCCTGAAAAGTTGCCCAATCTTCGAAGGTCTGGTCTCCTCCAGGGCCTTTTTTGCCGCGTTTTGCTTTTCTGGTGGAAGCAGCTTTTCCACCACCTTGCCGGCCGACAGTTTCCCATAGCCCATGGCGACGAGCATCTCGTCCGGGTTCCTGAAACCCAGTTCCTCTGCGATCTTGCCAACCTGTCCACTTCTCCATGCCTTGTTGAGGTTTATGCCATTCCTCTTGGTCTCCCGTTCCAGTACTTCTCTGCCTATCTCCTTGGAGCGCTTGCGCTGTTGTGCCCTGATCACAGAACGGATCTTGTTTCTGGCCCTCGATGTCTTCACGAAGCCAAGCCAGTCCTTGCTTGGATGCTGTTTGGAACTGGTCTGGATCTCTACCGTGTCTCCGTTTTTCAATTTTTGACGCAAAGGCGCAATCTTGCCGTTTACCTTTGCCCCGACGCAGTGATGACCGACCTCTGTGTGTACGGCATATGCAAAGTCCAGTGCTGTTGCGCCCCTTGGCATGGCCTTGACGTCACCTTGAGGGGTAAAGACGAAGACCTCATCCGAAAAAAGATCCACCTTGACCGTCTCCAGAAATTCAGAAGGATCCTTTACTTCCTTCTGCTGTTCCAGCAGTTCCCGAAGCCAGGCAAACTGGGAGAGATCGTTGTCATCCGTCAGGGCCTTGAGCCCTTCCTTGTAGACCCAGTGAGCAGCGACGCCCTGTTCGGCTATTCGGTGCATCTCTTCCGTCCGGATTTGAATCTCCACCCGTTGTCCATCCGGTCCAAGCACGGTGGTATGCAAGGACTGATAGCGATTGATCTTGGGCATGGCGATGTAATCCTTGAACCTGCCCTGCACCGGCTTCCACAAAGCGTGGATAAGCCCCAGCACCCTGTAGCAGTCACCAATGGAACGTGTAATTATCCTGAAAGCGATAATGTCGTAAATCTGGTCAAAGTCCATGCCCTTCTGTCTCAGTTTTCGGTATATGCTGTAGTGATGCTTGATCCTGCCCGAGACTCTGACCGTGATCTTGTTTTCTTCGCAAGTTGCTCTCAGAAAATCGATGACCTCCTGTATATGATGCTTTCGCTCACGACGTACCTGATCCAGCCTTTCGTCAATCTCCTTGAACTGTGCGGGATGCAGCCATGAAAATGACAGGTCCTCCAACTCGGATCTAATCCACTGAATACCAAGGCGATTGGCCAGAGGAGCGTATATCTCCAGGGTCTCCTGGCTTATGGCTTGTCGACGACTATCCTCCATGAACTGAAGAGTTCGCATGTTGTGTAGCCTGTCTGCCAGTTTTACCAATATGACCCTCAGGTCCTGAGACATGGCGATGAGCATCTTCCGGACATTTTCAGCCTGACGCTCCTCGCCGGTATTGAAAGATACTTTTGAAAGTTTCGTGACCCCTTCGACCAGAAAACGAACCTTTGGTCCGAAAAGATCTTCGATCTCTTCTGGCGTCGCCAGGGTGTCTTCGAGGGTGTCATGGAGCATACCAGCGACCACGCTAGCCTCGTCCAGGTTCAGCTTCGCTATTATGAACGCGACACCGAGGGGATGAACCAGATATGGTTCACCGGATCGTCTCAGTTGACCCTGATGGACCTTGGCGGTGTAAACATAGGCCTTTTTGATCTCATCGACATTGACGTCCGAGTTGTGGGATCTCAACTCGTCTATTATGTCTTGAAGACGAACCATTCAGATAAAAATCACCAATCTTTTCAAAGGGCCAAAAGCCCTCGAATAATCAATTTGTTCATGTTTCAAGTTCACAACCCGTAAAAACCCGGCAATTGATTCCCTCCCTCCGGGATACGCTGCGGCGAGGTTAGGCGAAAGGGAAGAAGTAGGCAAGGGTTTTGTCGATGCCTACTTGATAACAGTTTTTCCGGCATACAATTTGGCGAAACGCTCTGCATCCTCTTTGGTACCAACGATATCATCATAATGCATGGGGATGACCACCTCAGGAGAAATGTCACCTGCAGCTTCCACGGCCTCCTCGGCTGTCATGACATAAGTTCCTGATACGGGGAGCAAAGCGATGTCAGCACTGATATCTTTCATCTCCGGGATACGATCCGTGTCCCCTGCAAAGTAGATTCTCTTACCATTCAGGGTAAAAACATAGCCCGCATGTCCAGCAGCCTTTGGATGAAAATCCTTGTTTGTGTTGTATGCGGCGACTGCCTCCAGGGGCATGCCCTGGACCTGCAATTTGTCACCAGGCTCCACTATGGTGAGTTCTCCTGGCATGTCCGCGAGTTGTTCCATGCATGAGGCCACCGCAACGATAGTGGTCGTGGGCTTTGCGATCTTCTGTATATCCTCTGGAGAGCAATGGTCGAAATGCTCGTGGGATATCAAGATGATGTCGGCAGTGGGTTCACCATCTGGGAGATGGAAAGGATCAGTATAGACCACCTTTTCCCCCTCCAGACGAAAGCAGTCGTGATTGAGTCTGAAAATCTTGTCGAGCATATTTCAAATCTCCTCAAAACATCTTCAGGGTTGCATATAAAAACATCAGGGCATCACACAGCACCGGCCCAGAGCATCCGTATTGCCATCACCTGAAATATCATATCCAATGGCAGTATCACAAATCATGCCTGTCGGGCAGTCTCCGTTGCGGCAGCAAAAGCTTCTACACACCTGCCCAAGTCCATCCCCTGCATCGAAACACAGGTGGCTCTTGCAGTCGCTGTTGGAATTGCAAGCAGATCCATCATCCAGGGCCGAGCCGTATGACCACCCGCCATCCCAATAGCAGGCCTTGAACAGGGAATTTTCGCTCCCTCCCCACATCTGGCAATAGTAGTGCGATGCAGTGGGACACGATTCGGTCCTGCAACAGAAGTTCTCACAGTATCCGTCAGGATCGCAGAATCCATCACGGCAGTCGCTGTCGCTCAAACACGTGTCTCCAGTGCTGCCACTTCCTGGCATGGGTTTGCAAATGCCATGGCTCATATCACCATTGGAATAGCTAATGGTGGACAATATGCAACTCCAGCCGCTGACAAAGGAACATCCCACGATGGACGAGCATGCATCCACGCAGCGACTGGAACCCAGTCCCACATCCCAGCACATGTCGCTGCGGCAATCCGAGTCTGAGGTACACACGCTCCCGGTATCCAGGGCTCCCCCGGAATTGGGCCAACAATAACCTGCAGAATCGGTATTTGCGTAGGGAATGCACGAAAAGCCCAGAGGGCATTCATGCATGTTGTCCGTGTCTCCAGGCACCTCGTGGGAGTTGTTGCACCAGTGAGAACACAGGGTCCTGCCATCGTTGGAGTTGGGCTGACAATACATGTCGCCGCTACAGTGAGTCGAATCGTTGCTGCAGTCCTCACCGATTCCGCAGACTCCATCGCCGGTTATGGGGTCTAAGTCCGTATCCAGGTCACAATCATTGTCCTTGTTGTCGCATACCTCGGTGGCACCAGGATATATATCGGCGTCATTGTCGTTACAGTCTCCAAAGCAGTAGCCCACAGGATCGGAATCGGCGTTGGGTGAATCCTCGCTTGAAGCATTGCAATCGTCGTCCTTTCCGTTACATAAAATTTCTGCATGACCTGGATACACGTTCGGATCGTTGTCGTTGCAGTCATTCTGGCACAGAGATCTGGGGTCCCCATCCGCGTTCACGTCATCTGGTGTCGAATCGTTGCAGTCATCGTCGATGGAATTGCACATGGTCTCCGTGTTGGATGGATAACGAGCAGGATCGTTGTCGTCGCAATCGCCATCGCAGAGGCTGTCAGGATCACCGTCCGCGTTGGGATCGTCGAGGGTATTGGCATTGCAGTCGTTGTCCTTGAAATCGCATGTGGTCTCACCATGACCGGGGTACACATCCGGATCGCTGTCGTCGCAGTCACCATTGCACACTGACCTGGGATCTCCATCCGCGTTTACGTCATCTGGTGTCGAATCGTTGCAGTCATCGTCGATGGAATTGCACATGGTCTCCACATTCCCCGGAAACACGCTCGCATCATCATCATCACAGTCACCACCGCACAGGGAAACCGAATCACCGTCAGTGTTGCTGTCATCGGTGGTGGCCACCAGGCAGTCATCGTCCTTGGAGTTACATTGGATCTCTGCGTGACCAGGATAGACCTCGGGATCATTGTCGTTGCAATCGCCATCGCAGTATGAGACCGGATCCAAATCATTGTTCCAATCATCCGGTGTTGCCATATTGCAGTCGTTGTCCCTGCCGTCGCAAGGCACTTCAGGGTTGTTGGGATACACCAGGGGATCAGAATCATCACAATCGCCGGAACACAGGCTCACCGGATCGCCATCTGCGTTGGGGTTATCAGGGGTCAGGGCGCTGCAGTCATTGTCTAGACCATCGCAGGTAATCTCCGTATTCCCGGGATACCTCAGGGGATTGTTGTCATCACAATCACCGTTACACAGACTTACGGGATCACCATCCACGTTGGGATCGTCGAGTGTGTCCGGGTTGCAGTCATTGTCCTTTCCATCACATGTCCACTCATCATGTCCGGGATAAACGGTGGCATCGTTGTCATCACAATCTCCGGCACAAGCGCTGACCCCATCGAAATCAGCATCCGGTCCATCGACTGTGGATGGATCGCAGTCGTCGTCCTTGCCATTGCAAGGAGATTCCACGTTACCCGGATAAACCAGATTGTCAGAGTCGTCGCAGTCACCCTCACACAGAGTTACGCCGTCCAAATCACCGTCCGGGGGATTGTCCAATGTCGCAGGATCGCAGTCATCGTCTATGTTGTTGCATCCCACCTCCTGGGCGTCGGGGTGAACATTTGCATCATCGTCATCACAGTCACCGCCACAACCCACGCTATAGCCATCCTGGTCAGAGTCGGAAGGGTCTGAATCGTCAGGAGTGTTTGCATCACAGTCATCATCTACGCCGTTACAGGGGATCTCCTGTGCTCCAGGATGAACATTGCCATTGGAATCATCACAGTCGTTGCCACAACCGACGGTGAAGAAATCTCCGTCGGAATCAGTTGAGTCGGGATCGTCCAGGGTCATGGGATCGCAGTCGTTGTCCACTTGATCACAGGGGACCTCCTGCATCGCGGGGCTGATGTTCCCGTTGGTGTCGTCGCAGTCGCCCTCACAGATCAGGAAACCGTCGGAATCGGCGTCGACCTCGTCGCCTCCGGCCGCCCCCGAGCAGTCGTCGTCGATGCCGTTGCAGACCTCGGCGGCGTTGGGGTGGAT
>JALVPF010000134.1:0-1386 GCA_027031935.1 Myxococcales bacterium | reverse complement strand
GTCCACACCGTTACACTGGATTTCCTCGTTACCAGGAAATCTGTTGGGGTCGTTGTCGTCGCAGTCTCCTGCACAGGAACTCACTCCGTCATTGTCCAGGTCAGGCCCGTCCTCCGTTGTCGGATCACAGTCATTGTCCTTGCCATCACAAGGAGTCTCAACCGCACCGGGATAGACAGCCGGATCCGAATCATCACAGTCACCTGCGCATACCGTGGCAGCATCATTGTCCTCATTCAAATCATCCGGTGTCGCAGGATCACAATCGTCATCCTTTTGATTGCAGAGAATCTCGTCGTTACCCGGAAACCTCAGGGGATCGTTGTCATCACAATCGCCAGAGCACAAACTGACACCGTCTCCATCAGCATCTGGACCATCTGAAGTATCAGGATTGCAATCATTGTCGAACCCGTCACACTCGATTTCCTGGGCACCGGGGTTTATTTCGGCGTTGCTGTCATCGCAGTCTTCACATATTCCATAGCCGTCAGAATCGCCATCAGGATCGTCTTGCGTTGCAGGATCGCAGTCATCATCTATTCCATTACACTGAATCTCTTCTGCACCGGGGTTGACCTGTGGGTCGGAATCATCGCAATCACCCTCGCAGGCCATTACTCCATCTTCGTCCTGGTCCAACTCGTCCACCGGCACTTCACCATCACAGTCATTGTCCAGACCATCACACTTTTCGTCCTCTGGATATACGGCACCCTCACACACCCCTGACCAGTGTCCATCAACACAGTTTTCGATTCCAAAATCACATTCGCCGACCTTGGTGGAAGGACCACAGTCCCGAATTTCACCCTCATCGCACTCGGGGGGCTCGCTCTCCCCACCGTCAGTTCCTGCATCGGACTGTCCATCCGAGCCATCCACTCCAGCGTCCTGAGAATCCTCCACACATTTTCCTGTAATCTGGTCACAGTGTTTGTCTGGTGCACAATCGTCATCTGTTGTGCAGCTTGCACCACCATCCGAAAGCTGCTCACAAAGACCAGCATTGCAATAGTAATAGTCAGGACATTGCTCATCTGAAGTACAAAGGATGACTCCTGAATCCTCGCCCGGAGTGGTGCTTGCACCACAAGCGGTCAGGACGAACACCAATGCCACCCCGGAAAATCGTGAAATTCGATACAGAAATGAACTCATCTTCTCAAACCTCCACCCTGTGAAAAGCTGTTCACAAGGAAAATCCTGAAAATATATACCATTATAACACGATCCGGGTGCATGACAATGCTTGTGGTCAAGCTTGTGGTCAAGCTAAAATTTCACACCCTTTTGAAGCAGATTTCCCAGATCGCCTGTAATGTCACACAGATGCAAGGAATCGTCCGCAGTCGTAGATTGCCCACGTCGAGGTCTCACCTTAAC
>JALVPF010000133.1 GCA_027031935.1 Myxococcales bacterium | reverse complement strand
GATCCGGCCTGACCGACGAAGCAAGATCGCAAGATTTGAGACAACAGGGGTGAGGGGAACGAAAAAGTGCTTGGACCAGGCAAGGCTAAACCTCCGTCCCTGCCTTTCACTGCCTTTCACTACGGTACTGGGACTTCTCCAGACATGGGGCCAAAGAGATCGGCCAGTAGCTGGTTGAAATCCGCTTTTCTGGTATCCACGATGACACCGTTTTTTTCAGTAACGCAGAGAGCTAGGTTGTGACCCATTATAACCCATCCGATGAGTGAATTCCAATCCAGACTGGTTTTGCTATCCAAGTCTACCACCACATCGCCCAACAAACCGGACGCCTTTTTGCAGATGCCTGCCACTTCGGCTAGTTCCTCTTTTTTAAGTTCACCCACACCACTTAACATTTCCCCATTTACGGAAAATTCTCCTGCGGCAAGTACCCCTGGCTTTTTCAGCAATCTATCTAGTCCAATCATTTATTGACCTCCAGTGATAAGGTTTTTGGCCGAAATCAACTACGGGAAACAATTAGCATCATCCATGCCAAGTTGATGCATCTCGGGAAGAAAAATCAATATATTATAAGTATTACAGTTAGATATCGTTTTGCTTTTGTTTTTACGTGCATTTGTTTGAAAGTAAAAAAAATTCTATGAGCTGGGCAAGAATTGATATAGAGTCGCACTATTGCGACTTAATAAAGATGTGCTTTTTATTAAACCTCGGGAAGTTTCGATGACGAAGGAGCAAGAAAAGGATTCCTTTGAACTTGGACCGTTTTTAGAGATACCCTCTCCAGAGCGCTTCGAGGCGGTGCTGTCCAGCATCTCTGATGGCGTATTTACTGTGGATAAGAACTGGCGGATTACGTGTTTCAACAGGGCTGCCCAGGAGATTACCGGATACAACCGCACAGAGGCCATGGGAGAGCATTGCCACGAGATTCTCAAAGCCAATATCTGTCCTGATGCCTGTGCCCTGCGCTATACAATGGACACAGGAAATCCGGTTGCAAGCTTGGTGGTGGAGATCACTACAAAACAGGGAGAGATAGTCCCGGTGAGTGTGTCCACTGCGTTGTTTCGTGACAGGCAGGGAAATATCATGGGTGGAGTGGAGACTTTCCGTGACCTGAGACAGATCGAACGACTGAGGAAGAAACTGGAAAATGCCTATTCCTTTGATGACATCATTGGAAAGAGCGGCGCTATAAAGGCGGTACTGGAGATCTTACCCACCGTTGCCGAGAGCCCGAGTACCGTCTTGATATGCGGAGAGAGTGGTACCGGAAAAGAACTCGTGGCCAGGGCAATTCACAGATTGAGCAGGAGAAACAAGGGGCCTTTCGAGGCGTTGAACTGCGCAAACTATCCCGAGACCCTAATCGATTCGGAACTGTTCGGACATGTCAAGGGTGCATTTACCGGAGCGTTCCAATCCAGGAAGGGTAGGTTTGCCAGGGCTGAGGACGGCACTCTGTTCCTGGATGAGATTGGTGATTTGCCACTTTCCACCCAGGCCAAGCTCCTGAGGGTGTTACAGGAAAAGGTGTACGAACCTTTGGGGGCCAGCAAGCCTCAGAGCACCAACGCCAGGATCGTATCTGCCACCAACAGGGATCTGGAGGCCATGGTCGAGGAGGGATCTTTTCGTCAGGACCTTTTTTATCGCATCAATGTGATCAAGATCCAGATACCGCCCTTGCGCGAGAGGATGGAGGATGTGCCTCTATTGGTAAGGCATTTTGTGGGCAACCTGGCTGCACAACATGGAAAGCATATTGTGGGTCTGTCCCCGCGTGCTTTGAACATCCTTATGGAATATCGCTTTCCGGGAAACGTACGAGAGCTTGAAAACATCATCGAACATGGTTTTGTGTTGAGTAACGGACGCCTGATACACTCGGAGCATTTGCCCAAACACCTCACCATCAAGGGTCTCACCCTGGCATCGGATGAGAGCCTGGCAGACTGCGAACGGAAGATCATTCTTAATGCCTTGAGGAAAAACAACTACAACCG
>JALVPF010000132.1:3069-6356 GCA_027031935.1 Myxococcales bacterium | reverse complement strand
GAGGTGAGCATACTGGGCCAACAGGTTTCAAAGGCCCGGGTCTCGGTCAAGAAACCTGTCGGCGAAGCTGGCATCAGGCAACAAAAGCCTTCAGCTGCACCGGCAAGAAAACAATCACAGACACAATCTTCCTCCAATTCCTTGCAGGCTGTAATGCCTGGTGTCGTTTTGAAAGTGCTCGCAAAAGAGGGACAGCAGGTCAAAGCAGGAGAAATCCTTCTGATCATAGAAGCCATGAAGATGGAGAATGAAATCAGGGCCACCAAGGACGCGACCATTGCGAAAATCCTGGTTGAAACAGGTCAAAAAGTACAGACCGGGGATTCCATGATCGACTTTGTTTGATTGGGATTATTTGATGGGGATGAATCGCCCTGTGACAATGGCAATCAGGTAGACGGAAACGGAGCTCTGCAACAGACCATGACGGTCATATCGTCAATCCTCGTAGTCCTGCTGTTGGCACTAGTCTATGAGAATTTCTTGCACAGGCGAAACCTGAAAAAGATTCCCCTGCGCATTCACGTCAATGGAACCAGGGGAAAATCCTCCGTAACACGTCTTATCGCCGCCGGGTTGAGAGCGGGAGGGGTCAAGACCTGCGCGAAGACCACCGGGTCCAGTCCACGCATGATTCTCGATGACGGGAGTGAATACACCATACAGAGGCAGGGTCGCGCCAATATCCTCGAGCAGGTTCGCGCTGTATCCATAGCCTCAAGACGCAATGCAGAATCTCTCGTTACGGAGTGCATGGCGCTGAATCCCAAATACCAGGCTGTAACAGAGGATGTGATGATACGCTCGAGTATAGGTGTGATCACCAACGCGAGACCGGATCATCTCGATGTAATGGGTCCTACGGTGGTGCACGTTGCCATGGCACTCAGCGCAACCATTCCAAAAAAGGGTACATTGATAACAGCCGAGACATCCCCCGGCCTACTGGCAATATTCAAAAAAGTCTGCGAAAAACGAGGCGCCGAACTGATAGTCACTAACCCAACCGACGAAGGAATAACAGACGAAATGATGCGCGGTTTTTCATATGTAGAACACCCTGACAATGTTGCAGTGGCATTACGTACATGTATTGCAGCAGGTGTAGATGCGCAAAAGGCTCTGGATGGAATGTTCCTGGTTGAACCGGATGTAGGTGCATTGAGAATACTCAGGCTGGCCTTTTGGGCAAAGGAGATAGACTTCGTAAACGCATTTGCCGCCAATGATCCTGATTCGACTTTCTCTATCTGGCAGCAGGTGCTCAATCTGTGTAAAAACAGTGAACACAGAATTGTCATACTCAATTGCAGAAGCGACCGTCCAAATCGAAGCACCCAGTTGGGAGCAATTCTTTCCAGGCTTGACCATCTGGACCTGGTTCTTTTTACAGGGACAGGCACACGTTTGGCCATGGACAAGGCCCTGGCACAAGGACTCCACCCCGAAAAGATGCTGAACCTGGAACATGCTCCATCCTCCGTCATCTTTGAAAGATCAATGGCCAGGCTGGGGTCCAAGGGGCTTGTTTTCGGCATGGGCAACATAGGCGGCGGCGGTAGCGATATTGCAGAATACTTTCAAAATCGAGCGATTCCAAGGGAAGCCCTCGATACGGGAGAAGCACCGTGGAAGACCTGATACCCAATGCAATTGGTATCGGACTCGTGGTCAGTCTTCTTTTCTCAGAAACCATGGGATTGGCGGCGGGAGGGATGGTGGTACCAGGGTATATAGCCCTGAACCTTACCGATCCATTGAAGGTACTGATGACCCTGGCCTTGGGGATCGCCTGTTGGCTCGTCATCAGGCTCATGGACCCCTTCATCATCCTCTTCGGGCGAAGAAGAACCGTGGCGATAATCCTGGTGGGGTTCCTGTTGGGAGCCTTGTTCAGGAAGTTTTTTGTCTTCAGCATTGGGGATGAGACCATACAACTGGCAGCCATAGGTTATATCATTCCTGGACTTGTGGGGATGTGGATAGACAGGCAGGGCGTTATAGAGACTTCATCCACCCTTATCATGTCCGGTGTGCTCGTCAAGCTTGCCCTGATAATCATCTACGGTGGAGAACTTTACCAATGGCTATGATGTGGCGACCTGGAAAAGCATCCCGTGGGTTGCTGATACTCGTGACCTGCATATCTATCATCGGATACATGATAGTCGAGGGTTTGCCCCAGAAAAAACGCAAGCCCTTCTACAGGGAAAAGATCCAGGCTGCCCAAACCATGGCCAGGGGCATGGAGATAATCAAGAGAGCAAAAATATCGATCTTCGGCATGATCGACACCAGGTCCGATCCCAACGCCACAGGAATGATAGGGTCAGGACTCACGCCCATCACCTCCAATGAAGGTTCTCTGGTTGCAAAACAGACCTCTGCAAACCCGAACTTTGCAGCGGTCTTGGTTGCCATGTTCAAGAAAGCCGGCCTAAAAAAGGGAGACGTGGTTGCCATGGGTTTTTCCGGCTCCTTTCCGTCCCTGAACATGGCTTCATTGATCGCTGCCGAAACACTGGAGCTGAACCCCATAGTCATTTCATCAGCTGCTGCATCCAGGTGGGGAGCAAATGACCCAGAGTTGCCCTGGCTGGAAATGGAACGAATACTGTTCGAGCATGGCATAATCAAACATCGCACCGTGGCAGCTTCCATGGGAGGAGAGCAGGACCGGGGTGTAGGTCTTCCTCCGGATGGTGTAAAAATTCTTCGATCTGTAATAAAAAGAAATGGATTGGAATTCATCGATCCGCCTGATCTTGTCTCATCCTTTGACCAGCGTATGAACATCTATAAAGAATACGCAGAAGGAAAACCCATCAAGTGCTATGTGAACGTGGGAGGCGGTGCGGGCAGTGTCGGCAGCGCTCTGATAAAGAAGATGTTCTCTCCAGGTCTCAACATGACCCTGCCCAAGATCGGAAAACTGCGTGACTCCATGTTGACCAGAATGAGCAAGAATGGACTCCCGGTGATAAACATCTATTACATTAAAAAACTGGCTCAACGATACGGTCTACCCATAAAGCCGGACACTCCTCCACGGGTTGGCGAAGGAGGAATATATGCAGCCATGGGTTACAACATGGTACTGGTTTGGGGAGTCAGCGGGGCATTGGTACTGCTGATCTTCATACTCTTGCGCATGGATTTCAAACACTACATGACAAGGATAACGACCATTATTGCAAGCACGGATTCCAATGAAGAAAAAACTTCGCCCCCACCCTTGGAGACCGACGGCGGCGAAAATCATCATGACCCTCAAGGCAGGTTTTGAA
>JALVPF010000132.1:0-3059 GCA_027031935.1 Myxococcales bacterium | reverse complement strand
ACGTTCGGCTTGCTCGGGGGAGCACTTTTGGGTGGAGTCGGCCTTGCAGGAGCAGATGGCGATTTTGGTAGCTTGGGTGGCGCACTGGAGACCTTGTCCATGTCGGTTTCGGTTCGGGCGAGTTGAATATCCCTGCTGGGCTGCCTGGAAGAAGGCTTCGGTGAAGCAGGCGCTTTATGTTCAGACTCCTTGCTCGTTTTTTTGGGCTTGTCCAGGGTTATGATCTTTTCCGGGGCAGGCAGGAAAACCTCCCCCATAAAACCTTCTTGCACCTTGTATGCCACGTCGTTGAATATCACCGAGTCCATGTAACGCTCTGCGCCAAGCTCCTGAAGTTGCTCGTTTGTCTTTACTTTTCCAAGCAGTCCGTTGGGATCCGAATCGCCACCCTCCACCTTTACAAACCTGACAGCCTCCAAGAGCCTGAATTTCCTGTTGTCCGCCTTGATGGTCATCATGTCACCATCGAAAGCTATCTTGTCCTGGTCCATCCAAGTATCCAGGGTCTGTTGCGCTATAAAAAGGTACCGAGCCATGCCGGGGGCTCCTAACTCCTCAAGTTCTCTTATTAATTATTATGAACCCGGGCAGGAATGTCAAGAACCCCTCCCATGTCGGACTCACGATCTTCCACTCCCTGGAATCAGATTTTCCAGATAGCTTGTGAGGTCACGAAGATGCAAGGAATCGTCCGCAGTCGTGGATTGCCCATGTCGAAACATCACCTTACCGAAAAAGATTCTGCAGCATAGCCCCAGAGATCGCAAGCAAGATGGAAAATCAGGGTCGGAATCCCTGGCAACATACCCATATTGGATGTATAATTCTGTGGATTCATGATCCAAGCGTTCAGGGGGTTGTTTTGAGTATTTCACAAGCCAGCAAAGTGACAATGCTCACAATCCTGGCGTTTCTCTCACAATCCTGCCAGGACTATGGCACAGGTGATCGCTCGTCCATCAAGACAGTCCACATCTCTTATAACATCGCAGCAACCCAAAAAGTTGACATCCTGTTCGTCCTTGACAACTCCAGTTCCATGTTCAGCAAACAAAGGGCCATCGCCGAATCTATCCAGTCCTTCAAATGGCTCCTGGATGACAAGTTAGGCAAGGGCAACTACCACGTGGCAGTGATCACCACAGGCATGCAATCACCCGAATGTCAACTTTGCCCTCCAGATGTTCCCAACTACAAATCCTGTATCAACGAGTCTGGCGAGAGCGGACGATTTCAGGACAGACTCGGTCACAACATAGGCACGGTAGAGAACCCGGTATTCGAGTTCAAGACAGATCCATCGTGCAGGATAATGGATTCTTCAAACATCGATCGATGTCTCTACGATCAGGACATGGACCGGGGAGTCATATTCACAGGTACAAGCGGCTGCGGTTATGAAAGGGGCTTTGCTGCCGTCAAAGCCGCTCTTAGCGAGCCACTGTTACATACTTACAACGAAGGGTTCCTCAGGGACGAAGCCGAGCTGATTGTAATTGTAATATCCGATGAGGAAGACTGCGGTGAGGTGGGAGACGTTACGGAAGGAATCCAAAACATTGGTGCCAATATCTGTTACTACGCTTCAAACGGACAAGACCCCTCAGGAGCCTCTTCCGACCCTCAGGGCCTTTCGTACCATCTTACACCAGTCCAGGACTTTTATGATTTCCTGCTGGAGCTCAAAGGGAACAGATTTGGATACGTTAAATTCGCCGCCATCGTTGGAATGGATGATCGGGATGAACCATCATCGACCAGAATAGAGTTTGAATCCACTGCGCCGAACGCTGCACCAAAGCCAAGCTGTCGAGCTGAAGATTGCAGCGACGACCACAGATGTAATGCCTACCCGGGTACGCGCTATATCCAGATGATTGAAAAATTCAGGGACAATGGCTACGCCGACAGCATTTGCAACAGCGACTTTGACGATCCCATCGAAAAAATCAGAGATTTTGTATCTTGCCCAAATACGTTTTACCTGAAAGAAAAGATTTTCGACTCCGACCTTGTTTCCATCCATATCAATGGTAAAAACATCCCGAGGTACTCATGCGGCGGTTTATCTTTCGAACAGATGCAAGCTTGTTCCAGACCAAGTGACAAATCCTGTACATCAGGACAGTGCGTCGAGACATGGACCTATGTGCCACCCCAGGACATGGACTACAAAAACCCGGAAGCTCCTGGCGGCCTGATCATGTTCTTCCCGCATTATGGCCCATGCGAACTGATAAGCGAAGGTGACATACACTTGGACATCATCTACGTAACGGAATAAAGAGCTTGAAAACAAGAAGTCACGGAGCCATGGCAAAGATATAAGCTTGGAGGTAGAGATGAAAAACAATGTCATCATGAGGATGTGCAGTTTTTCACTTGCATTTGCATTGTTCGCTGCATGCCAGAACTATCCATTCGAGGAGGTGCCAACATCTGTAATCCGGACAAAGCACAAAACCTACGACGCTGTTGTGGGCAATGCCGACATCCTGATAATAATGGACAACTCTGGATCCATGGTTGGGGAGCAAACGGCAATAGCTCAATCCTTCCAGGTATTCAAAAACGGCCTGGACAAGAAGTTCGGAAAGGGAAAATACCAAATTGCGGTGATCACCACAGGCATGGAATCGGTGGGTATGACAACAAATGCGTGCCAAGCGTGCAATGACCAACGCCGCTATTCATGCATTAACCAAACAGGAGAAAGCGGCCGTTTTCAGGACAGGCTTGGGCACAACACCGGTACAGTGGAGGACCCACAGTTCGTATTCGAATCGGACCCATCGTGCAAGATAATGGATTCTTCCAATATAGAACACTGTTTCTACGATCAAGCAAAAGACCAGGGTGTCATATTTACAGGAGTCAACGGCTGTGGTTACGAGCGAGGCCTGGCTTCCATGAGATCGGCATTGAGCGAGCCGCTCATCACCACTTATAACACTACGGCAACTAAAAAATTTCTGAGAGACAATGCAGTATTGGCAGTGGTTGTGATCTCTGACGAAGAAGACTGCGGTGAGGTGGGCGATGTTACTGAGGGTATCAAT
>JALVPF010000131.1 GCA_027031935.1 Myxococcales bacterium | reverse complement strand
GCCATGCCCTTGATGGGCATGATCTCCAGGTCGGCCTGCTCCATGGCGCGGGATATCTCCCGGAGGTTTTCCAGCTTGAGCGCACCCAGGGCCGCTGTGGCCAGGTATTCGTCCAGATACGCGCCCAGGTTCTTTCTCATCCCCCTGTCCTTGGCCAGCAGGTGCAGCACGCCCGCCCTGGTGGCGATATCGAGCAGGGCATCAGAAAGCACGAGCTTTTGCTCCCCGCCCCCAAGCCAGCTCAGGAGCATTTTCGCCTCGGGCGAAAAGCGGTTTTCAGCACCAGCAATAATCATGGATATGCAAGTAGGCTGGATTTGGCATAAATTGTCAATCGCATTTACAATTTATGCCTTTCTGGGGAAACCAAGATGTCCAAACAGGAGGTCGGGTGAGGGACATCCGTAGACTCGCCTTTCATGGGAACCGATACAACAGAACCGAAACAACAGGGTGGAACCTACCAAGCCGAACCTACCAAGCCTGGATTTCAAGATATTTGCCAGCCATGCGATCTTGCACCATGGCTCATCTGCGTCTCGTGCATAGATCACTCTGCCATTTGCTACTGCGAACACAGGCTGACCATCATCTGTATTTCCACCACCTTTTCCGTTCCAGTCCTCGCCAGGATGTATGCCGAGCGAGTACTTTTGCCCGAAAGCGACCGATACATACCATCCACAAAATTTTTTCTTGTTTGACACATAGCATCCGTGTGCATCAGGGTCACCCATGGGGAAATCAAAACCATCGGCCGCAGGAAAATCCAGGTGAAGGTAGTCTTCAAATACATCAGCGCCCATTGCATTGGTGCAGACAAAACACATCAGCCCGAAGATCACTAGGGCCCTGCGCAGCATTTGAAATCCTTCCTCAGTCGCAGTTTTTTCCCCTCCAGCCAGCTTATGATCACTTGGTCCCAATTCACTTTTTCTCATGTTTTTTTCCGGCTCGTGTCCAGTAGACCCGTGCCCATTCAGGCTTGAAGCGCGAGACCTCATCACGCCAAACCATGCCACGCCATTGTTTGTCGTTGGGTCGTTTGTTCACAAACTCGGCCCAATAGAAGCTCGACACTGGCCCTACGTAAATGGTCACGTTGCTATTGCCATCATCGATTGCCGCAATTAGCAGGCCAGGGTTTCCCGTACCACCGGCAAAATACCGGCGGTCTCCCGTGCGCACATCCTGTGTGTCAGCGATGTCAACTACAATGGGATCATCCTCCTGAAAGGTATTGTAGGCGAATGGTCGGCTATTTGTAATTCTTCTTGGAAACAACAGTGCATACCAACCGTCGTAAACTCTTTTTTTTTCGGGCTCATAATATCGACCTTTACTTGTCTTGCGGGAAATAGTCTTGCGAAGAAACTCGAGAGCTTTACCTTCAGGCATTTGGCCGGTTCGCTCTTGCCGCGCGATGTCAGCGAGTATGGCCATGGTTCTTGTCCAGTGTTCGAGACTAAGATGCGGCAGAACATGCTTGAACGTCTTTCTAAACTCAGTGCCTTTTTTGCCCGATGATAACGCTACAAGAATGTCGTTGAGCACTGTTGCTGCCATGGCGAGCTCTTCGTAAAGCTCAGGAATTGGATCGACAAACGCACGCGGGAAAAAACAACCTGAAGCACCGAAATAATTCTCGATCATCAAAATGTTGTCTCGGCGCAATTCAACGAAGCTGGCAAGAGCAGCCTCAGCATTCCGTGTGCGAAACGTGGGAGACCGCATGAGCCATGGCAGTCTTGCTGACTCATCATCAATTGCATGCCCCATGGCAAAGAGTGCGTTCCACCAGTGTTCTACAAGCGATTCTCTTGTCGGCCATTTGTTCATATCGGCTACAAGCTCAAAACTGGCTTGGAGCCTTGATGGAAGTTCTGATCGTGTCTGAAGACCTCATAATAGAGATGGGCTGGATTCAACCATGCATTGGTTTTCGAACCTGGCACGACGACAAATCCAAGCTGAGTCAAGGTTTGAACAGCCGCATCAGACAACTCAAAGGCCGAGATGGTATCGCTGAAAAACTTCGCAGCGTTCACAGAAAAGGGGACAGGATCTGACTGAAAAGATTTCAGACCTCGCGGATGCAGCGAAAGCAGATCTTCAAAGGATAGACCGCTATATTCCTGAAGTTTCGCGGTGAAAATATCTGAAACATTCGGGACGGCTTCAAGGTTTTGAGCTTGGCATACTGCAGTAATAAAAAAAGTTATGAACAAAAAACCAATTCTTCCAAAAACATTCATTGCTCACCTCCTTGTTTTATAGCTTCTTGGAAGTTCAATGCAATGAGTGGGCCAGAGTTTATGATCCCTGTGTACGATCCCTTTGGCGTGGGCTGCCTCGAGTGCTTCTGATATCTGTGTGGCGATTAGTATGGACAGGTGTGGATCAAGGGGTCCCCTCTTCAACAGCACATCGAGGCTTTCACCGTCGACCAACTCCATCACCAGGAAATATCTTCCCTCGGACTCTCCCTCTTCGATGAAACCAACTATCCTTGGATGATTGAGCTGTCTCAGCGCGGAGGCCTCCCTGTGAAATCTCTCCACCTGGTGTTTCAAGGCGAGCAGGTGTGGGTACAAGAGCTTTATGGCAACCTCTTTCGAAGTCTCTGTGTCCGTGGCTTTGTACACCGTACCCATGCCGCCTGAGCCAAGGCATTCTGACAGCCTGTAGTGGCCTATTTCATGACCCGAGTAATCCAGGACCACAGGAAGCTGAGCCTGACCAGGTCTGGTGTCCACAGAACCCATGTCCACTATCATCCCACATTTTTGACAGGCCACCTCAGCCACGTCGGGAGCAGCACTTATACTCGAATGGCACACTGGACAGAATAATTTCATGTTCGAGCCTCGAGCCAATCTATTTCCAAAGACGAAAGTTTCTTGTCCAGGGTTGGCCTGGAAATTCCCAGCATACGGGCCGCTTCTATTTTCTTGCCCCTGGTCCTGCGCATGACGTCACTTATGAGCTTTCTCTCGAGGTCTCTGATCTGCTCTGCCAGGCTTGTTCCTGTCCCCTGTTGCCGGCTGTGAGAGAACAATTCCACCGGGACATGCCTGATGCCGAGAAATCCTCGTTCGCACCTGACCAGCATTCTCTCCAGAATGTTCCTCATCTCCCTTACATTGCCAGGCCAGCCATAAGCTTTGAACATGGAGATGACCTCTGCCTCAATGCCTTTCGTATCCCTGTTCATCTCCTCGTTCAGCATGCCAAGCAGGTGCATGGCCAAAGGTTCGATGTCTTCTGTCCTCTCGCGAAGGGGCTGTAACTCTAGCTCCAGGACATTTATTCTATAGTAGAAATCCTCCCTGAATTCGCCGCTTCTGCACAGAGCCTCCAGGTCCCTGTGTGTAGCGCTCAGCAGTCGAAAATTCACCTCTATGGGCTTTACCCCTCCCAGTCTGTAGAAGCTTTTTTGCTCCAGGGCCCGAAGCAGCTTGACCTGCAAGGCGAGGCTGAGTTCTCCCACCTCGTCCAGGAACAGGGTCCCTCCGGAGGCCAACTCCAGTTTTCCTGGTTTTTGTGCGTCAGCTCCGGAGAAGGCGCCCTTCTGGTGTCCGAAGAATTCACTCTCGGCCAGCGCGGGTGGTATGGCCCCGCAGTTGACGGCCACAAAGGGTTTTTTGTTTCCAGGCCCCAGCTCGTGAAGCCACCTGGCTACCAGTTCCTTGCCCGTACCTGTCTCACCCCTGATCAGTACACTGGACGAGGTAGGTGCGATTTTTTCAATGTCGGTTCTGAGTTTTTGGCTGGCCTGGCTATTGCCGATGATAGGCATTGGTCTTGCCTGTGAACGGAAATGGCCTCGGCCTCTATTGTGGCTCTCGCGTTGTTTTTGGTTAATGCCAGGGCCGCAGCAAAGACAGGAGCCACTGCGGAGATCAACTTGAGATCTTTACCCGAGAAGAAATCGGATCTGTTGGCGCTCAAGAAGACTACTCCGGATGTTTTGCCTTCAAGGCGCAGGGGGGCGGCCAGAACAGAACGCAAGCGTGACGAGACTATACTTTTTCCCCCCTTGAAGTCCATGTCGCTCATGGCGTCAGAGATTTTTATAGCCCTGGAGTTGGCGATGGTCCACTGGGATATGGACTTGGAAAAGCTCAGGGTTCTTGTACGACTTTGAATGGCTAGCACTTCTGCCACCTTTCCCCTGCGTACGGCAAGAACTGCTGCGGAGTCAAAACCTATCCAGTCGTTCAGTACCTTGAGTATGGCTGCGAGGGGATCTTTGTCAGAGGCCAGGGCGCTCATGCTCTTTTCAAAAAACCCCATAGGCATTTTTACCGGATCTTCCTGGTCTTGATCTTCATCTGCAAATGACATCCCCTGGGGCTGGGTCTGGTCTTCCAGCAGGAAAACAGCCCTGGACCCGTCGTCGACAGGAAGTATTTCCACCGTGGGGTTGAAAAGAAATTCCTGCTCTCCCAACGAGAGGACGTCATTGGCCACCAGGGGGTATTTGCCCGTTACTCGCTTGCCGTTTACGAACACCCCGTTCAAGGAGTGCAGATCCTCTACCTCGAAGCCCTTCCCTGTTTTTCGTATGGAGGCGTGTCGTTTTGATATCTTCTCATCCACCAACTGAACGCAGTCCTGGTGTCTGCCCATGATACATGGCAAGACAATGGGGTATTTCCTGCCCAGGCCGTGTTTTCCTGTGGATACCAAGAGAGCCTTCATCGCTTTTATCCTAGCTTGTAAACATTCTTTACATGGTAAGTGCAGTACCTCTCCTTATCAAGCATGAAAAAGCTGCTTGCATGCTGACGGTGCGGTCAAATGCATAAGCAAGATGGATGCCAATGATAGCAGAGTGCTTTCATCGTGCGATATTCAGTACATACGCGGCAGGGGCATGAATGAAGGGCATGGACGAAGAAGAATTCTGGAGTAAAAATGAAATACAGCATGTAAAACCTGTTTACATTGCTGGCGGTTACCAGGAGGTCTTGAAAGGTCTGAGCAATATGCGCTCCCACGTATAGTCGATGACAACATTCGATAAATAACCAGTGAATATTGCAATAAAAATTTGCATGGTATCGGTTGTTGACATATCCCGAGGAGGTGAGTAACTTGTTACTCGGTCGCTATTCACAGGCTCTTGTTCATGCTAGAATACGGTAGAGGTAACAGGTGGTATACGAACCAAAGGTTTTGAAAGTCCCCCACAAAGACTCCAAACCGTTTAAGAGAAACCTAATCCAGCTAGCAACTTGTGAGCTTCGTTTCCCGGTCTTGCTAGAGTTCGAATACAAACCTCCAATAGACCTTCAGTCTGCTCTTCGAAAGAAATACCCCCTGTACGACAAAAACGTGTCAATGACATTCCGACCCGGCATTAAAGACCCAATCGAGGAAGTACGACATTTCTTCCGCTCGAAGAAGAAAAACTGGACCGTGTCATTCAGACCGTTTTCCATCGCGCTTGAAACGGACTCGTACACGGACTTCGAGGAGTTCAAAAAGCGATTATTGGAAGTTGTCGAAGCAGCTAAGGAGACTATGGACTCAGACTTCTTCACCAGAGTCGGTCTTCGGTACATCAACGCGATAAATGTCGAACAAACCTCTCTAGAAGGCTGGGTGAACAAGGAGCTTGTCTCTCCATTAACCTCGGGGCACTTCGGTGAGGTGAATCGGATTTTCCAGGAGGTCCGGGGGCGCTATTCTGACGGATTGTTCTCGCTGCGTCACGGATACCCTGGAGAGAATCAGGACGACAAGAACCGGTATATCATCGACCTCGATTTTTTCAAAGTGCTCAACGATTCCCTGGGACACGCCGTCGGAGACAAAGTGCTGATGGAAGTGGCGAACAGATTAAGGCGCCTGAAAGAGAAGAATCTCAAAGTTTATCGACTGGGAGGTGACGAATTTCTCGTTCTCACCCAACCTCTGGCCTCCACCAAAGAAGAAGCCTACGAAAAAGCGGAAGAGATCGCAAAAGAGATTCAATCGCTTTTCGAAAAAGAGATTTTCCTGCAAAACAGAGCGGTTAAGATCACGGCCAGTATCGGCATCGAAGTCTTTCGGGATACCCAGGATGTGGAGACGATCATCAAACATGCCGACAATGCCCTCTACCACGCAAAAGAGGAGGGTCGGAACAAATATTCCTTTTTCCGGGAGCAGATGCAGGCCAACGCTGACAAGCGTCTCGAACTGGAACAGCTTCTCCATCATGTGATCGAACAAAACCGATTCCTGACCTATTTCCAGCCCAAATTTGACTCCGATGGAAAAATTCGATCGGCAGAGACATTGATTAGAATGAAAGATGAAAATGGGAAGATGATTCCGCCGGGCGAATTCATCCCTCTGGCTCAGGAGACGGGACTGATCCTGGAG
>JALVPF010000130.1 GCA_027031935.1 Myxococcales bacterium | reverse complement strand
TTCAAGATGCATCTTTGTGCCAGAGACCAAATCGGACAACATGACCGTCAGTTTCGTCTTCAAATCCCTGCCGTCTTCCGGGAGAGGTCCGCTGGAAGCAAAAATCCTCTTGAAAAAAGAACCCAGTGATCGGCCTGTGTCTTTCCTGCTTTCATCAGCTCCGGCCTTGCTTTTCAGCAAAGTGTCATATGCCGCTCGCTTCTTGGAGTCGGACAAGATATTGTAGGCTTGAGTAAGTTTTGAAAAGCGCTGTGTGGACGATGGATCGTCCGGATTGTGGTCTGGATGTATTTCTCTCGCGAGCCTTCTATATGCTAACCTGATTTGCTCCAAGCTGGCGTCTGAAGATACGCCCAGAGTCTTGTAAAGATCTTCCAGCTTGCTCACTCCGCATCCTGAGAATACATGGCATCTGCAATACGGTGAGCTGCCGTCTCAAGACGAACCAGGGCCTCCTTGAATTCGTCAAAATCTTCTATGGTGGCCCTATCCGCGACTTCCTTGCATGCTGCCAGGCTCTGGCGAATTTCCTCCACGTCATCCGGCCCCAACAAATCTGAAAATTCCTCCAGGGACTTCTCAGTCGAGTATATAAGTCCGTCTGCATTGACCATGAGCTCGGCGAACTCCTTCTTCTGCTTGTCCTGCTGTCGGTATTCCTCTGCCTCGGCTGTCATCTTGTTTATCTCGTCCTCGGACAGTCCGCTGGATGCGGTAACCCGGATGGACTGTTCCTTTCCCGAACCCAAGTCCTTTGCAGCGACAGAGACGATTCCATTGGCATCAATATCAAAAGAAACCTCGATTTGAGGTACACCTCTAGGAGCAGGAGGTATGCCAACGAGTTCGAACCTGCCGAGAGTCTTGTTGTCCTCGGCCATCTCGCGCTCGCCCTGAAGGACATGCACGCTGACCATGTCCTGATTATCGCGGGCAGTGGAAAAGACCTGGCTTTTTCTCGTGGGAATGGTCGTATTTCTCTCGATGAGTTTCGTAAACACTCCACCTGCTGTCTCGACGCCCAGGCTCAGAGGCGTAACATCCAGCAAGAGGACATCATCAACGTCACCCTTAAGGACACCTGCCTGAATTGCTGCGCCTATGGCCACAACTTCGTCGGGATTGACCTCCTTGTTTCCTTCCTTGCCAAAGATCTCCTTGGCCTTGTCCTGCACCTTTGGCATCCTGGTCATGCCCCCCACCAGGATAACCTCGTCTATATCGTCCGAAGTCAAGCTGGCGTCAGACAATGCCTTGCGGCATGGCTCATCCAGGCGCTCGAAAAGATCCGGAACCAGGGATTCCAGTTGCCCCCTGCTCAAGGAAACATTCAGGTGTTTAGGGCCGGAATCATCTGCCGTGATGAAAGGAAGGGTGATCTCCGTCTCCATGCTCGAACTCAGCTCCTGCTTGGCTTTTTCCGCTGCCTCTTTAAGGCGCTGCATGGCCATGCGATCTGAGCGCAGGTCAATGGTGGTGTCCTTGAGAAACTCGTTGCAGAGATGATCCACTATACGCAGGTCGAAATCCTCACCACCCAGGAATGTGTCTCCATTGGTGGAAAGAACCCTGAAAACTCCCTCGCTCAGTTCCAGAATGGAAATATCAAAGGTTCCACCTCCAAGGTCGAACACAGCAACCTTCTGGGTCTGGTCACGCTTGTCCAGTCCGTATGCCAGGGCGGCGGCAGTAGGCTCGTTGATGATTCTCAAGACATTGAGACCAGCAATCTTTCCGGCATCCTTGGTGGCCTGACGCTGGCTATCGTCGAAATAGGCAGGACAGGTTATTATGGCATCAACGATCTCCTCACCGAGGTAATCCTCTGCCGTCTGCTTCATCTTGGTCAGGATCATGGCTGAAATCTCTGCCGGGCTGTGATCCTTGCCCCGCACCTGGACCCACGCATCACCGTTCTTTGCAGCGACGATTTTATAAGGAAGTATGGGAACTGCCTGCTTGACATCAGCATCGTCAAATTTTCTTCCGATCAAGCGCTTGACCGCAAAAATCGTGTTCTCCGGATTGGTAATTGCCTGCCTCTTGGCGATCTGACCCACGAGACGCTCGCCACTCTCGGTAAAACCCACGATGGATGGTGTCGTACGCGAGCCTTCCGAGTTTGGCAGCACAAGAGGTTCTTCCCTCTCCATCAAAGCTACGCAGGAGTTTGTCGTACCGAGGTCAATACCTATGATCTTTCCCATGCTGTCAGTCCTCCCCGATCAGTTACCATGTGCCATCAAATCATCCATCCTGTTCATCGTAACTTGATTCGGTCTCTTCATCTAAACTCTGTTCTGTCTCTTCACCTGTTGTCTCTTCAGCTTCAGAGACTTCATCACATGCATCATCCGACTGCTCCGAATCCTTTTCAGGAAGACAGGCGACCTCCACCAGGGCCGGCCTCAACAGCCTGTCGTGCAACATAAATCCCTTGTGCAACTCTTTCAAGATGGTTCCCGGTTGAGCTTCAGAGCTTTCCTTGCGGCTGAGTGCTTCATGCAACTTGGGATCGAACATCTCTCCCTTTGAATCGAAAGCCTTTACACCATGGCCCTCCAGGATGGAGATGAAGTGCTTCAAGACCATCTCTACACCTTGTCGCAATGAGACAAAGGCCGGATCATCCGTCTGCTCGGGCACATGATCCAAGGTTCTCTCCAGGTTGTCCACCACTGGAAGAAGATCCCTGAGCAAGCCCTCCTGGCCAAACCTGAGCCCCTCTTCCCGTTCCTTCAGTGCTCTTTTTCTTATGTTGTCGGCATCAGCAGCGATGCGATACATCTTGTTCTTAAGGTCAGCGGCTTCTTCACGGGCTTTTTCGAGCTCTGTCTTCAAGGATGCAAACTCATCGCTGTCTAAGGACTCATCAACTTCTGGCTCGATCTCCACCCTCACAACAGGTTCTTCCTGCTTTTCTTCCACAGTCGTGGCAGAAGAATAATCCCCGGTTTGCTCCGAAGCAATCTTGTCTGAATATTTTTCAACGCTCTTTAGCGCATCGGCCAAGGCATCAGATGGGATGTCCGCCTTGAATCCTTCCTTCTCTTCCTTGCCCATTATCTCGCTCTCTGCTTGTTCGGCACTCAAATATAACACCAAGCGGCATCAAGGCCTGTCTCAAGCTTTTGTATCCACATCATATGACAACTAGGCATAATAAAAAGATATCAAAAACCGCCGTCAAATATGCAACAATAGTTCACAACCCCATTGTTGTGCAAGTATTTTTTCATCTTTACCCCAAAGGTATCACAGCCCCTGGAATCAGATTTTCCAGATCGCTTGTGAGGTGACGAAGATGCAAGGAATCGTCCGCAGTCTTGGATCCACCACTTCGAGGCCTACCTTTCCGAAAAAGATTCTGCTAGCATAGTACAGAGATTGAAAGCGAGGTGGGAAATCTGGGGGTATCTCAAGCAGTTGACCTACTTGCCTACCTGTGTTTGAATCACAGATCAAAGTATAGACAAAGGGTTGGTCTGTGGATATTTTTTCCAAAACCGTCATTCGAAAACATGGAAGAAGTTTCGAAAAGGATCAGGTTATTTTTTCAGAAGGCGACCCATGTAAGGAGTGGTTCATAATCAACGAGGGAAATGTCGTTTTGTTCAAGCAGGAACAAAACGAAAACATCCGCCTGTCAACCCTGGGTCCGGGCGATTTCATAGGGGAACCAGGAGACAAGGCCCTGACAAGAGATGTCTCTGCAGTGGCCGCAACAAGCTGCACCCTTGTGGCCATCGATTCAGATACTTTCACCAGACTGATAAACGACAACCCGCCCTTGGCATGGAAAATCATGAATAGACTCAGCCAGCGCCTCAGATCCATGAACCAAAGACTAGTCAGGACGATGACAAAAGACGATCCTGCCAGGCTGGCCCAGGCTTTGATACAATGGGCAAACACCCGTAAAGATTCAGAGTCTGTCGATGAAGAAGAAATAGCCTCTTTAGCCGGCATACACCTGTCCACCGCCGCTGCGCTGATGCGTCACCTGAGCAACTGCGATATTTTCAGCCCTGCAGAACCGGGAAAGTGGACACTGAAGGATCTGGACGGACTATGGGATTTCGATGAATACTGCATCAGAAAAAAGCAGATGGATCCACTTCAAATCCATGAACTTGCACGTCTCGCCGGACTTAGGACCGAGGAGGCTAGGCGACTGGCAATAAGAGTAATTGAAAAAAGATTGGCAACTCAGCTCCCTGATTCCAAGACCAAGGACCTGATGACACCATTGCAAAGATACCTGAAACTCAAACTTCGATTCGAGCTGCATCATTCCGGAATCGGGGAAAATAATTTGCCACAGGAGATGTTCACATGAGGGTAAAGTGTGAAAAGTGCAGATCAGAATATGAAATAGACGAATCTCGCGTACCTGCCGAAGGACTCCAGATAAAATGCCCCAGGTGCATGTCCACTTTTATAGTCACACCCTCTGGCTCTTCTCCTGACACTGCAGGTGACTTTTTCGAGTTGGATTCGAGCCAAGACGATGACTCCCTGGAGCTGGACCTGCCCGAATCGGAGGCAATGCCCAATCTCCCTCCCCAGGACCCTGTTGGCGTCTCATCTCTGCCCCCTCATGCGCCTGTTGACGGCTCATCTCTGCCCCCTCCTGCGCCTGTTGGCGGCTCGTCTCTGCCTCCTCCTCCTGCGCCTGTTGGCGGCTCGTCTCTGCCTCCTCCTGCGCCTGTTGGCGGCTCGTCTCTGCCTCCTGCTGGCGCACCATCACTCCCGCCCCTTGGAGACTCTCCGGATCTGCCAGGACTTGGCAGCACACCTCCAGGCTCGGTTCCTCCGGCCCCAACACCCGGTGCAGAAGGGCAGATTTTCGACTTCATAGACCATGAAATCGGGGGAGAAGACCAGGCCGATTCTCAGTCACAAAAGGTGAGCTATCGCATAAGAAGAAAAAGCGGAAAAGTGTTTGGGCCCTTCGATCTCGATACAGTCAAAAAGATGCTGCTCGAGCACCAGCTCATGGGCAACGAGGAGGCATCCACAGATGGAAGGACCTTCAAGCCTCTTGGCGGATTCGCAGAGTTTGCGCAGGTAATCCGGGAGCTGATGGAAGCCCCGGCTATAGGCGCTGGCACGGTTGAGGCAGTAGATGACGATGAACCCCTGGATGTGGAAGTCGCACCCACCGGAGTACAGTTTGCAGATCCCCCTTCGCAAACATCCGGCAGATCCGGTCCGGGAGCTGCCACTTTCATCCTTATCAGCGTCGTCGGTCTCATCCTTGTCACAGGTCTTGCGCTTGGTTTTACAAAGTTTGGGTTTTTCGGTTACAAGATCTTTTCCGGTTCTGCTGGCAAACACACCTCAGGCGAAACAACCGATTCGTCTTCCTCCCCTACGGCTGCAGTTGCAGACAAAAGTTTGACAAACTTTTTTCAGGATACATTCACCGGTTATATTGCTGTCGCGAGAGAGCTGGAAAACAAGCTCAAGCGCGGGGATGAGACTAAGCAGGATCTTTACCTTCTCGGTCTGACCTATGCGGCAATGCTGCGCAACTACGGTGCAAACCCGGCCTATGTAAAAAAAGGCAGAAATATCGTCGAGAGGCTGAAAGATGAGGCACCTGATAGTCCTGAGAGAAAAAAGGTAGAAGCAGCCTTGTTGATCCTGACCAATCCCAAAGCCGCTCTTTCCACTCTGGCACCCCTTATCGGGCCAAAGACAAAGGACAAAGAAGCCCTGTATCTTGCCGGCTGGGCTGCTGCCTACAGCAAGGACTGGAAAAAGGCAGCGGAATATCTGGACAGAACCATTGTCATGGACGCTGATTTTGCAAAGGCCTATCATGCCCTGGGTGACATAGAGTCTCTGCAGGGAGATTTCGACAACGCAATTTTGTTCTACCAAAAGGCGCTGGAAAAAAATCCCAAGCACATCAACTCTGCGGTGGAACTTGCCCGTATTCAAATCGAGGTCAAGCGCGACATGGAAGCAGGAGCAAAGACGCTCAAGATTGCGCTTGGAAAATACAAGTCTACCCTTGCTCCTTCCGAGTTGGCAAAGGCCAGGATACTACGCGCTCAGATAAGCATGAAAAAACGCGAATCTGAAAAGGTCATCCAGGATCTTCAGGCGGCGGTCAAGATAGCACCAAACAATCCGGATTTCTTAGCTACCCTGGGCAACTATTATCTGGACATAGGCGAATATGCCAAGGCACAGGGTATATTTGAAAAGGCGCTCAAGATTGACCCGAAAAACATAGAGACCCTCATCGGAAAAGCCAGGGCCATGTGGAAAAACGGAGACATTGTCAAATCCAAAATGTTGCTGGACAGGCTCAAAACCCAGGCTGCCGATGATCCCAGGCCCTTGTATTTCATGGGAAGAGTTTCCGAAGATCTGGACCAATACGACGAAGCTGCCAAGGACTACAAGGCAGCCATACAAAAAGCGAAAGGCTTTCTCTTGGCAAGGGTTGCCCTGGCTCGCCTTTTCCTGAAGCAAAAAAATATCCCGGCCGCCCTTGATCAGCTTTCCAAAGCCAACAAAGTTGATGGCAAATCTGCACTTGTTCACACGGGCTTTGGAGAGGTCTACTACGCACAAGACAATCTCCGCCTGGCCGAAAAGGAGTTCAGGGAAGCCATCAAGCTCGACCCCGAACTGGCCTCAGCCCACTTCAACCTGGGAAACACCCTCAGGGATGAGAAAAAATATGATGAGGCAAGCAAGGAATATGAACTGACGGGTAAAATCTCTCCCAAGTATCCCGACTTGCCATTGGAAATGGGTTACAACCTGTACCTGAAGGGGGAGCACTCCAAGTCTCTGGAAATCTTCGAGTCGGCAATTCAGGAAAACCCCAAGGATGATCGTCTATACGTCAGGGCAGGCCTGGCAGCAAAAGCTTCGAAGGATACAGATTCAGCCATCAGATATTTTCAGTCTGCCACAGGCCTGAACAACACAAACGCAGAGGCGCTCTACCAGCTGGGCCTCATCTACCAGGAGAAGAAAGATAACGACAAGGCTCTAGACATGTTCAAGAAGGCCGGCGAGATCCAAAAGGACAGGGCCGATATCCATTATCACATGGGTCTATCCTACCAGGCCATAGACATGGTCAGGGATGCGGTGGATGAGTACCGTGAGGCCATAAAGCTGGAACCAAATTTCACAGAAGCGCTGATTCACCTTGCCGATGCACTGTCGTCCACATTTCAGTATTCTCAGGCCATCGAATACTACAAGAAGGTGGTAAGGAACAATCCGGACAGGGTGGACGCCCTGTTGTCCATGGGCGATGCCTATGTTGCCCAAAATCAATACCAGCAGGCACTCAAGGTTTTTCAAAAGGCATATAAAAGAAACCCCAAATTCCCAAAGGTCGCCTATAAACTGGCCAGGGCCCTGGATGAGCTGGACAGGAAAAAACAGGCGATTCATTATTACCTCAAGGCCACGGCCGTAGACAGCACCGATGCCATGCCCCATTTCTATCTGGGACATGCATACAAGGCGCTGAACAAGTTCTCCAAGGCCATCAAATCATTCAAGAAATACCTTAAGCTCAAGCCTGACGCGGAAGACGCCGACGACATCAAGGACGAAATATACTACCTAAAACAGGACAAATAGATTTTCCAATCTATTTTCAAGAGACCGGAGGACTCACTGATGCTCGATCCTCGAATGCTTACCGACAACATGGATGAGATCAAAAAGAGACTCTCGTTGCGAGGTCAGGTGCCCGGCCTGGACGAGGTTTTTGAGCTTGCAAAATCCAGGAGGGAACTCATACACAAGGTAGAAACAACGAGGCACAAGCAGAAAGAAGCAAGCACCCAAATGAAAGAACTCGTGCGCAGCGATCCCGAAGCAGCAGCCAAGCAAAGAGAAAAGCTGAAGCAGGTCTCCATGGAACAGAAAGAGATGGACGGTGAGCTGAAGAAAATTGAAGCGGAACTCGAGCACAGGCTCCTGCATATCCCAAACCTGCCACACGAATCGGTCCCTCCCGGCAAAGGGGAAGAGGACAATCCGGTACAGCGAACAGTAGGTGATCCCGTAAAATTCGAGTTTGAACCCCTGGCACACTGGGATCTTGGGGAAAGGCTCGACATCCTGGATTTTTCCAGAGGAGCCAAACTCTCAGGGTCCAGGTTTACGGTCATGAAAGGAAAAGGGGCAAGGCTCGAGCGCGCTCTTATAAACTTCATGATGGATCTACACTCGCAGGAACACGGATACACTGAAGTCTGGCCTCCGTTCCTTGTGCTGAGAGAGACCATGATGGGCACCGGGCAGCTTCCAAAATTCGAAACGGACGCATTCAAGACAGCAGAGCCTGAACTTTTTCTCATCCCCACCGCGGAAGTGCCTGTCACCAACCTTCACCGGGACGAGATTATAGACGCACAGCAGCTGCCTATAAAATACTGTGCCTATACACCTTGTTTTCGCAAGGAGGCAGGTGCGGCGGGCAAGGACACCAGGGGCCTTATCCGCCAACACCAATTTGACAAGGTGGAACTCGTAAAATTCTCGAAGCCGGAAGACAGCTATGATGAACTAGAGGCCCTTACCGCCAACGCAGAGCGGGTGCTTGCTCTTCTGGAGCTGCCCTATCGGGTTGTAACTCTTTGTGGAGGAGACCTGGGATTCTCTGCTGCCAAGACCTATGACCTTGAAGTCTGGATGCCGGCCCAGGGTGTTTACCGCGAGATATCGTCCTGTTCCAACTTCGAAGACTTCCAGGCGCGCAGGGCCAAGATAAGATTCAGAAGAGAGAAGGGGAAAAAACCGGAGCTGGTACACACCCTCAACGGTTCAGGTCTTGCCATCGGTCGCACCCTCGCGGCGATACTCGAATGTGGCCAACAAGCGGATGGCTCGGTGCGAATCCCCGAGGCCCTGGTTCCGTACACAGGGTTCAAGACCATCGAACCTGTTTGACATTCACGGTATTGCTAAGCAACAGAACTTTCTGTTTTTATCCCATGATCGAATACCAGTATGTCACCCTTGATCGTTCCGGTGTTTTCCAAAACCCCCTCGGCAAGCTCCAGTACTCCTGCTGCCCTCGGAACAATTTTTGATATTCGCCATTTTTTCATGCGGGAGATTACGTGCAAAACGGACCCGTCCCTTGCAACGAACGCGGCATCAAAGACGAACCTCATGAAAAAGCTGTGAATGGATGTACAAGGACTGATATAAAGAGCCTCCCCGGGATCCAAGCCATCACGTCCCAGAAGCCCCCGCATGCGTTCTTTTGCCGTCTTGGTTACCCTGACATTTTCTGCCAGCACCACTCCCCTTGTCTGGTTGATAATCTTCAACTGAAATATCTCCCCATTGCTTTTACTTCACAATGATTTCCAATCTCGGACCGGTGGTCACCACGAGGCGATTTTCAGCCTTGAAATTTTCTCCATCAAGAGTGTATCCCATGGTTCCCTCTGTCTCCAGAATCAGTTCAGAAGCCACCATGTCCAGCATCTTTTCATCTGAAATCTTCTTTCCAAAATATATTTTTGGAAAAGACGAAGCCAAAGTAAATGGCGAACACAGCACCGCAATAAGGTGAAAGGTGTATGGTTTTTCATTCCACCTGTGGAAGGCCTTGAAATTCAACCCTATCTGGGCAACGGTGGAAGCAGCCATGGCCGCAAGATTCTCGTAAGGAAGGACTTTGCCATCCACGGTTATTCTTGCGCTTACCCCCTTGAACATGGCCTTTGAAAACTTGCCCCCCACCACGGATGAAGCCACTCCTCTGCTGAGCAGCTTGGCCGCGCCCCATGCACTTTTTCCCTTCTTGTATAGTTCCTCCAGAAAGTCATGGATGAAACCATTCCCAAACACGAATCCATATCGATCTTCTATCTTCAGGGTGTCACGCCAGGTGGTCTCAAAGGGCAAGCCCTCCCTGTACTTGTTTACCAGGTTGATCATCAGGCCGCCTGGAGTACCCTTTATGCCGCACGAGTTGGCAGCGATGTTCATTGTGCCGCCACGCAACAGGGCGATCTTTGGAAGCGTCTTGCCATCGTATGCCTTGATTATGGAACTCAAGGCAACGGAGTTGGAACCATCGCCGCCGTTGATGGCCAGGATGTCCACGTCCTGCTCACAAAACAATCTGGCCATTTCATCCACGTCATTGATTTGCTCTGTAGCCACAGAGGTTCCGGTAGTACCCACTATATATCCCAGAGAGTGCATCCATTCGGGATTCTTGCGATTTTTTCGAGAATGAGGATTGTTGATTACTCCTATACCTGGCACCTGAACTTCATCCTTTCTCCCTAAACCGACGATACTTGATCTTAGCAGATTAAACTCTTTCTCCAAAAGCCTATGCACAAAGCAGGATTGGTGGTAGGCAATACTACGATCTTCACTTGTCAGACAAAGGAGGATTACATGCGAGCATATGAAATTCAAGAATTCGGTCTGGACGGACTGAAAATGGTGCAGCGCCCGAAACCTGTCCCTGGCAGGGGCGAAGTCCTGGTGGCAATCAAGGCCTCTTCTCTGAACTACAGGGATCTTCTTACAATCCTGGGTCAATACAATCCCAGACAGCCCCTGCCCCTGGTTCCCATGTCCGATGGAGTTGGCATCGTGGAACAGCTCGGCGAGGGGGTGCATGAGCTGAAGGAGGGAGACCGCGTTGCAGGGATCTTTGCTCAAAAATGGCTCAGCGGGCCCTTCACCCCAGAGGCCCGAACGTCCACTCTCGGTGGTCCTTTGGACGGAATGCTGGCTGAATACGTCGTGCTTTCCGAACAAGGCCTGATCAAGGTCCCCCAGTACCTTACAGACATTCAGGCAGCATGCCTTCCTTGTGCAGGAGTGACAGCTTACAACGCCCTTTTCGAAACAGGGGGCCTGAGGGCCGGGCAGACGGTATTGCTGCTGGGTACGGGGGGCGTATCCATCCTGGCACTTCAACAGGCCAAGGCATCAGGTGCCAAATGTATAATCACTTCGTCCAGTGACGAAAAACTGCGCAGAGCAAAAGAGCTCGGAGCGGACGAAACCATAAACTATAAAACCCACCCTGATTGGGAAAAGAAGATAAGGGAGCTGAGCAATGGTCAGGGTGTGGACGTGGTGGTGGAGGTGGGTGGCGCAGGAACTCTAGCCAAGTCCGTAAGCTCCGTAAAGTTTGGAGGCTGTGTTGCTCTCATCGGTGTGCTCGACGGTATAAAAACCGATCTTGCTGTCACCTCTGTCCTCATGAAACAAGCTCGAATACAGGGAGTATTCGTGGGCAGCAAGGAGATGTTTTCCAAACTCAACGCCCTTCTGACCCTGCACAAGACCATCCCCGTGGTGGACAAGGTGTTTTCCTTCGATCAGGTCCGTGAGGCCTTCGAGCACATGCAAAAGGGATCCCATTTCGGCAAGATCGTGATCGAACTGAACTGAACTGGAGAACACCATGAACTCAACACCAAAAGCCCTTTCCGAACATAAATCCAGGCAAGTTCTCGAACCATTCGGAATCCCACTGGTGCAGTCCGTTTTGACTTCTTCGCTGACCGAGGCGAAGAAGGCTGCACGAGAGATCGGCTACCCGCTTGTCCTGAAGGCGACAGGAGACAAGTTGCTGCACAAGACAGAGATGTCCCTTGTAAAGCTGGGGCTTGTTGACGAGGCAGGCGTGGAGGAAGCCTTTCTACAGATTATAGATTCCGTGGCTGACGAGAATCTGGAAGGCGTGCTGGTACAGCCTTACATAAAATCGTCTCGAGAATTCATCGCAGGAATGAAACGTGATGAACACTTTGGTCCATGCGTCCTGTTTGGCCTTGGGGGCATTTTTTCAGAGGCCATGGAAGATGTGGTCTTCAGAGTCGCGCCCCTGGAAGAAAGAGATGCGTTGGAAATGCTCGACGAAATAAAGGCATCGAGCATTCTATGTGAGCTAAGAGGCGAGCCTGGAGCCGATCGACAGGCGCTTGCAAGGCTGTTGATGGCCGTTGGAACTCTTGGACTGGAAAACGATCAAGTACAAGAGATAGACCTAAACCCCATAGTCCTCGATGGATCTCAACCGCTTGCGGTGGATGCGCTGGTGATAATGAAATAAGGGGCCTACTTCAATATGCGAAACTCGGCGCGGCGGTTGTGTGCATAGGCCTCTTCAGATGAACCTTCATCAGCCGGGCGCTCCTCGCCATAGGAAATTATCTCCATCCGGTCCGGGTCCACACCGATCTTGCTCAGGTACTGCTTCACGGACAGAGCCCGTCTTTCTCCCAGGGACAAATTGTACTCGGTGCTTCCCCGCTCGTCACAATGACCCTCTATCTGAACCCTGATGTCAGGATGTAGCCTCATGTATTCTGCGTTATTGGACAAAGCCTGCCTCATCTCGTCGGTGAGATCAGATGTGTTGAAGCCAAAATACACAGTCACCATTTCGGTCGGGCCCTTTTGCTCCTCAGGTTGAATCCCTTGCTGCCTTGATGCATTCTGCGCCTCTAACTCCTTGCGCCTTTTCGCTTCTTCTTCGTCACGCTTCCGTTTCTCGTCGCACTCCTTTCTGGCTTTTTCCGCCAGCTTTTTCGCAGCCAGTAGCGCGGTCTTGGCCTCATCGTATCGTTCTTCCTTGAGCAAGGCCTGGGCCCTGTCCATAGTAGCCTTGGCTGCCATGTAAGTCTCAGGGGCGCAGTCCTTAATCTTGTCCAGATCTGAGAAAGCCTTCTTGGCTGCATCTATCTCTGGTTGGGGAAGCTGCCTGGGGCATCCCCAAAGAGACAAGAGTGCAACAAGTACAAAGACATTTTTAAATAATCGCATGGTCTTCATCCCCCGTCACTTGGACTTTTTCTCGATCCATGGACCCCATTCGGGAGTGGAGTATTCTCCCTTGCCCCTGGATATCTGCCTTTGATTTGTTCCGTCTGCGCTCATCACGTAGAGCTTGGACTCACCGGTTCTGGTGGATGAAAACACGACCAGATTTCCATCCGGGCTAAAGCTTGGGTGCTCGTTGTTTCCCTGATCCTGGGTAAGCCTGCGAATCTCTCCCGTATCAGGATTGATCTTGAATATATCGTACACCAGGCGTTCGTCCCTGGCATTGAACAAGATCCAGTCGCCACGAGGCGACCAGTCCGGGGTCTGGTTGTAATTACCCCTGAAGGTAAGCCTCTTGACCCTACTTCCGTCCAGATCCATCACGTATATCTGTGGGGTACCTGAACGCTCGGAGACAAAAGCGATACGCTTTGAGTCCGGCGAAAAGGTCGGAGAAGAGTCAATGGAAAAATTCCTGGTCAACCTCTTGGCTCCGGAACCATTGGGTCTGATCCTGTAGATCTCGGAGTTGTCATCCTGACTGCGGGTCAGGGCAATCCATTTGCCATCAGGAGATGCAGCGGCGCCTATGTTCAGCCCCCTGGCTCTGCTGACTACTCTTGTCTTGCCGGTTACAAGATTCAAGAAATAAAGATAAGGGCCACCCTTGATATACGAAGAATAGAAAATGCCCTTGCCATCAGCGCTCCAGGCGGGAAGAAGGTTTAGTGAGCCGTTCTGAACCACGCACCGTTCGTTGTGTCCATCGAAATCCATGACACAAATCTGCTTGTTCCTTCCCACCTTCTTGGTGGCAACTATGCGGGTAAAAAACACCGACGGAAGTCCCGTAAAGTGCTCTACAACCGCATCTGCCCAGACATGGACGAGGTGCCTCAGCTTGGCCTGTGTGCCTTCAAGACGCTTTGCCAACAACTGCCGACCAGTGGCCACGTCAAACAGGTGGCAGTCAAGAACAACATCATCGCCCTGCTTCAAGATTCCGATCTTGATAAGTCCCTCGGCACCAACGTTCAACCAGTCTGCAAAGTTTATGGTCGCGGAGCTTATGCCCTCCTTGGCCGGATCCGCAAGATAAGACCTTGGATCCAACAATTTGAACGACCCTGTTATGGCCAAATCCGACCTCAAGGTCTCCAGCCCCTGCTTGGCCAGGACCGATGCTCCTGTTCCCAAGTCCTTGAACTCCGGTAATGCCATGGGGTAGGGCCTGAAGTTAGGATCATCGATGGGGGGCAACTTGACCTGCGCCCACGACACCGATGCCCAGCACACGGACAACAAGATAAAAAGTGAAGCGAGTCTTCTCATGATCTTTTTCCTTTGCTCCATCTGATCTGTTTATCGAACAAACTGTTGCGAGAGTAACAGGAATAAACAGAGAGTCAACCTGCAGTCCCATCCTGAGTTTTGGGATGGGCACGAACTACATCTTTGACGCGCGAAAGGGTATCTCTATTCCTTCCTTGGAATAAACCTCCACCAACTCGTCCGGAGGCGATGGAAAGGGAGCGGCCTTTTTAATGGCACCCACCACCGCGTTGTCGTAAAGCTGATTTCCAGAAGCCCTGACCAGCTTGAGACTCTTTATGTTGCCAGAACGATCCAGGAAAAGTACCACATCGGCCTGGAGCAACAAGCGTTCTCTGGCCGGTATCAATTCAGGTACCGAATACTTGGATTTTACGGCACGATAGACCTTGGTGAGATATTCGTCTCCCTTCTGCTTTACAAGGGCATCTCCCTCGGCAACTCCATCCTCGCTGCCTTCCTGCTCATACCTGGTCTTTTTCTCCTCCTTTTCCAGGTTGGAGAGGATGTTGTCCATCTGGGCGGTGTAATCCACCTTTTTTACAGTCCTTGCTTTTGGCGCAGGTTTCGTCGCAGGTGTCTTTTTTGCATTGTTTTTAGGGGCGATGGATTTAGGCGGTTTTTTCGCTGCTACCGGTTTGGCAGGTTTATGGGGCAACCAGTTTTCAGGAAGCTTTTTCCCTTTTCTGACCAGCCTGGTGACAATGGCCTTCTGAGACAGGGGAACATGGGATTCATCCATGATGCCACCTATGACGATAATCCCGATAAAAGCCAGGTGAACCACACCAGAACCCAGCACAGCAAGCCACACAAAAGGTTGGGGTTTTAGATATGCATATTGTTCCTTTATATCCATGGCCACCTTAATGACGAACCATCCGGCTCGACGATCTATTCCTTCTTGCTATTCCTTCTTGCCACAATCTATCGCTCGTCAGGCGGGACCGGCTCGGTCAACATTCCCAATTGCTCAACCCCCGCTCTTCTCAGGGTGGCCATGACATCGACCACGAAACCATATGGGATGGAGCGATCCGCCTGAAGGAACAGTTCCTTGTCTTTCTTGAGCTTTTCATTGAAGCGAAGCTTTTCCTCGAGTTCGTCCGGCGTAACCTCGGTCTTTCCAAGGAAAATCTTCTTGTCCTTGGTAATACTCAAAATCAGGTTATCTTCCTGGCTTCGTTCTATGGGTTGTGCCGTGGTCTGCGGCAGTTGCACCTCGACTCCC
Organism: Myxococcales bacterium; assembly: GCA_027031935.1. GTDB lineage: Bacteria > Myxococcota > B64-G9 > B64-G9 > B64-G9 > JALVPF01. The sequence goes on along the minus strand of JALVPF010000130.1, from coordinate 2,682 downwards.
TGCTGCATCAGCGGCGCTGTCACCATGAAGATGATCAGCAGCACCAGCATCACATCCACCAAGGGAGTGACGTTGATCTCGCTCATGGTCTGATCGCCACTGTCTCCCATGCTCATGCTCATATCAACCGTCTCCGTTCCTACTTGAGAAAGTGACGCTTTACGATGTTCAAAAGGTCTGAGCTGAATGTGTCCATCTCGTTATACAGAACCTTTATTCTCCTTACGAAGTAGTTGTACGCCATCACTGCAGGAATGGCTGCAAACAGACCAACGGCCGTGGCGATCAGCGCGTGGGAAATGCCAGGTCCCACCGCTTCCAATGTGGCGGTTCCAGGACGTATTTCCACGAAGGCCTTCATTATGCCCACCACGGTACCGAACAATCCAATAAAAGGAGCGGCGGAACCGGTGGTAGCAAGAAAAGGAACCAGGCTCTCCATGGTGGTCAGCTCACTCAGTGACGCTCGCCTCAGGGAACGCTGGATGTTTTCAATGCCACCCATGGCATCGGACATGCGCTCTGCTGCCCCCTCGGCCTGGGTTTTTTTCAACTTGGACAGTTCCACGTATCCAGCTCTGAAGACCTGACTTATGGGGCTGTATTTAAGCTTCTCGCTGGACTGGTAAATAGCATCGAGACGTTTCGAGCCCCAAAATACCTCCAGGAATTCAAGACTCTGATGCTGAGCACGTTTCAGAAATCTCCACTTGTAATAGATGATTCCCCAACAGGCAGCGCTCATGGCCAGCAATATCAGAAGGATCACTATGACCACCGGCTCGAACAGGGGACTCAGCCATTTTACGAGTCTTATCATGAAGGTGTCGCCTGTCTGTGCAAGCAGTGCGGAATTCAGTGCCTCGAACATTTCGCCTCCCATTGCCAACATTCCATTGACGAAGCTTCCGAATTGCTCAAATACCACATGCAAGGTGTGGCGAGCAAGCTTCAAGCCCAACGATCGCTTGTGAATCATCCGCAGTGGTGGACTGTCCATGTCGATGGACAATGTAGGGATGCCCCGTGTCCTTTTAGGGCGCAATGATAATGATATTGCGCCCCCCACGTATGAACGGAGATCAACAAGCTAGGTGGAAAATCTGGGCGGCTGACGGTATCTTGACATAACTGCTCGATCCATACGAATATCTAATAATAACACTGACTCGAACACCCCGAGGAATCAGGCTTAAAGAACGATTCCTCCAGGAGAGGAGAAGAGTCCCATGAAAAAAGCATTGTTCATGTTTGCAATTCTAGTGAGCACCTTTTCAATGATCCTCACTGGATGCGGCGGAGGAACAGGATCGGGATGCAAAGAAGGTGAACTGCCTGGATTGACGCTTTCGGTTCGCCCCGAGTCTGTCATCGCTGACGGCAGCTCCAAGATAGCTGTCACCGTCATTGGAAAAAACAGCAGTTGTGAAATTCTTCCATCCGGAACATTGATTGACCTCAGACTGACCAACCAGGAGCCTGCAAACCCTGATGATGATCCTGAACAGGTCGGGGCCTTTTCAAATGGAGAGACCTCCATATCCGTATCAACCTCCAACCTGGGCGCGAGGGTGGATTTGACCAGCGTGGTGCCTGGCAGCGCAAACGTCACTGCTTCTGCCACCATAGACGGACAATACATGTCAGCCATACCGGTCAAGGTAGAGTTTACTGACGCTCCACAGGACAGGTGCGGTATCTCCCTGGAGGCAGATCCTCCATCCATCAAGGCAGACGGATCAGCTTCCACTACCATCAGCGCAACGGTGACTGCATATGATGGCGCACCCGTTGCTGACGGAACAGAGGTAAATTTCACAACTACCCTGGGTGCTTTTTCTGGTGTGAACGACACCAATACAACGGCAAACACCTTGGGTGGAGTTGCTACGGTCTCCTTGCGTAGCGAGGAGCTAACGGAGACTCAAATCGCCGAAGTTACCGCTACTTTCATCTGCAATGACCCCAACAAATCAGAAAAATCAAACCAACAGTCTGTTCCATTCACAGTTGGTGCAGACAAGCCGTTTTTGACCCTGTCTAAAGACAAAAACGAAGTGCTAGCTGATGGAAACAGTTACGCGACTCTTACGGCCGAAGTCTTTCTGCCTGACGGCAGTCGGGCCGGAGCAGGAGAGACAGTATCGTTTATAACAGACCTGGGAAAATTTGCAGAAGCGGATGCGGGGACTCCAACTGTCTATGATGGCACGACGGACGCAGACGGAAAGGCCATCGTCACTTTCATTGGTGGCACTACCGGAGGTCTGGCAACAATCCGGGCATCCATATACATACAGGACTACAATGCATCGGCTGAAACACAGATAAACGTCCGGCAAGTGGGCTTTGTGGAGTTCATCAAGGCAGATCCCGAAAAGCTGGGAGTGCGTGGTTCAGGAGTCAACGAGACATCTCGTCTGTCCTTCGCTGTCAAGGACACCGATGGGGAAGCATTTGCAAATGTACTTGTAAACTTTAGTCTTTCCACAGCACCAGGCGTAACCCTGGAACCTCTCCAGGGCAGAACGGACAACGATGGTCTGGTCTATACGACCTTGAAATCAGGCAATATTGCCACAAGTGTTACCGTAACGGCCACAGCGGTGGTGGGCGACGTGGAACTGGAGGCTACATCTCCTGCTCTGGCCATAGTCGGTGCAAAACCCAACGCAAGGGGCA
>JALVPF010000129.1 GCA_027031935.1 Myxococcales bacterium | reverse complement strand
TTACCGGTCCTTGCCGGGGGGATACGTGGACTCCATCAGCACGGAAAAGGGCCTGGCGGCATCCGTGAGCCTCCGCTACAGCCATCCTGCAATAGGGTCGGGTTTTCACATGGCTGAAATCTGGATGTGGACGAGGGCATACATTCCCGTGGTCCCCAGCTTGCATCACGTCCTGGCAATAGGAATACAGGGCGCCATTGCACTGGGTGATGAAAGAAAAAGCAGTATCTTTTCCATCGGGGGCCTACCCATCAGGGATCCCATACGGGATGCGTATTTCGGATACCGGTACTCAGGTGTCTTTTTGAGGGGATACGAACCAGGTGCTTTTGCCGGCCATGTCTTTGCGCTTGGATCCATGGAGTACCGAATCCCGCTGGCCCATTTGGACAGGGGACTGTGGACCCTTCCGTTTTTCCTCAAAGACCTCCATGGTGCCCTGTTCGTAGATGCAGGGGGAGCGAGCGACCATCCGTCCGCAAAGAATCTGACCACGGACTTTCTCAAGGTGGGAATAGGCGCAGAGCTTCGCCTGGACATGTTACTGGCCTATTACCTTCCTTTCAGCCTTCGCCTTGGTTACGCAAGGGGGCTTATGAGTTCCGGCACCAATAATTTTTATCTCACCCTGGGAACAGGTTTTTGACCTTCAAGCATTCCTGCCCATGAAAATGCGACATACACCTAGAACCCGGCCGTGTACGATGGTATGATTTGCCAATGGACCGAGGGGATCAGCGATAAGCATGAACAGCGCCTTGAGACAACTTGGCCAAGTGGCTTTGCGACTCCTGAAGATCAACCACGGAGAAGGCCGAAAGACTGCCATCATGTTCGGAATCATGATGTGCACGGTGGGCACCTTCATCACGGGGCGCATAGCACGCGACTCTTTGTTCCTGAGCAGATATTCGGTGGATTTTCTGCCTGTCCTTTACATCTGGGTTGCGGTGGGTGTAACCATCCAATCCTATCTCTACTCCAGGATTGCCGACAGGTTCAGAAGGGACAAGCTGTTCAAGTTCACCATCCTTACCCTGGCAGGCACATTTCTCTTGGCCAGGCTTGCCTTGTACTGGGTAGGCGACTGGTTCTACCCCTTGCTATACGTTATCGTGGAACTCGTTGGCAGCATGCTCATCATTCAGTCATGGACCATTGCAAACGAGGTTTTCAACACGAGAGAGGCCAAGAGGCTCTTTGGGCTCGTGGGTGCAGGTGGAGTTGTCTCATCCGTGGTTGTGGGTTTCGGAATTCGTGGCTCAGTGCAATGGATTGGCACGGAAAATCTGCTGTACCTTTGCAGCCTCTTTCTCTTGTTCGGGTTCTACCTGGTGGTTCGCCTTTCGAGCGTTTGCAGGGAAGAACTTCTGGCGACCATAACAGTGGCCAGAAGAGAGGTCCGCCGCCGTATTGCCCGCGTGTCCGACTTCAAGAGGGTCTTCTCCAGACGTCACCTGGTTTTCGTGGCCATACTGGTTTCGATTCTGGTTTTTGTCATGACCTATGTGGACTGGCAGTTCAAAATAATGGCCCGTTACGCTTTTCTCAACAGGGAGACCGAACTAGCAGGTTTTTTTGGCCTGTTCTATGGGCTGACCGGCGTTTTGAACATTTTCATACAGGCCATTGCCACAAGCAGGATACTGGAAAGATTCGGCGTTCTGGTCTCTTTGCTCATGCTACCCATAGCCCTTTTCACAGGGGCGGTAAGCTGGATCATCCTGCCGGCACTGTGGAGCGCAAGCCTGTTGAAAGGGGCTGACTCCACCCTTCGCTACACGGTAAACGATGCGACCATGCAGTTGCTGTACTTGCCGGTGCCCTCCTACCTGCGAGGCAGAGCAAAGGCTTTCATCGACGGGATAATTCGACCCATCTCCATAGGGCTTGCGGGTGTAAGCCTGGCGTGGATACTCCCCTATTTGCCACAGCGCGCCTTCGGAGTCATCCTGGTCATCCTGCTGATAGCCTGGATAGGCATGACCTTCCTAGTGGTTCGCGAATACCTGGCATCACTGCTGTCGACCCTCAGGTCAAGAAGACTTGATTTCGACATGGACTCAAATCTCGTTCCTGACCAGGCCGCTGCCCAGGCGCTGAAAAAGGCACTCGATGATTCCGACATACAAAATGTCCTGCATGCCCTGGAGATGATTCCTTACACCACATCAAGAATGGATTGGGGCGAACCGCTGGTCAAACTCACCCGCCACCCTAACGCAGCCATTCGGGCAAAAGCGGTAAAACTGTTGGGCGAAATGGGCTCGCTGAAACATGGTCCGGTGGTCTATTCCTGCCTCAGAGATCCCAACCCGACAGTTCTTGCAGCGGCCATAGCGGCTTACTGTGCCATTGGCAAAGACCGGGCCGTTCGAACCATCTCCATGTTTCTCAAACACGATGACATAACGGTTCGCTCTGCAGCCCTGGTGGGTCTGATAAGGTATGGAGGTCTCGACGGCGTACTGAGTTCAGCGGAAAAACTCAAAGAGATGCTGGGTAGCGACGAACCTGCAGAGCGCGCCAGCGGTGCGCGCATACTGGGAGAAATACAGGTAAAGAACTTCTATCATCCCCTGCTGGAACTCATGACAGATGAATCAAGAGATGTCCAGCTTGCCGCCATATGGGCTGCTGGTCGCATGAAGAGTCCTGAACTTCTTCCAGCACTAATATACAGGATTGAATCTCCTGAAACCCGCACCGCTGCGGTGGAAGCCATATCATCCCTTGGTCCAGCCGCTGTAAAGTTGCTCACAAGGGTCATGGATAATACCGAAGAATCTCTTTCCACCAGGGAGACCATACCCGTCATTCTCTCCAGAATAGGCGACCAGGCGTCCATCGATGCACTTCAACAGCAACTGACCGTGCCCGAGAGCATGTTGAGAACGCGCGTGCTGAATGCGATCCACAGGTTACGACTGAGAAAGCCTCACCTCAAATTGGACCAGGCCACTGTAAAAAACGCATATCATGCGGAACTGGTAACCCTGTATGAAAACTGTTTCATCGAAGAAGATCTCGCAGCCAGACATGGTTCAATATTGATCGATGCCTGTCGCGAGCGCAAGGCACGTTCAGTGGACAGGCTGTTCAAGCTCCTCAGTTGCATGTACCCGGTAAAGGCCATCGATGCGGTGTATGCGAATCTGTCGTCTCAGGTTCCAAGAGCCAGGGCAAATGCGCTTGAGGTCTTAGACACAATGCTCGAAAAAGATGACAAACGAAGCCTGATGCCGGCGCTGGACCCTGATCTCGGAACCGAGCTGGACGAAGTTGGCCAGGATGTCTTAGGCCTGGAACACAAGTCGCGCACGCAACGTATTTCAGAATTGATCCGGGACAAGAACACATGGATTTCAGCATGTGCCATATATGAAGCCGGTGCTTTCCTCGAATACGAATTGGCAGATGAGGTGCTGGAAAAGACTCTTTCCGGCGATCCGCTGTTGAGGGAAACAGCCCTGATGGCCCTGGCCAGTCTGCTTCCGAAGGACAGATTCGTAAACACCGCCAAAACCCACTTCAAGGACCCATCCGTGCAGGTCCGCACTGTAGCCCGATGGCTTTGCACATCGTTACAATTGGCATGACGCAGGGGTGGAAAGGATGTCCGGCACATTCTCCAAATGGTTCGGTCTGAAGCATGGAGAAGCACGCCCGACACTTGAGATGTATACCTACCTGATGATGGCTGTGGGCGCTTTCATGTTTGCACGTATCGCTCGCGACAGCCTCTTTCTGAGCAGATACGATATCTCTTACCTCCCATACATGTACGTCTGGGTGGCCATAGGTGTTGCTGCTGCCAGCTACGTATATTCGCACTTTGCCGATGGCATGCGACGAGACAGGCTGATTCAGCTCGTCACCATATTGCTACTGGCCGGGGTGATAGCCTCCAGGATACTCCTGATGTTTGCAGGCGACTGGTTTCTGCCAGTGCTATACGTGTTCGTGGAGATCATGGGAGGATTGCTGACCATACAGTTCTGGACACTGGCAAACGATATCTTTACCACCAGGCAGGCGAAACGCATATTCGGCATCATCGGTGCCGGAGGCATCACGGCCACTATAATTACAGGATTTACGGTCGGTGAGCTGACGCAGGTTATCGGAACGGACAACCTCTTCTGGATCTGCGCAGTGCTGCTGTTGGGCTGCCTGATCATGGTGATCAGGCAGGGAAAAATCCATCGCAGAGAGTTGGCACTTGCCATGACCGGGGTCAAGCCATCCCATGGCATCCACCTGTCACAAGATCTCTCCAGGGTCTTTTCATCAAAGCACCTCAAGACCATCGCGTGGATCACCGTCATCACTTTCGTGGTGGTCACCATCGTGGATTTTCAGTTCAAGGTAATAGCTCGATATTCGTTCTTGAACCGCGAGGATGAACTCTCGGAATTTTTCGGATGGTTTTATTCCTTTGCAGCCATTGGAAGTCTCATCATCCAGCTGCTGGTCACGGGAAAGATGCTGCAGCGATTCGGGATAATAGCCTCACTCATGCTCCTGCCCATCGCCCTGAGTGCAGGAAGCATCTTACTGCTGATTGTACCAGGATTGCTGACGGTGTCTATCCTCAAGGGCGCAGATACGGTACTTCGATACAGTGTCAACGACGCAGGAACGCAGGTGCTGTATCTGCCAGTGGCCTCGAACATCCGGGGTAGAGCCAAGGCATTCATCACGGGCGTGATTAAACCTCTGTCACAAGGAGCATGTGGTCTCGTGCTGGCATGGGGTGGAGTCCTGGTGGGCCACAGGGTGGACTGGTTGGCGGGAGGGTCGCTGTTGGCTCTCGCCGGACTCATGCTCCTCGTGCTGGGGCTCAAGAACGATTACCTTCAGTCGCTTCTGAGTACCTTGAGAGAGCGCAAGCTGAACCTGGGCGATTCCCCCCTGTCCCTGACAGATTCACAGACGGTCTCTGCACTGGAGCAGACCCTCGGTGACGAGGATGAAAGGAGCATTCTGCACGCCCTGGAGATGGTGCCATATGTGCGCCGTCATGACTGGACACGTGAACTGAGAAAACTGCTTCAGCACCCGAGTACGGAAGTCAGGTTTCACGCATTGAAACTTCTGGGTGCTGAAAATCCCTCTGCCAATCTCGACCTGATTCTGGATATGCTGAACGACAAATCCGATGATGTTCGCTCAGAGGCCATAAGGGTGTATTGTTCAGTTCTCAAGGAAAAGGCCATGGGTGCTATCGAGCCGCTGCTGGAGCAAAACTCTGTCAAGGTTCGCGCAGCAGCCCTCATTGGACTCATCAGGTATGGAGGACTGGAGGGGATCATCAGCGCAGCACAGAGCTTGCAATCCATGCTCACTTCCGATGATCCGGCTTCGCGTAAAGCCGGCGCATGGGCCATTGGTCAGGTCAGGGTAAGGACTTTCTACCGCAGTCTGCTGCCACTGCTCGAAGACCCTGACGTCCAGGTTCGTCTGGCGGCCCTGGATGCAGCGTCATACCTCCGCAGCCCAGAACTCGTGCTGTCGCTGATAAATCGCCTCTCGGACCCCAAGACGAAAAAATCGGCCATCAAGGCCCTGGCAGCTTACGGCCCCAGCCTTTTGGTCACCCTTCGCACCGTGCTGGACAATCCGAGAGAAGAACGCAAAATCCGACTGGTGATTCCTGAGGTACTGGCCCGCGTACACGTACAGCTGAGCATGGATATACTCTCGAACTCCCTGGAAACGGACGACACGGAGTTCAGACAGGTGGTCATCAGCGCCATCGGGAAGCTGGCAAAACGCAGCCCGGACCTCAGACTGGACCGTGAAATGCTCAGGAGGGTGCTACACCGGGAACTGAAAAGGACCTATCAGCTCGTGGTCACCAAGGATGACCTCTCTTCCATTTATTCGCCCCTGCTCCACGATGCCATAAAGGATCGCATAGACAGCTCCATGGCAAGGATTTTCTCCTTGCTCCACCTTCTGTTCCCGGAGCGTTATCTTGAAATAATCGAAAGAAACCTCCTGCTGCAAAACACATCCATTCGATCCAACGCGGTAGAGCTGCTGGAGAACATGCTGGATCACGAGACAAAACAATGTCTCGTTCCACTGGTGGAGGAAGACGACCCACACAAATTATCCGAAATTGGAGACCAGCTTTTTCCCCTTCTCCACAGAAGCCCGATCGGATGGCTCCATGAGCTGCTGATGGACGAAAACGACTGGATCGTCGCCACCACAATCGAGACCATCCGAAAACTCAAGGACCCGGCCTTCGGCCCATCCATACGCATGATCATGAAGCACAGATCCAGCATCGTACGTGAAACTGCTGCTTTTTGCATAAAGGAAATATCATCGGAAATGGAACTTGCGGTCAATCTGAAACCTCTCGCAAAAGACCCGGATGAGGCGGTTCGAAAAGCCGTCACATGCTTGTGCCCTAACCTGGCCACGGATTAGAAAAATAATTCCTCAGAGAATCTTGTTGGCACGGCCTGCGTCAAACCATTTGCTAAAGGCTTTACGACCCAGGATTCACTATGTTACTCTGCAAGCCAAAACTCATTTGTATCCTATTGTCTTCGCTGGAGGAACCATGAACAGGCTCTCAAATGGCATGTATGTTGTTCTTGCAATAATCTCATTTGGCCTCAGTCCGAAGATCGCAGCAGACGACAAACCCACGTCAGCTCCTGCGACCAAAAGTGATAAACCCACTGTCCCTAGCGTGGAGGAGCTCCTGAAACAGGCAGAGGAGTCCATCGCCAAGGTAAAGGACTACACGGGCTTCATGGACAAGCAGGAGCGTTTCGTGGATGAACTGGGCAAGATCGAAAAGATGAAGTTCAAGTTTGCTCGGCCTTTCAAGGTCTATATCAAGTTCCTCAATGTATACAGCGGCAGGGAAGCCATCTTCGTGAGGGGAAAAAATGACAACGAGGTAAAGGTTCACAAGGGCACCTTTCCTGATATCACCGTCAACCTAGACACCAAAGGTGGTACCGCCATGGAAGGAAACCACCACCCTATAACAGACTTCGGTTTGGCCAGCACCATCAGGATATCGGCTCGCAATCTCAGGAAGGCCTTGAAACGGGGCGACTGCAAGTTCGAAGTCAGCGACGGAGGAACTGTAAACGGACGCCCCGTGTGGAAAATTGCTGCAAGCTTCCCCAAGGGAGGACATTTTGTAACAGCAAAGGACGATGAGACCCTTTGGGACATTGCCAGGAGGACAGGCCAGGACATGTACCTGATTCTCTACACCAACAAGGATAAAGGCTGGGATGAAGCAGACGACATAGACGAAGGTGACAAGGTTTTCATCCCCCGTTACTATGGTGGGCGGGCGGAACTGATGGTAGACAAGCTGACCCACCTGCCGGTCAAGGCCACCACATGGGATTGGGCAGGCAAACTCTATGAGATGTATTCCTACAAGGACATCAAGCTCAACCCGGGATTGACAGCCAAGGATTTCGATCCAGACAACAAGGAATATGACTTCTGATGGCTTCGGAGGCACAGACAACACAGAACGAAAAAAAGTTCGTCATGGCCATCGATGTTGGAGTGACCAACGTAAAGGTCGGCCTGGTGGGGACCGACGGACAGATAGAGCATTTTGCCACCCATGCCACACCTTTGGAGAAGGGAGTCGCTGGTGTGGCAAATGCCCTGGTGAATACATCGAGGGGAGTGCTCTCCGAAGCTGCCATCAATATCAATGAACTGGCAGCAGTAGGCTGTTGCGTCCCAGGCGATGTGAACCCGGAGGACGGGATCATCACAGCTTCTGCGGCTCCCGGATGGGAGGGCCTCGATGTGCGTACTCCCATGGAAAAGTCCTTCGGAAGACCCGTCACTGTTGAGGGAGACGGAGAAGCCGCCACCCTGACCTTCTACAATTTTGGCCCGACCCGAGGACAGGACCACCTCCTGGGTATCTCCATCGGTACTGCCATTACCTGTGGCTTTATCACTGATGGGAAAATCCTCAGGGGTGCAGGTGCTTCTGCCCTGATGGCTGGACATATGCCTCTGTTCCTGGACGGCAGGCCGTGCAGTTGTGGAAGGACGGGATGCTGGGAGGCTCATGCCGGAGGGGGAGCATTGAGAAAGCTCCTTGCCGAATACCAGGAGGCGGGTTACAAGTTGCCTGGTCTTCCTGAAGAACTGGCCGAGCTGGCCCAGGCCGGCGAAGAGACATCGCTGAAGATATGGGAGGAGCAAGGTCGCGTACTCGGTCAGGGCATAGCGGTGCTGCTCGACGTTCTAAACCCGAAGACTGTCGTGCTCGGTGGTGGCTACGCCCAGTCATGGTCCCTTTTCAAAAAATCGCTCATAAAAACAGCCAGGCAGATGGCACTGACCAGAAACAGCGAAGCAGCCATAGTGTGTGCTCCAAATCCTGAAAAGGCTCCTCTGCTCGGTGCAGCAGTAGCTGCCATTCAAGCCCAGGGGATCGATGGCTTCTTCAATGAACCGGATGACAAGCAAGCGCAACAAGGGATCGATGGAGGCACCTGATGATCTCAACAGTTGAAAAGGTCCTGTTTCTCAAGAGCGTGGACCTGTTTTCAAGGATTCCCGGCGAAGACTTGGCTCAAGTTGCGGGAATCGCGCAGGAAGTGACCTTTGAAAAGGGAGAACTCATCATACAGGAAGGAGATGTGGGTAACTCCATGTACCTGATTGTGGACGGGCAGGTCATGGTTCACCGATTGGCGCAGGAATTGACGCGCCTTGGCGAAAAGGAAAGCTTTGGAGAAATGGCGCTTTTGGACAACGAACCCAGATCCGCCACCGTTACAGCAGTCTCAGATGTGACCTGTATCAAGATCGAAAGAGAAGAGTTCTACGAACTGATGTCTGAAAAAATCGAAATCGCGCACGGGATCATCCACATACTCACCCAAAGATTGCGAGAGGCGAACGAGAAGCTCTCGGAACATGGCTGACCTGACCAGGTTCCAGCGCCAAGCTCAAAAACCAGGGGCAGATGTTCATCCATGACATACGTGTCAGAATTTCGACACGTTTTCGCAGCTTACTGTTGATAACAAAACTCGAAAACATGGCCGTGTGCTGCTAAAACTCCCTGGAAAACAAAAAGGTTTCACATGACCCGGCCCTTGTTGGAGAACTTATTGTCGGCTGGCACGTCCATTGCTTCAGATATCAGGAAGAAAAGCAAGAGATGAACTCTCTTCTGGAAGGAGGTGCATCATGGTGGTCATGAGGCTTTGTCCAAACTGCAAGACCATTCAAAAAGCCGGTACGATCTGTCCTCTGTGCAAGTGCCCTGTGGAGCACCCTGACAAGCAGACAGCAGAAGACAAGGAGAAAAAGCGACCTGGCGCACAGGAAGGAAAAGCAGCCTGAGCCAAGACCACCGCCAAGGTCCTCCCCAAAAAATTATCTTCGCCTCGTTTTCGTCCACTTGTCCAGCCAGTCCAGAACGGTCTTGTGCCAGAGCCTGGAGTTTTGTGGTTTCTGCACCCAGTGGCTCTCATCGGGGAAATACAACAATTTGCTCGGGATACCAAGACGCTGCAGTGCGTTGAATGTGGAGAAAGCCTCTGACTCCACCACCCTGAAATCCTTTGCGCCCTCTATGACCAGCATAGGAGTCTTCCACTTGCCGACAAAGCGCATGGGAGAATTCTTCTCGTAGATTCCGGGGTTTTCCCATGGGGTTCCCATCATCTCCCACTCGGGGAACCACAGCTCCTCGGTGTTGAAATATGAACTCGTGGTATCGAAATCCCCATCGTGATTCACAAGGCACTTGAATGGATGGTCTTGCCCGGCGATCCAGTTGATCATATACCCTCCATAGGATGCTCCCAGGGCACACATGCGCTTTGGGTCTATGAATTTGTACGTTCTGAGAACATGATCCAGGCCTGCCATCAGATCGGAGTATGGCCCGACACCCCAGTTGGCCCTGTTGGCATCCTGAAATTTCTGTCCATAAGAAGTAGAACCACGAAAGTCTATGCCGACGACCACGTAGCCAGCGCCCGCATAAAACTCCGGATTCCATCGGTAATGGAAATCATCCGCCCAGTTACCCTGGGGACCTCCATGAACCAGGAAGGCCAAAGGGTACCTCCGTCCCCGTCTGTAATCAACTGGCTTGAGCAACCACCCGTGGATGTGAAAACCGTCATGATCGAACCAAAAGTCCTCGGGTTTGCTGAACCTGGCAGATGCGATTCGTTCCCTGTTCACATGACTGACCTGCGTGGTCCTTGCTGTGGCCGGATTGTACCTGAAGACCTCCCGAGGATGAATCATGCGATCTCGCATGAAGACCAGCTGACCAGTAGACGTCACCCTTATGAAGCGGTTGGTCCCCTCCTGAACCAGGGGCTGGACCTTCCCATCTGCAACAGAGATGCCGAAGATTTTGAGCCTGGCGTATTCCGGTGCGGTCACATACAGGGAGGTAGAATCTGCAGCCCATTGAAGTTCCTGTACCGAGCGGTCCCAATCCTTTGCCAGATTCTTCTTTTTCCGTGTCTTGATGTCATACAGGACAATGTGAAACTTGTCAGCCTCAAAACCGGGACGATCCATGGCCAGGTATGCGATGGTCTTGCCATCGGGTGAAAATACCGGTTGGGTATCCCAGGCCTTGTTCTCCTTGGTTATACACCTTGGTTTGCCCTTTGCCGAGGCATTGGCAATATATACATCCACGTTCGTATTCCAGGCTTCACCCTTGGAAGGCTTGGAGGCGAAGGCCACGGTCTTTCCATCCGGAGACCAGGAAAACTCTTCACTACCACCCCATGGTTTCGTGGGGGTATCCTGGTCCCAACCCCTTGTAAGGTCCCTTGGCTTTGCGCCCTGGCTCAGTCCCATGACGAACAAGTGATTCCGCCTGCCATCAAACCAGGTATCCCAGTGGCGTATGAACAGCTTTTCGAACACCCTGGCCTTGACCTTGCTTTTGGCTCTAGCAAGCAAACGGTCCGCCGTACATTTCAGGTCCTTGCAGTCAGGAAAAACCTGAGACCAGAAGAGGACCTTGGTCCCGTCCGGGGAAATCTCAAAGCCCTCTATGTCCACCGGCAGATCGGAGATTCTAACAGCCTCACCAGGCCCCATGGGCAAGCGCCAAATCTGGCTGGAACCGGAACGGGTAGAGAGAAAATATATCCACTTTCCGTCCATAGACCACCTGGGGTTGAAATCAAAACTCTTGGCGGACGTCAAGCGTCGATACTGAGTACCATCGAGGTTTATCAGGGCGATATCTGCATTGCCCTTGTTTTCGTCTACATCGTAGCTTGTCTGAGTAAAGAGGATCATTGTACCGGATGGATCAGCTTGTGGATCGGATAAACGGATCATGGCAAACATGTCATCCCAGCCAAAGGGATGAGTTTTTGGTTTGGCATGGAGGGCTAGGCAGGAGAATACAATCAAGACGATGGTAGATGTAAAAAATAGCCGTTTCATTGCAGTATCCTTTTATTGTTGTTTGCGTAAGAATCCAATATTGACGAGAGCCAGTCAAGTAGAGTCAAGTAGCTCTGATTTCCCGGACTGTTTTCGCTTCCGTGCCTAGTTTGAATTCTTGAATACCATGGTTTCATCCTGCTTCGAAGACACGATCTCGAATCCATCTGACTTCATGAATGCCAAAAACTCCTCTTGCCCATTCTTTCTGAACTGCTCACAATTTTTTTCAAGCTCCGAACGACTTATTCGGATTTTGCCCGTAGAGTCACGCACCCCATGTAAGGCCAAGACTTTAAAATACTCCGAACGCTGCTCGCTCTTTTTGAGACTGATCTCCAACTCCGCCTGGCGTCTGTTTGCCGCCGTAAAACGTTCGCCAAGAGTTCTGACAAACGCTCCCGTCCATTCATCCAGGCCCAGTGCCTCCGATAAATATGATGCAGGCACCACGATCAGTTCCACATCGGTCCTTGCCTCCACGTTGGCATTTCGGCGTTGGCCCGTAAAGACAGCTGTCTCTCCAAAGACCTCTCCCTGATTCAAAGTCTTCAATTCCAACTCCGTATCACCCTGCTGCGTAAACACTCTACAGCTTCCAGAGCGTATGTAATACGCATCATGTCCCTCTTGTCCCTGCTCTATGATGAGTTCTCCCTTGGCGAAATGATGTACAGGAAATCTGAATCGTCCTCGCATGACTGCCTGGGCTGCATGCTTCAGCCCCGAGATACTCTGGAAACGCTGACCAGGATTTTTTTGCATAGCCTGGTATGCCACCTCTATGAGTGAACGGCGTAAACCCTCCTTTATGGTCTCCCGTATATCAGAGATCCTAGAATCTGTTGCTTTCTCCAGGGCATCTTCTGGACTTTTACCCACAATGGGTGGCCTGCCCGAAATTATTCGAAACAGGACCGCCCCCATTGAAAACACGTCTGTGCGCTGATCTATCTTGTCCAGAGCAGCCTTGGCCTGTTCCGGTGCCATATAGTTGTATGTCCCAACGACCAGGCCACGCTCGTCCATGGCAGGAATGGTAAGGCTCGTGTGCTTCCTGCTGCCCTGCCCGCCATTTGATTCAGGCCTGCCTGTATTCGGCAGCAACCTGGCAACGCCCCAGTCCATGAGGTAAACCTCTCCGAAATCTCCGACCATGATGTTTGAAGGTTTCACATCTCTGTGAATGACACCCCTCGAATGCGCAAACGACAGCGCATCACACACTTTGAAGAACACCTCCATGGCACGCTCCACGGCATCTTCAGATTCGTCGTTTTCCTCCTTCAAGGCTTGGGCAAAGGTACGCCCATGAACCAAACGCATCGTAAAAAACAGTTTTCCTTCATCATCGGAACCCAGCTCGTAGACAGGGACTATGTTGGGGTGCTCCAGTTGGCCTGTGATCTGCGCCTCGGTCAAAAACCTCTGACGAACCTTGTTCACATGGGATTGCTCCGCGGGCAAAACCTTCATGGCAACTGTTCTGCTTAGAGTATTTTCCAGGACCCTGTGAATCGAGCCCATTCCACCCCTGGCAATTTCGCCCTGATCCTCAAAGCGGTCTTCCAATGACAACACACCCAGTGCAGGATCTCGCTCAAGCATGACCCGATGAGAACGTACAAGCCCTGGAAGCATATCGACGGTGCTGGCCTTATCGGACGCAAGCGTAGACATGCCTATTTTGAGTTTCCCTCGACTGTTCAAGGATGATTCTTTGCTCATTTCTTGCCCCCGTCTCAGCCAGTCAATCAAAGGGCCTGACGTGAAGATCTCGATTGTTAAAAGCCTTCAATCGCCCAAAACGGCTGATTCTATTAGCAAGAAGACAAAAACTTCAACACCTGCTAAAATTTTGGCATAAACAGATGAAGGCAATTTATGACATGGATGAATGTCTACAATGGTGATGAAGGCTTGTGCTTTTTTAAGGAGGAATATTGATGAAATCAATGAAGAGCCTTTTGGGCAGCATGGCATTGGCTGTTGTCTCCACATGGCTGTTTTCCGCCTGTGGTGGCGGGGGTCTTGATTTTTTTGGATGTCGCTCTGACGCTGATTGCAAAGGGGAGAGGATCTGCGTTGATGGGGTCTGCCAAAACCCAGAGGGCAGATGCTCCACTGATGCCGAGTGTCCTGCTGACCAGAATTGTTTCAAGGGCTCCTGCACCGTCTGTGATGCCGACCTCGATGGAGTCTGGTCCGAGACATGCTCCGGATTGGACTGTGACGATCAAAATTCGTCTGTCAACCCCAGCATGCAGGAGTTGTGTGGTGACGATCTGGATAACGACTGCGACGGTGACACGGATCCAGATGCCTTGTGTAATCCCCTTTGTGCAGATGTAAAATGTCCTGACGGGTGGGCATGCGATCCCCTGTCCGGTGAGTGTGTCCCCATCTGCTCACCTCATTGCGCCGGAAAGTACTGTGGCCCGGACGGATGCGGTGGCAGCTGTGGACAGTGTCCGTCAGGACAGACATGCTCAAGGGATGGTCAATGCACGAACACTTGCGAAGACAAGTGCAAGGAAGGGGCCACCAAATGTGTAGGTGATGCTGTCGCACAATGTTTCGACACTGATGGTGATGGATGCACACAGTGGTCGAGCCCATACCACTGTAGTCCCGACGAAACATGTGTCGAGGGCAAATGTGTATACAATGAATGCGAAGACGAGTGTAGTTGGGGCCAGACCTTTTGCTGGGACGAATCTTCTGAAATCCAGTGTGGGCAATGGGACGAAGATCCGTGTCTGGAATTCGGCGAACCTGTTCTCTGCGATGGGGGGGTGTGCGATTGGCAGACTCAGTCATGCAGTCAATGTGAAAACTATTGCTTTCCTGGTGAACAGTCCTGCTGGGACGACTATTCCTATGCGATTTGCGAGGACTTCAACGGTGACGGTTGCTATGAGTTTTCCGAACCCATCAGGTGCGAAGACGGCCGGTGTGATTGGAACACGGGTTACTGTTCAAACGAATGTTGGGACCAGTGCCCATGGGGAATGCAATACTGTTTTGATGAATCTTCGATTGTGATTTGTGATGATTACAACGGTGACGGGTGCAGTGAATTCAGCCCACCTATAAGATGCGATAGTGGAACTTGCAACTGGGATACCGACCAATGTGAGGGCGAGTGTCGTGATGAATGCCAGTGGGGTGAGCAATACTGCTGGGATGACTGGTCTTATGTAAGTTGTGGCCAATACGATGGTGATCCATGTCTGGAGTTCAGCCAGCCCATGGAATGCCCAGATGGTCAATGTAACTGGGACACCAACCAATGTGAGGGCGGGTGTTGGGACGAATGCCAGTGGGGTGAGCAATACTGTTGGGATGACTATTCGTACGTCTTCTGTGACGACTGG
Organism: Myxococcales bacterium; assembly: GCA_027031935.1. Taxonomy (GTDB): domain Bacteria; phylum Myxococcota; class B64-G9; order B64-G9; family B64-G9; genus JALVPF01. The sequence continues at coordinate 3,288 of JALVPF010000129.1, read as the reverse complement.
AATGGTGATGGCTGTGCTGAATTCAGTACTCCAATACGGTGCGACAGCGGTCGCTGTGACTGGAATATGGGCCGATGTTCCGATTCATGTCAGGACGAATGCAGTTGGGGTGAACAATACTGTTGGGACGATTATTCCATCATTGCCTGCGGTGAATATGATTCAGACCCTTGCCTTGAATTCGGTAACCCACAGAGATGTCCACCTGGACTCACTTGCAACTGGAATACGGGGCAGTGCGAAGAGTGCATGCCTCTGTCTTGCAGCGATCAGCACAAGCAGTGCGGATGGTGGGACGATGGATGCAGCAACGAGATATACTGCGGCGATTGCCCCCCCAACATGATTTGTTCGCCTCGGGGAAGATGCATAGAAGAAGGCGCTCATCCGGGGGCAGGGAGGAGTTGCGACCTGTACAGCTCCTGTCCCCAAAACTGGAACGCAGCCTGGATGTGCGTAGAGTACCCCGGAGAGACCAGCGGTTACTGTTCCTACCCTTGCGACACGGACGATGACTGCTCGGTTGACTTTCCCGATGGATGCTGCCGCGAGCTTGCTCCAGGTCACAAGGCCTGTATGGAGAACCAAGACTTGTGCCAGGTCGACGGGATAGGCTACCTTGGAGAATGTGGGGCCCCTGACCAAGGCAATTGTCTGCCGGACATGATGTGCATAGATTTGAACTCATCACAGTCTTCATGCCTGATAACCTGTGAGTTTGCCATGGGCTACTGCCCAAACGGTGGCAACTGCATCTCGCTCGGTGATAGTACATTCACGGGAATCTGTATTCCAACAGGAGATGGGCAGTTCGGAGATCCATGCACATACGATGATGCCTGCGTAAGCGGACTTATCTGTACTCCATTGGATGAACAACACCCTGGATATTGCAATACCATGTGCAGTGATTTCCTGCCGTGTCCCCTTGGATTCGACTGCGTGCTGAGCGATGGTAGCGGAGGGACTTGGTGTGCCGAGTTGTGTTCGGACAACTCGGACTGTGAGAGGCTGGGACAGTGGGAATGCGTGTTCCTTTACGGCGGTAGCGACGGAGTGTGTCTCCCCCTGCCATGACAACTTGAAAGGATTGAAAATTCCTTACGTGCCCTTGCTCAGTTCCACAGCCAGTTGCTCGACTCCTTCTATGGTCAAAGGCAACATATCGAACACCTGACTTACTATGGTCACGGATGGTGAATTCCAGAACCTCTCGGTCATGGGATTGAGCCAGGCACAGTACCTGAAATGCTCCCTGAGTTTCCTCAGGTAAGAGACTCCAGGCTCGGGGTTCCTGTCCCACCAATGAATGGAACCACCAGGATCCAGCAGTTCTCCCGGATACATGTGAGCATCACCCACCAGTACCAGTCGAACATCTCTTCCAAACATCTTCATCAGCTCATGCAAGGCCAGAGGCTCGTTGAATTGGCTGTCGAAATATACACTGTCATAAATACAGTTATGGAAATAAACATGCTTGAACCTCTTGAAATGCCTTGCGCCATGGGCTGCGGAAAACAGGAGATCCACCAATCGCCTGTATGGCTCCATGGAACCACCCACGTCCATGGCCAAAAGCAGTTCCATGTTGTTCTCTCTTGGGGCTTGAAAAACCAGTTCCAGCTCACCGCCCTGTCTGGCCGTCTGCGAAATGGTCCGCTCCAGGTCCAGCTCTTCCGCTGGCCCTTCCCTTTTGAGAGCACGCAATTTTTTCAGCGCCACGCTCAACTGCCTGGTGTCTAAGACCACATCCTTTCGATGCTCCTTGTACCGTCGTGCTGCAGCGACCTGTACGGCAGAGCCCAACCTCCCCTGACCTCCGACCCTGATCCCCCCGGGATGATAACCGCTGTGGCCAAAGGGAGAGGTCCCACCCGTACCGACCCACTTGCTCCCCCCATTGTGTCTCGTCTTTTGCTCCTCCAACCTCTTTTCAAATTCTTCCCTCAGCTTGTCCACGTCCACCGCATCGAGGACCTTTCGCAGTTCCGGGTCCACCTCATAGGGGGCGATGGGCTCGCGTAGCCAATTGAAAACATCCTCCTCGATCTCCTTGATAGGGATATCGACACCCTGAAAGTGCTTCGCAAAGCACATGTCAAAGTCATCCAGTTCACTCTCGTCACGCACAAGTATGCCTCTCGAGAGCGAATAGAAACCCATGAGCGAAGACCCGTGCAATCCCATAGACATGGCTCGCACCAGGCTCAGCCACTGGTCTGGAGTCACCTTCAAACCCCTGGAGCGAAGGAGATAAAAAAACTCCAGGAATATCCCGGTGTAGGGGGCTTCATCCATGAGTTCTCGTGATGATTCTGACATTGGTGTACCTGTTGACAAGGGCCAGGCGGCCTCAACGCCACATGCCTCCCCTGCTGCGCCCGGATCGGGAAGCGCCTCCACTGGCCACTACTTCCAGGTCCTCGGGTTTCTTCACCAAGGCGCCCAGGAACGGCATCTCCTTTGCCACGGTGTCGGGTGAAATCCCGGCAGATATCAAGGCGCCGATCCAGTCGATGAGTTCAGAGGTGGACGGCCTCTTTCTGATGCCGTTGAGATCCCTGAGCCAGTAGAACTTATCGAGACACTGTTTCAAAAGCTTCTTTCCGATATCAGGATGATGCACCTTGACGATTTGAGCCATCAGGTCGCGCTCGGGAAACTGGATATAGTGGAAAATACATCTGCGTAAAAAGGCGTCCGGGAGTTCCTTTTCGGCGTTGGATGTTATGATCACTATGGGGCGATGTTTTGCCTTGTGCACGTCACCTGTTTCAGCAACCGTAAATTCCATCACGTCCAGTTCGTGTAAAAGATCGTTGGGAAACTCCAGGTCTGCCTTGTCTATCTCGTCTATGAGAAGAACCTTGGTCTCACTGGATGTCAGCGCACGTCCCAGGGGTCCCAGCTTGATGTACTGTCTGATATCAGACACGTCCTTGTCACCGAACCTGCTGTCCTGCAGTCTCTGTACGGTGTCATAAACGTAGAGACCATCTATGGCCTTGGACGTGGACTTGACGTTCCAGGTGATGAGTTGCATGCCGAGATCTTCTGCAACCGCATGAGCCAGCAGCGTCTTGCCTGTGCCCGGCTCACCCTTTATCAACAAGGGCCTCTGTATGGCAGCAGCCACGTTTACCGAATGCCTGAGTTCAGGAGAGCTTATGTAGGTGCTGGTGCCTGAAAATCTCTCAAAAGAACTTCCTTCCATTTTGCCATGTCCTCCTTCGAAACCGAGTCGTACCACATACCAATGCCTTCCACAATGGGCAAGAAGTAGCT
>JALVPF010000128.1 GCA_027031935.1 Myxococcales bacterium | reverse complement strand
CAAAAGTAGCCTCTTCGATGATCTCGCTTCGAGTAATCACGTGCCTGTTTACCACGGCTACGACTTCGTCCACCAAAACTTCTTGTGGTGCTGGTGCCATGACAATCCAGGTGATAAAAAACCAAATCATCTTTTTTCTAGGCCTCGATCATGTCCCGGATCACTCTTCGACCATGGAATCCATCCAGCGCCAGAGTTCATCCCTGCCCATTCTGGTTTTTGACGAAAAGACCAGCCCCGGCTCCTGACACCTCAAGGCATGATCCAGCTTGAGCGCTGTAGTCTTGAGTTGTGCCTTTTTTAGCTTGTCCGCCTTGGTCCAGACGGCTCTCCAGGAAAGATTGTATCTTTCGAGCATGGACACCAGAGCTCTGTCAAGATCGTCCGGCTTCCTGCGTATGTCGAACAATGCGATGACTCCAGCGATTGGACGACCACCGCCCATATAGGCTTCTACCAATCCTCGCCACGCCTGCTGTTCGCTCTTTGGTGCTCTTGCAAAACCATATCCTGGCAAATCGGCCAGAATAAATCTCTCCTCAACATCGAAAAAAATGATCGCCCTGGTTTTACCCGGTTTTCCCGAGACCCTTGCCAAGTGTTTCTGACCCACCATGGTATTTATCAATGTTGATTTTCCCGAATTGGATCTTCCCACCACCGCGATCTCCGGCGCAGAGTTCGGAGGGAAAGCGCCGGGTACCGGAGCCACTGTAATAAGGGAGGCTCTGTAGGTACGCATGTGGTCTCCTAATATTTCAGGCTTTACCAGTTCATTGATCCAAGCCGTGGTTTACGATTCCCCACATGGTGCTGAAATCAAATGTTCTGATGGAAGGTGTCGAATCCGTGTGACAACGACCACAGACCTCATGTTTGGGAATATTGAGGCCCACGAGACGTGACAGGACCTTGTCCTTCATCACGTAACTATATGCATAGTGTTTTCCCGGACCATGACATTCCTCGCACTGAACTCCCCCCGTGCGCTCAGAGGTGGTTCCATGACATTGCATACAGCGCGGGTCTTTCGCCTGATGGGAATCGAGCGCCTTGTTGGCTCTGGAATGACGAGTAGTCTTCCACACCTCGTATGCGCTCTTGTGGCATTGGCCGCACCTTTTGGCTCCTACCATCTCATCCGTGTTGACGGTGGGATTAGCCCACAAGTGCATGCTTGCAAACAGTAAAATCAGTCCTACGATTGCAAATATTGTCCAGGTCCATCGACGCATCCAAGACCTCCTGAAGCCCCATTATTGCTATGCAGGAGAACTAGTCAAGCATTCCCTACATTCCCTGAGCTGACTATACCATGTGCCCACATGTTTCGATTTTTGCGTGTCTTTGGTTGACAGCACCCCTTTGTTGGAGCTAATCAAGGCACATGACACAGATAGAACAAGCCCGAAAAGGCAATATAACAGAAGAGATGAGGCAGGTTGCAGAGGCCGAGGGCCTACACCCCCAGGAAGTGGCCGAAGCCATTGCCAACGGCACTGCTGTCATCACACGTAATATTCGACACGAGAGCACAGCTCCCTTGGGCATAGGGAGATCCATGCGCATCAAGATCAACGCCAACATCGGCACATCGAGGGATGTACTGGACGTTGATTCAGAGTTACGCAAGGCAAAGGCAGCTGTGGAAGCAGGTGCCCACACCATCATGGACCTGTCTACGGGTGGAGACCTTCGCGCCATCCGCTCACAGGTGATGAAAGTCGCAAATGTCCCCATAGGTACCGTACCCATATACGAGGCTTCGGCCATTGCGCTGAAAAACCACTCATCTTTTTGTTACATGAGCGATGATGACATCTTTGGGATAATAAAAGACCACCTCGATGACGGAGTGGACTTTCTGACGGTACACTGCGGTGTGACCCGATCGAGCATGGAGCGACTGGATTCAGAAGGCCGTATAATGGACGTGGTCTCTCGCGGTGGCGCTTTGACCGTGGCATGGATGAGATACAACGACAGGGACAACCCCCTGTTTACCCACTTCGATCGACTCCTGGAACTCTGCCATGCCTATGATGCCACTTTGTCATTAGGAGACGGCCTGCGTCCCGGTGCCACGGCTGACGCTACTGACAGAGCCCAGGTCCACGAGTTGATCACCCTTGGTGAACTCCAACAGAGGGCATTGGAAGCCGGGGTTCAGGTCATGATTGAAGGCCCCGGACATGTGCCTCTGGACCAGATCGAAGCAAACGTGGTGATGCAAAAACGACTGTGCCATGGAGCGCCATTTTATGTCCTCGGTCCCCTGGTCACGGATCGGGCACCCGGCTATGACCACATCACTGGAGCCATTGGCGGAGCCGTAGCAGCTTGGGCCGGAGCTGATTTTCTGTGTTACGTAACGCCTGCGGAGCATCTAAGACTTCCCAACGAGGATGATGTCAGGCAGGGAGTCATAGCTTCTCGCATTGCAGCCACAGCAGGAGAACTGGCAAGGGGCCGTGCCGACGCATGGGAAAACGAACGAAAGATGAGCCAGAGCAGAAAAGCGCTGGACTGGGAATCCATGTATAGCCTGGCCTTGGACCCGCTACTTTCGAGAAAGATGCGAGAAGAAGCACCACCCACAGAAGACGACAGCGTCTGTTCCATGTGTGGCGAGTTTTGCGCCATCAAGGTCCAGCAACAGGAAAAATGATCTTCATGGTCTCGCTTGGTTTTCCGGGACCAAACACCTATTGAGATAAAACGCTCCCCCCCGTTTTTTTGGTACTGCTATTTTTGATTCTTCTTTGGAAGATAGATGGTCAGAACGCCTTTCTTGTGCTCTACCTTCATTCCATCGGCATCCACCGCTTCAGGCAACATGACGGAGCGCTCGAACTTTCCCTTGCGCAGCTCTCTTCTGATTATGTTTCCTTTTGCATCGGATTTTTCTATCTCTTTCTCTCGGACCCCCGAAATCTTTACAAGCCTGTCATTACTCACGGTCACATTCACATTACCGTCATTGACACCAGGCAGGTCTACCGTGATCACGAATCTCTTGCTCTCTTCGGTAACATCCAGTCTAGGTGAAAACCCATAGTCCTTGACCAGTATACCGAACTTGGGACTCAAACCAAACCTGCTCATGGAAGAATCGAACATGCGATCCATGTATTCCCTCATCTGTTGCATTTCCCTGAAAGGATCCCATGTGTCCTTGTCAAAGGGTCTGTCGAACCAATCAGGCAAGGTATCCATGTTCATAGGATCGGCTTTCTTCTTTTGACTGGATGATACGGTTTTGGTCTGCCACTGCCCTCCCATAAGTCCAGCATTTTCCACAGTGCCAAAACCCGCTCCACTAATTTCAGACATCCTGTTACTCATCCTGACAAGGAAAACAGACTGGACTATCACCACGAGGGCCAGCACTGCCAAGGCAGACACGGTAATAACCATCCACTTTTTGCCAGCAGGGCTTTTTCCTTTCATCTGACTTTCCTCCTTTCATTGGCAGCAGGTTTTCAATCTCTTCTGCCACAAGTTTAACCATGACAAACCAAGCAATATTCCATCCCTATTCCATCCCTGTGTACCATGACTAGATTGGCTATCTGAAAAATGTTGCTGTGCTGCAGGAACAAAAACCTTGTGCTTTGGCAGCACCCTTGAATCTTCAACTACGGCTTCATGGGGAGCCTTCCCTGGTGCTGCCCAAAGCACATTTTCAAATACTGAATCAACCGACTTTGCTCGTATATCTTACTCCTCTGACTGCACCGCAATCTTGCGAACGTTCTCCCTGGCTTTCCTGGATTTCGGCAGCCTCACCGTCAACACACCCTTTTTGAACTTGGCTTTCACCTTGTCTGATTCCACCTCAACGGGCAAAGGTATTACCCGCTGAAAAGATCCCCAAACCCTCTCGGACATGTAGTATCCATCGTGCTCTTCAGAATCTTCGATCTTTTTCTCGCCCCTGATACTCAAGGCATTGTCCACAAGTTCAATATCCACATCATCTGAGTCCATACCAGGAAGTTCCACCGATACCTTCAGCTCCTTGCCCTTGTCTTCCAAGTCCACTTTTGGAGAGAGACTCCCGGACATGAACGACCCTGGCAAATCCATGTCAAAGGCATGGAAGGGATCCCTGAAAAAATTGTCGAACATCCGGTTCATCTCGTCTCTCATTCTCTCCAGGGAGTGAGTATCTCCCCAATACCTCTGCATTTCACTTTCACCGTTTGTACGTCTCTTGATTGGGAACCATTTTGTCAGCTTGTTCATAATGGCACCTCCTCCCGCTCTTGATATCTGGCCTTTCTGAAAAAATCTGTAATTCCGTTTTCAAATTTGTCAAGCCTGCTTGAACTTGAAACACCATGAATCCGAACACCATTTAAAATTCAACAGGCATTCAAAATGGAAGGAAGGTAACTTCCAAAACACACACAATAATGCCTGTCGACAAAAAATATTGATGCTCTCCAAGCCTCCATGTTAGCTGTATGGGCAGTATAATCATTGGAGAGTGAACAATGAACAGGTGTTATTTAAGATGTCTGCTGGTGTCCTTTCTAATGTTCTCGGCGGCTGGGTGTAAAAAGCCCGCGCCGGATCACTACGTGTATTCCATTTCAGTCGACAGCAGCAAGGATAGTGAAAGAAAAATGTTCACCGGAGCAGTGTTGTACCGCGGGGATACTCCGCTGGGCACGATGATGATTCACCACGTTGGCACCTTGCCCATGGTCGTTGCCAGTGTTCCGTCTGCAGAGTGGCTTAGTGGTTCCAGACTCACCTTTCGGTTTCCGACCCCGTGCGGTCCCGGTACTCCAATCGAGGTAAAACTCAAGCTCGAACGCGAAGGTGAGGTTGATGCCAGAAAGTACTTCGGAAACGATTGCAGCGAGTTTAGCAACTGTCCCGAACGACCCATCACTGCTTTCGTGTCGGTTGGGTCGGTTGCAATACCGAAGGAGACGAAAATCTGGGTCGATCTAGGTGGCAAAAGCCGGAAGGTGGCAATAGGCAAGCTTGAAAAACGATTGGATACCAAGGGACTGCCATTGGTCGTACACGGCCTGGACTGCTCTCCCAAACACACTGTAAAGGTGGATGGCAAAACGATTGGCGAGATCAAGCCGGACACGCAGGTAGTTCGGGTAAAAAGGGTGCTAATATCCCCTCCTGCCACCGGTCCGGAAAATTTTTTCGTCTCAACCCTGCCAGATGCCTGCTACCGTTGGAGGCTTGTTGCCTACATGAAGAAGGGTGAATTCGGCGGTGCCCCCAAACCGGTCGTGTTTGGTCCCGTGTCCGTGGTTCGACTGGAGGATGCACCAAATTACTTCCTCGAAAAGGCTCCTTCCACAGTCCAGGTACGTTCCGACGAGGCGGCTTTTGGTGCTTTTGGCTACGAACTCGTTTGGGCACCATGTGGGAACAGGTAACAGTTCCGCACAACGCGCGCATCGTCTACCACGTGATCCTGTACCCGGGGGTTCTGCTGCGCCTGGAGCGAGCGCAAGGTCGCTCGGCAGATATGAATGTGGCTTTGAAAAGCCTTCTTTGAAAAGCTTTGAAAAGTGCCTTTGAAAAGTGCCACCCTATTAGCCTTTTCTGTTTTCTTCTCCTGTGTACAAGATCGCTACACGAAGTGTCCGAATTTCGTACACGAAAGTTTTCTGATTTTTTTCCGGGGTGAGTTCCCGTTCTTTTTCATGTCTTTTATTGGACTGTATTTTCAAATAGTTGGCTCCACTCTTTGTAATGCTCATAGGTCCAGCATTAAACTTGGTATCAATCTTGCTTCTTTTCCTCCCCAAACAATTTCCCTAAGGGGCACCTTCGTGTGCTTCGCGTGTGCTTCGAACGGGAGTTTCCGAACCTGGAGGTTAGCTGTGCCAAGGCCTATTCGACAAATGCCCTATCCTCATGCCCTGTTCGAAGTGACCATTCGCACCATACAGAGCCGCTTTCTGCTGAAACCCTCCGAGGAGCTAAACGACCTCATCCTCGGAATCATCGGAAGAGCCTTGTTGCTCTATCCCTCCATTCGTTTGTACGCCTTCAAGTTCGCCTCCAACCACTACCACCTCATCGTGTCCGCCCCAGACGTAAAAACCCTGGCCCTGTTCATGAACCACATAAACTCCAACATAGCCAGGGAGGCCGGACGCCTGCACGACTGGAAGGACAAGTTCTGGTCCTGTCGACACAGGCAGATAGGCATTTTGGATGACAAATCCTTGCTCAAGCGGATTCGCTACATCATGTCCCACGGCTGCAAGGAGGGTCTGGTGCCCAGGCCCCTGGACTGGCCCGGGGTGAGCACGGACCGGGCTTTAGCGTATGGGGAGAAGCTTCAAGGTACGTGGTATGACCGCACGGGGTTTTACAGGGCAGAGCGCAGGGGCAAGAACGTAAGCCTGAAGGACTTTGCGACCACGTACGAAGTGCCCATACATCCGCTGCCGTTTCTGGAGGGCAAG
>JALVPF010000127.1 GCA_027031935.1 Myxococcales bacterium | reverse complement strand
CTATGGTACGGCCCTGTGTACGGCTAGCTACCCTTGGCTTCTCGGCAAGCTCGAAGCTACGGGCAGCTACGCCTGCCGCGGGCCTACGAAGATGCTGCAACTCAATAAATTTTCGGGGCAGATTTGAGTCAAAACCCTTTTTGACCCTCTTGTTGGCATGTGGAGCAAAGCTTGTGTTTAACTCTGTACTTCCGAGTGATGATGAAGGATAATGTGCACAAGTCACGAACATCATGAATGTCCAACCCATGACCCAGAACCAAACCGGGTTTTCCGAGGCATCTGGAATGGTTCTTACAGAAAGAGTCTCGGACAAGGAACGGTCTAAAGTGAAAATTTTTGTCGGAAACCTGCCTTTTAGCATGGATGATGGCGCCCTTGGGGAGTTGTTCGAGCAATACGGAGACGTGGAATCTGCCACAGTGGTTCTGGATCGTGACAGCGGCAGGTCGAGGGGCTTTGGTTTCGTGGTCATGCCAAGTGATGAAGACGCCAAGAAGGCCATCGAAGCTACCAATGGAACAGAAGTCGGGGGTCGTCCTCTTACGGTCAACGAGGCTCACAACAAGAAGCGTGATGGAGGTCGCCGTGGCGGAGGCCGCGGAGGAGGCGGCGGCAACCGTCGCTGGTGATCGCAAGCGAGGTGGGGAATCTGGGTGTACTTGTCCACGTGATTGAGCTGTGTTAGCTTTCTTCCCATGACTGCAAAAATACAAGTTCTCCCTTCTTCTCTCATCGACCAGATAGCAGCCGGAGAGGTGGTCGAGAGGCCTGCCTCGGTGGTCAAGGAGTTGGTGGAAAACGCTCTGGATGCCAATGCTTCTTCAATAAAGATTCAGGTCAAGGATGGTGGCAAATCGCTCATCAGGGTGACTGATGATGGGGATGGCATGAGCCGTGATGATCTTCGCATGTGCGTGGTTCGTCATGCCACTTCCAAAATACGTACCATGGACGACATGGAGTTCATCTCCACCCTGGGCTTCAGGGGCGAAGCCTTGCCTTCCATCGCAGCGGTTTGTTCTCTTGTCATCACATCCAGACAAAGGCAGGACGATGTGGGCAGCCGTCTGGCTATACGGGCCGGTGAGGAGGCCGAGCTAAGTGACGCCGGGGCACCTGCTGGCACCGATGTGGAAGTAAGGGACTTGTTTTTCAATACACCTGCCAGGCTGAAGTTCCTCAGGACTCCGGCCACCGAGATGAGCCATGTCAGCGCATGGATCACCCATCTGGGCCTAATGCGTCCGGATGTACACTTCACCTTGCTGAACAATGGACGCAAGGTCTTAGACGCACCCTCACATGTGGATCTCTCACAGCGTGTGTCGTCTTTGCTGGGCAGAGCGTCCTTTGAGCACTTGCACGAATTCGAAGTGGACGACCCAGGCGTTCATATATCCGGCTTAGTCTCCGATCCCGGACATAGTCGTCCCAACACAAAGGGCATTCATCTGTTTGTAAACGGGAGATTCGTAAGAGACAGGTTGCTGCAATACGCTGTCATGGATGCCTACCGCACGGTTTTGCCGGAGAGGCGTTTCCCCCTGGTAGTGGCAAAGCTCGAGTTGGATCCGGAATTGGTGGATGTAAATGTGCATCCTCAGAAGATTGAGGTTCGCTTCAGCGATTCGAGACGCATACAGCGGGCGTTGACCTCGGGCATTGTCCAGGTCTTGTCCAAGAGCCCGTGGATGGACTTTGGTCAAACCTTGTCTCAGAAACCATCTCCGCCATATTTACTCAAGCATGATGATTCTTCCTGGCCTGGAGCAGGGGAGACTCCCAGGGAGTCCGGCCTTAGAAAGGCCCTGACTGATTTCAGCACATCCCATCGTGGTTTCGTGCCCAGCACTTCTTTTCGTCCCCCTCGCTTCGTGGATGATGCAGACGGGCTGTCGGATAAAACGGAAGAGACCGGTTTTTTTTCTCATGATCAACGGCCGTTGCATGAGCTTCAATTGCTTGGAACCCTCTGGAATACCTACATAGTATTGTGTGATGAAGAACGAATGGTCTTCATTGATCAGCACGCAGCACATGAAAGGATCACCTTTGAAAAACTGAAAGATGATGAGCAAAGCCATGGAGTGCGTTCTCAAAGACTGCTCGTGCCCGTGCAACTGCAAATCGAACCTGAGCTTATGCATGTTGCAGAGGCTGAAAGTGCAAAGCTTCTTTCCACAGGACTCGAACTGGAACCTTTTGGGCCTGGGGTCTTGAGTGTAAAAGCCGTCCCAGAGTTGCTTATCAATGCGCCGGTGGCCGAGTTGGTTCGTGACACTCTTTCGGAGCTGATGGAGACCAGGCAATTGGCTTCTTGGGAGACGCGCCGATTGGCGATCTTCTCCAGGATGGCCTGTCATGGTTCGGTGAGGGCTGGAAAACGCATGAGCGAAGATGAGATTCGCGCTCTGTTGACCAAGATGGAGCAGGTAAATTTTGGCGGCTTGTGCCCCCATGGCAGACCGGTAATGGTCGAGTTCCGTCGCTCTGAAGTAGAGCACTGGTTTCATAGGGGATGATGGAGCAAATCCAGGATCTTGAGCCATTGGTGGTAATCTGTGGCCCCACCGCGTCAGGAAAAGGCAGCTTGGCAAGGCAGCTTGCAAAGCGAATAGGCGGGGAGATAATCTCGGCAGATTCACGAAAGGTTTTCAGAGGACTGGATGTAGGGACAGCCAAGCCGACAAAAGAGATTCGTCTATCCCTCCCTCATCATCTTTTGAATGTGGTGGAGCCGGGTGAGCATTTCGATGCATCCATGTTTGTGGATCTGGCCGACGAGATCATAAAGGACATAAGGTCGAGAGGGAAGATCCCGGTGTTGGTGGGGGGAACTGGGCTATATATCCGATCTCTCATATGGGGTATTATCCGCACTCCTCCTGCTGACCCAGAGTTGAGGAAGCGCTTGGTCGAAATGGAGCGTGCCGATCCTGGCAGGCTCCACAAGATGCTCAGGGTTGATGACCCGCAAAGTGCTGCGAGGATAGCACCGGCTGATGTTCGCAGACTTGTCAGGGCGCTGGAGGTACTTGAACTTACCGGTGAACCAATCAGTCAGCTACAGCAAGGCCACGGCTTGAGGAGACCGCGATACAGATCTCTGGTGCTGGGGATTCGCCGTCCCTTGGAGGAACTATACGCGAGGATTGATGAGAGAGTCCTGAAGATGATGGCTGCCGGATGGCTGGAAGAGACCATGACCCTGATGGCTTCACTCCCGGAGAGTGCTCTTGACATCGTGGGATATCGACAGTTGATCAGGTACTTGAGGCAGGAGTGCAGTTTGTCAGAGGCGGTGGTGGACATTCAGCGGGCTCACCGGAGGTATGCGAGACAGCAACTGAAATGGTTCAGAGCTGATTCTGACATACAGTGGCTCGATGCGCCTGTTGACCTGACCGAGCTTGAAAGAAAAGTTAGAGCATTCCTGGAAGGATGACCCTATTCCAAGGACAAAAATTTTAGTTGTAGTTGTATCCCACACGAAGGAAGAACGACTGGTAGGTGTCTGAATATTCACCCATACCATCGGCAGAGTCGTCGTTCATCATGTATTGAGTCAGATCGTATCCTATTCCCACATGAACCATCTTGAACATGTCCACATCGAACCCGGCGAACACGTTGAATCCCATGCCTGAACCAGCAAGATCTTCACCGGGAGAGACGAGGAACAAGAATCCGCCTGACACAAAGAGCCTCAGGTACGGTTTGAACAACATGAGGTAGATATCCAGCGATGCGTATGGCGACATGTATCCCGCGCTCAGAGCCAGATCTCCTTCACCTTTGTCGATGACGGAAGAGGTGGATCCATACCCCAATCTCAACATGAACGCGGGCTGAAGGCCGGTGTCGAGCGCCAGCCGGTAAATCAGCTCTCCACGCCACTGCATCTGCTGAGCACTCCAGGTGCTGTCTGCATCAGCATACCCATATTCAAGTCCCATGGACATGTCGAACATGCCTCCGATTCCGATATCACGCACCACGGGGATGTCCAGAAATGTTCCCATGAACATCCTGGCATCCACCCTGATTCCAGGGAACATGCTGGCTTCGTGCTTGGGGCTAAGACCCGATCGGTGATGGAAGCTTCCTCCCACAGCCACCAGCAGGTCGTTTACAGAGCCCATCTTGGATCTCTTGTGCCTACTCGGAGCTGGTTCTTCCACATGTTCGTCAGGTTCATTTTTTACTACCGCTTCGGTGGTCCTCTTTGTCTTTGCGGTGGTCGTATTGCCACCAGAGCCTTCCTTGTCGGATCTTGCCCATGCCGGCAGGAAGGCATCATTTGTTCCGGTAGACTTTTTGTCATCAGTCGCTGTGCCAGTTGATTCGGTTTTGGTCTCTGTGGGCTCTTTCTTGGTGTCTGCCTCTGCGACCTCCTGCTGGGATTTCTCCTCACCACTTCCAAGTTTTTCCATTATGAGATCTGCCAGGGATGATGCGGTTTTTTTGGAAAATGCAGGTCTTTTCAATTGGTAATTCTTTTTAAGGATCAGCTTGCCGTTCGAGCCGAACACTCTGATGGACACCGTGTACCGGCGCCTTCTCTTTTTTGCCGAACCCCAAACCACGGCATCCAGATCCAGCTTTTTGGAGATCTTTCTGATGGACCTTGGCTTGAGTGCGTTTTTCGTCCTGATTCGGCTTTTGCGGGCTAAACGCATGTACTGTTTATATGATACTATTTTTGCACCCCGGTTTTTGAGTTGGCGTGCGATGGCTGCCCATGCCTTTTTACCCAGTTTGTGTTTCGACCTGTCCACGAACTTGGCGATGACTATGTTTTGAGCTTTGGCCTCGTGAGGCAGGCAGCCGAGGGCAAGGCTGATGGCAAGTATTCCCACTGCCAGACTTCCTAATCTTGATTCAAGCCAGAAAGGGTTACGATGCATGGTTTCCTCCCTAATTGGACATGCAACTATAGACAGATTGTACGTGATGACATTATCATTGGCGGGACTTGTCCATGTCAAGTAAGTACCTTTGCAAAGGAGATTTTTTTCGATGCCAGAGAAAGCCTTTCAGGATTTTACTAAAACCCACCTCAATTGACTGCGAACTCGTGGTGCGAGCCAAGGTGGATGAGATCAAGGAGAGAAAAGTCGTGGTATCGTCCACTTTGTGGGCCAAGGGGGAAATCTGCGCCAAGGGTCGTGTGGTGGCAGTGCTTGCCCCAAAACAAATGTCGGAGCACTGAGGGAACTACTCCTGATCCTGTTTTTCCAAGAGAGCATCGGCAGCCGCTTCGAGTGCAGGGCGCCTCATTCCTCCGCTCAGATATATGGTGTGACCTTCAAACTGGTATGGTGCAGGGTCCAGTCTGGGAGTGGATTCGCGGTTGGATGACAGGTATTCATGGAGTACACCGTCTAAAAAGTCCAATCCGAGATCAATGGCTTGCTGTCCCTGTATGTCGGGAATATCCACGAAAAATTCCATGATGGTCTGAGCAGAACTGTTTTCGATGTTCAGTCCTATCCGCCGCGCACCGCGATAAAACCTGAAATCGATATGGATGGATTCGGTCGGAAGCAGACCGGAATGCTTGCGCACAAGTATTTCGGCTGCCTCGTGGGCCAACAGATTCAGTTTTTGGTCCATCGCTGAAAAGCCTCGCGAATTTTTCGGCAGTACGATGGATGGTTCACTGCGTGAATCAGGCCTCGGCTGCCTTTTCCTTTTCCTTTTCCTTCTGCTGCTCAGCCATGAACTGTTTGAAGGTGCCTTCAAATTTGCGGAGCTTCTTTTTCTGCTGCAGGGTCAGCGCCTGAAAATCTTTTTTGGCCTGATGCCTGGATTGCTTCTTTGCCTTTCGGCGTGCCTTGGGATCCAATGCTTTCGTGTTAGCCATGTATCTCTTCCTCCTGCCCGGGGCAATTCCCCGAATGGGAACGGGAGCTTACACGGCACGTGATTAAAATGCAAGCCTTGTGGAGAGATTATTTTCTTTTTATAAAACCGACTATTAGCAAGAGCATCAAGAAGGCCCATCCTGAGTGCGCAGAAGAATCCGGGTCTGATGAGCATCCGCAACCTGAAAGTCCACCACAGGATTTGTCCTTTCCATCGCAGTTTTGATCTATCCCGTCATCACAGCTTTCAATTGCAGCCGGGTTGATGTTTGGGTTCTCGTCGTCACAATCATCCCCGCCACAGTCTACGCTCAGGTATCCATCTCCGTCATTGTCCATGCACGAAGAGCAGGGCAGGTCTTTGCCGTCACAATCCTGGTCCACTCCATCGCTGCAGATCTCCTCGGCTCCCGGATGAATAAAGCTGGAGCCGTCTTCGCAGTCATCTCCACCACATGCCGCGTCCTTGTATCCGTCATTATCCGCATCTGGACAATCACAAGGCGTGTCATGTCCATCGCAATCCTGGTCGACACCGTCATCACATGTGTCCGTGGCTCCCGGGTAGATTGTGTTGTCCGAATCGTCA
>JALVPF010000126.1:466-6464 GCA_027031935.1 Myxococcales bacterium | reverse complement strand
AAATCCAACCGCTGCACGGGGTCTAAGGATAATCGGCACTGACCCAGCCCCCGAGAACGAATGCCGCCCAGCCGCACCATCCCTTCCTGCATCTCCCGCAGGCTGATGGCGATGAGGCCCAGGTCCTGTTTTGTCGGACTCTCTACCGTCAGGCCGAACTTGAAGGTCGTTCCGGCTGGCACAACCTCGAAATCGAACTTGATATTCTCCACCGCCCGCTCCGTGTCCCGGTCAATGCCGACCCCGTCGCGGATCTCGGTAACCTCGAACCAATCCTGCACCGGCAGGTCGTCGAAGCGAGCCTTGGCCGCGTAGAAAGGTGAGCCGAAGACCCGACACACAGGGCACAGATACTCGTCTAGCAGGATAAGCAAGTCATCTTCGGTGAGAGAGCGCCCAATCCAATCCTCGTGCCCGAATCGCCGCAGTGCCTCCCGAGCTTTGTCTGCGTCTGTCCCCCCACCGGAACGGGGAACTCCCGGACCCAGGAAAGGCCGGACGGCCAGGTAGTCCTTGTGCTTTTGGCCGTTCTGAGGGCTCAAACAGAAATCGTCATCGCCAAAGACATCACAGGCCTGCAGCCCCAAGTTGGGCACGATACGGGCTACGGTAGCCCGAAAAGCCCCTTTCAAGGATGAACCGGGAATGAACGGCTCGCCGGCCGCGTTGCACAGGATGGGCCTGTCGGTCACCGTGGCGATCTGGCCGGTGCCGATGTGCAGCGCGGTCTCCAGCGTCAACGTACCGGTGAAGCGGTAGCGCTCTTTGATGGTTCGATAGTCTTGCATTGGATTCCTCCTTCAACGTGAAGCTATCAACACAGCTTCAAATTGTTCTTTGTATCCATCAGGAGCGTGTTTACGCAGCCTGTGTAGCAGTCTCACGGTGAGATGCTCACTTTGCGAGAGAAAGTACTCATAAATCGCTCCCGATGCGTCATCATCAGCAAGAACCTCCCAAAAGACAATCTGTTCGATTTCCGCCGGTTTATGGTCACCTCCAATTGCTCTCACCTTGCGAGCAAGGTGCCTCATGACGGTGGTCTTTTCCTGGTTTGACAGTTCAAGATGTTTTTGCAGCAGAGGTTCCCAAGATTCCCCAAGCTCCTCTTCTGGTGGTGGTTTCACTTGCCAAATCAGGCGTATCTTTTCACGAACCCGTGGTGACGATGATCTAAAATACTCTTCTATGAGAGTATGCGGCAATTGACGAGTTTTCTTGTTGATTCTCAATCCGGCAATCAGAAAATTTGCTTGTTCCGGCGAGAGAGGGTCTTCTGTCAACAAGATTTTCTTGAATGTTTCCGGGCCTATATTCAACCGGTGTCCGAACAAGGTCTGGTTAAGGTCTTGAAGATACCCGATCACCTCAGCAGCTTGATACGTTGTGTCAGATGGATGAGCACAGTTGTTACGATCTCCAAGGCAGCGCCGAAGGATGTTGGATCTCTTTTCAGTGAGTATCCCTATTTTTTCCAAGCAGGCACGCAGCACATCAGTATCTCGGTCGGATTCCAAGAAACCAGCAGCCCCCAGTCTCTCGATATCCTCATTCAGGCGAGCGCTAACAGCACACCAAAGCATAACAATGGCGGATCTGTAACACTCTGCCTTGAAGCACCGTTCAGCCTCGTTCAGGTAAGAAGAGACTTCATCGTATTGGGCAACATGCCGTCTGGCTCGCTGTAAAGCCTGCTCGAATTTGCGAATTTCAGTCTGCGTAGGCATTACTCGGCGGATAGGTACTGACTATGTGCCACCAGATGCTGCACAAATGCTTGCATCAACTGCATGTGAATCTCGTCGAGAGCTGAGTTTCGTTGCTGCTTCGTCAGGTTCAGAGTGGCGCCACCCACAGTGGTCCATAATTCTTTAGCAGAGGTTCGCAGATCCTCTAACGCTTTGTCAACCGCCTGCCAGTAATCCCGCAACTCCAGATCTCCTCGCCGTTCGGCTTTCTGCGCCTGATGACTGGTAAATCTTTTCACTCTCTGCGGGTCCGTCTCAGCAGCCACCACGTTGCGCAAGCCGTGCAACTGGGAAAGGGTCACCGGCTTGGGCAGCAGGTGGCGATACGAATCGGCCAGCTCGCAGGCCTGATGGTAGCCCAGCCCGTCGCTCCAGGCCGCCATCCGCCAATGCAGTGCTCGCTGCATCTCTTTCGTCAGCCGTTCGTGCCCCCTCATCTTGCTGCCCCCGTGTACAGATAGTGCGCCGCGATGTGCTTGAGATACTCGCGGCAGAGCATCAAGTCTACCTGGCGTTCGGTGTCCTCGTCCACCCCTTGGGGATGTGCTTGTCTTACCCCTTTGACGATCTCTTGGGCTTCCTTGCGCAGGTCGCTCAATGTCTTTAGTAACTCCTGCCCCACGCCCTGATGCCGCCAAATCTTGCCCAGGTCTCCCGGACGTCCCATCTGCTTCTTGAGAAAGTCATAGATGTCGGAAAGGCGATCGGTGCTATAGGCGATGTTCTCCAGATTACGGATCTGGGTTGTGCCTTTCTCTTGCTCCCTACGAAAGGCGTCATACAATTTCTCGGCTGGCCCCTGTGCCTTTTCAAACAGGGAGTCGCTTGCCCGAGCGACAGCTCGTTTGATCGCCAGGCGCGCCATCGCCTCTTGCCGCTCCTTCTCTCGCTTTTGCTGTTCCTCGGTCGGTCGCTTTTCCTCGCTCATGTGCTCACCTCCTCAAAGCGGTAATGAAACGGGTCACACACCCGCACGCGACCAAAGCCTTCGTGACGCCGTTCCCCCAACCCCGCCTGTTCAATCTCTGCCAGGCAGGCGAGCATTGCATCTCGCTGCCCATGGGGGATACGGAAGAGAAAGACAGAGCCCATCCCAAAGGCCGGAGTATCGCGCTTGGGCAGACGCCAGGCCGTATTCCATCCTTGCAAGATCACTTCGTTCAGAATAAAACGTCGCCGCTCCACGCCAGCAGGCAGGCCAAACGTTTCAGCCTTCAGGTCATCGGCCCGCAAAGGGCGAAGACAAGCATCCCGCAGAATCAACGGACTTTCCAGCGTCAAGGTGAAGTACTCTCCCTCTGGTTCCGCATCGTATTCTGCCCACAGGCCACGCACAACAGCGTTTAAAACGTCCCACCGCTCTCCCAGGGATGGTCCCTGCAAGTTCACAGGCTGCCATCCTACCACTCGCACCCGGCCCTGTCCCCGACTGCGGGCTGCGCCCAGGCGCAGGATTTTTCCCTCAGGGGCCAATTCCTTGACGCACTCGGCCAATGTCTCGGCTTCATCGCCCTCAATGCGTACCCGCCCTCTGAAGATTTGGCCCTCCTCGATGGCTTCCATCGAGAAAAGGATACCCTGGGCCGCCGTACCGGTCGTACGGCTCATCCCCACGCCTGTGAGCATGCGCGTGACCGGCTTGACCGTGGCGAACTCATCCTCCTCCAAGTAATAGCCAGACAGCCGGTCTCGTTTATTAGGGTAATTTGGCTCTTGATCTAGGCAGTCCGGACAGTCCTCCCATTCATCTAGCGGCTTCAACGAACCCAGCACATCGGCCAATTCCAGGCGGAACAGAGAATCCCCTGCACTTCGAAGATGCTTCGCACCGTAGCGCTTGCAGGCCACCGCGCTGAGGGGCAATGGCCGTCCGGCCACGCCGTTTTGACTCGGGAAGAGCGGCCCGAAGGAGACAGCCCCGCTGAGGAAAACCTGGCGCAATTCGTCATCAGGTGTGCTCCTCTCTCCCAATCGGTTCAATGCCAGTGCACCCCGCAGCGCTGCACCTGGAATATAGGTCAAAGTAGGTGTAAACTGAGCACTGGCGCGACCGGCTCGCAACACCAGCGGGGATTCGGTCTCCAACGTAATTTCCAATTCGATCATCCCGCTTTCTCCACTTGCTCTTTGTACAAATCTAACAGTTCCAAGCAATCTAGCAACCAAGTCACACCCAGTTCTCCTTGGGGCCAATCCTCGGCCTCCACGACAATTTTATCGGGCAACTCAATCCGACACCGCCCTGCCCCCTGACTCGTGCTCCCGCCCAAGGCATCTACCATTTTCAGCCCGGCCAGAAGCAGGATCAACTCGTAGTAGCGACCCAGTTCGTCTAACACGGCGGTGAGGGGCAAATGACCACTGATGCAGGTCTGGAAGGTCAGGTTCTCAGCAGCAAACTCATCGGTAAACAGCAGCCCCTCGCGGGCTACCCCGCGCCGTCGGCTCATCCCCACCTGGGTGCGGAGATAACTCAGGGGCAGGTTTTTCGCGGCCTTCGTCCACGCTTCGGTCAAGCAAGCGTTGTCCCAATGGAGCCCCAGCGACTCATCGTATCTCCCACCGGGGGTTCCAAAGATACGGCAGACGATGCAGGGTTCCTGCTTCTTGCCACACATCTCATGGGGATAAGGCGGTCGGCAGACTCGCAGTCCCTGGGCAGCAGCTAACCGCTCACAGGCCTCCCGCACCTTACCCTTAAGGCTGGAGCCGGGGATGTAAATCCGCCCCTGCCCGTCACGTGCCACAGCTCGGTCAATGAGGCCGTGCCCATAGCCAGCGCCGATGTACAGGCCTCCCTGCAATTGGATAGTGATCGGTTCGATCTTCACATATGCCATAGCCTTGCTCCTTTAGAGAAAGGGGTAGATTTCCACCAGGTCCCCGAGGGCGCTATCGCGGATGGTTTTGGGTTTTCCTTGTTCATACTCCTGGCGCTCTCGCCAAGGAGGCACAGAAACAGCCATTTGAACGCCGAAATCTTGGAAAAACTCCCCTAAAACCTCTTTGTGTTTCATTCGAACACGTCCCACTGTCTGGATGGCAGCCAGAGATGCCTGTATTGGGGAATGGAATAACGCCTCATACATGGCATGCAACTGGCTGTGGGGGAAGCCAGCTTTTTTGAACTTTCGTACATGGTCGAGCAGTTTTTGTAGTTCGTCCAGCGTATATGGGCGCTGCGTCAGTCGGTATTTGATCTCATCCGGCGGTGGGAAGGCAAACCCCTGCTCTGTCAACACCTCATCCCGTATCCGGTCTAGATCTTCGCTCCCGGCAGCCGTCACCACCGCAAAATCCACTGCACTCCCGCCGCCGGTTTCAAAGCTGCGTCGCTTAGCCCGCTTTTGCAGATCGGTAGCCAATTGCTGCATTGCAGCGATGGGATAGCGGGCCTTGGCAATAACAATGCCAATACCCAGGGAAAGCCCTTCCTTTACCAATGCCTTGGAATATCGTTCGAAGTCTCGTGCAATATCATCAATCAGACCAAAAGTCACATCCGGCGTGGCCATGATCATCAAGTCATCTCCGCCAGCCATAAGTACTTCAAACAATGGCTTTCTAGGCTGGTTTTGCACTTGTTTCATCAAAGTACGATACGTGACTCGCAGCAAAAGGTCATCTGCTAACCTGGCAAATCGGCTGTATTCGTCAACGGTGTCCAGCCGCTCCAACGTCTGCCCCATACGATTGCCGTCCGCGTAGACCAAAGCGATATACCCCTGTCTTTTGGCGGAGTTGCCAATGTCGTCAAAGTCGTCGGGACGACAGTGTTGCTCGTGTGTAGCATCACCTATCGTCTCTTTCAGAAGACTCTCCCATTCCTTCGGTGCATCCAGCGGCGGATGTTCCGTCACGCTAATCAATTTCTCCCACAATCCCCGGCGAGCTTCACCCGACACAGGACACTTTTTCTGACAAGCCCGACAAATCAGCCGGTCGCGCTCTGAGTCATAATGCGCAGCTGGCAATTGAGCGCAGGCATCACAGAAGTGCATATATGGCGCCACAGGTAACGTCCGACTTTGGCCTTTCTCCGCCTTGCGCCTGCGCAACAAGTGTCCCGCCTCTTGCACTTTTTGGCCGAATCCTTTTAGCAATTCACCATTTCTAATAGGCAGGCTCACTCCAGTAATAGAAGCCGTGACCGTTTCTTGCCGGTAGAGCCCCTCGACGGCTTGAATGGCTTTCTTTGCGATTTCCTCATCCGGCAAAATCATCAGCGCAGAGCCACCAGCGGCATACAC
>JALVPF010000126.1:0-456 GCA_027031935.1 Myxococcales bacterium | reverse complement strand
CTTTCAAACGTGGGATACACCTCTTGGATGACAGCGACGATGTCCCGCGTATCGACCTGCGAACGCCGGTTATTCAGCCGGTCTAACAAACCACTGGCTTCGCGAATCTCGCTCAGCACTGGCGTAGCGAAGAGATATTCTTTGATGCGATCGGTGTCAAAAGAGACCAATAACTGGGTCATGGTTGTGCTCCTCCCATTAGGCTGTCCAAATTCCCTCGCGGCTCCGCCTCTCCCAAAAACAGGGGCGTCACCGTCTCCAATGTCACTGTCAGTTTCGAAGCTCTGACCATCTGTCGGCTCTTATCTTTCATCACATTCGTTTCCACCATACCACTAACCTCGCTTCCTGTCTTGAGGATTCATTCCCGAACTCTTTAGGAATTCATTCCTATTCATCTTCCTTCAAGCGCGAAATACGTCGCAAACTCGGCTATCAGCACTGATCGGCTCACAG
>JALVPF010000125.1 GCA_027031935.1 Myxococcales bacterium | reverse complement strand
CCCAGAGAATATCCACCTTTAGCCGTAGTGCCAGGAAAGCAATTGCAGCTATAAGGACTTGGCCTACATCCCAGTGAATATCTAGCGAAAACTGTAAGGTCACGGCCAGTAAAAGCCCAACGAAGGAGGCCAAGGCACCGCGAAGGCCCTGTTGAAATAGGTGATTTCCCTTTAAACGGTCGAAGTACGGAACCACTGTCATGAGGATGACCAGGGAGGGTGTGAATATGCTCACGGTTGCCACGATAGCACCCGGCAAGCCGGCAACGAGATATCCCACGAAGGTAGCTGTAATGACAATAGGACCGGGGCTTACCTGCCCTAAGGCGATGCCGTCCATGAATGTCTTGCTGTCCAACCAGTGCTGCACGTCCACTATTTCGTGGAGCATGAGAGGTACCGAGGCATATCCGCCCCCAAAAGCAAAAAGATCGACTTTCAGCATCAGAGCAGACAGGTCGAAAAGCTTCCGATGCACGAAAAAAAGGACGCACAGACCAGCTAACAGGGCCAGGACCAGGCTCAGCGGCGCCCCTAGATTCTTCTGCAGGGCTACCTTATCGCCCACGTTTCTTTCCAATGTTTGCGGTCCCGACTCCCGGAATAGAACCAAGCCCAGGGCCGCCGATGCAGCGATGACAATCATCGGGCTACCACGTGCTAAAAGATAAGCCGCTGCCCCAATGGCCAGCAAGCCGTCCTGCCATTTTTTTATGGATGTTCGTCCGAAACTTAGCGTTGCGTTTGCCACAAGAGCGACCACGATCACATGCAAGCCCTTGAACGCCGATACAACCATGGCGAGGTCGTGGGCACCTTCATATAAAGCAGCCATCGTTAGCATCAGGACAAAGGCGGGCAGGCCGAAGCCCACATAGCTTGCCAAGCCTCCCACGGGACCACCAACACGGAGCCCCACGTAAGCTGCAACCTGCATAGCCGTAGCCCCTGGGATTGACTGGCACACGGCAACACCCTGGCGGAATGATTCTTCTGAGATCCACTTGTTTTTCTTTACGGCAAGGTCCCGTATGTAGGCTACCATGGCGGGCCCGCCAAAGGCTGTGAGGCCTAGCCTGAGAAAAGAGATAAAGAGCTTTTGAGGATTTTGCCAGTCTATGCTCATGGATGCTCCCTGGATACTACTCCCTTGCAAAATCCAGGGCAAGGAGGAAAACCAGGGGAACTTGAGCCCATTAGCACGAATGAGAATCTGTGTTGACCACGAGGCATCACAGGGCTTAGGCTCCTGCCCAGGAGGAACCCATGGGACTTTTGGAAAATATCGACTCACCTATGGATCTTCGGCGCCTTTCGGAAAAGCAGCTACCTGCTCTTGCCAGAGAGATCCGCGCCCGAATCATCGAGGTCATAACCGAAAACGGTGGGCATCTCGCCTCCTCCCTCGGAGTGGTGGAGCTAACCCTCGCGCTGCATTACGTCTTTGAATCCCCCATGGATCCCATCGTCTGGGACGTGGGCGACCAGGCATACGCTCACAAGCTCATCACGGGAAGACGGGATAGGTTTTCTACCATAAGAAAGCCTGGAGGACTAAGCGGCTTTACCAAAAGATCCGAAAACGAACACGATGTTTTTGGCGCGGGACACGCTTCGACTTCCATCAGCGCAGCCCTCGGAATCGCAGAAGGCAAGCGACTCAAAGGAGAGCGGGGCCGAGTGGTGGCCGTGATAGGTGACGGAGGCATGACAGGCGGACTGGCCTTCGAAGCGCTCAACCACGCCGGGTCCTTGGACCGGGATCTCATAGTCATCCTCAACGACAACGGGATGTTCATATCAGACCACGTGGGAGCCATGAGCAACTGGTTTTCGAGAAAACTCACCAGCAGGGCCTTCAACCTCATGCGTCGCAGGACAAAGGATCTCCTGACGGGCTTTCCACGCTGGGGAGACGTGATGCTCGAGTGGATGAGGCGAGGGGTGGAAAGCACCAAGGCTCTTTTGACTCCAGGCATTCTTTTCGAAGGCTTGAATTTTCAGTACGTGGGCCCGGTGGACGGGCACGATATTCCCACCCTTCTGGCCACCATGAGGAACGTCAAGATGCTCGATGGCCCAGTGTTGGTCCATGTGCGTACAGTAAAAGGCCGTGGACTTTCGTGCGCAGAAGACGAACCCACAAAATTTCACGGAGTCTCCCCATCTCACCCGGAAGGAGGCAAGGAGTCGAGCGACAAGACCAAGACTGCGACATACACCCAGGTGTTTGCAGACGCCTTGGTCGAACTCGCAGAGAAAGACGAACGAATTGTGGCCATAACCGCGGCCATGCCGGACGGAACGGGACTTTCGAAGTTCCAGAGCAGATTTCCGGACAGATTCTATGACGTGGGTATTGCAGAAGAACACGCTGTGACCTTCGCTGCAGGTCTTGCCTGCGAAGGGATGAAACCAGTGGTGGCGATTTACTCCACCTTCCTTCAACGCGCCTATGACGAAATTATCCATGACGTTTGTCTGCAAGGTCTGCCTGTAACCTTCGCCCTGGATCGCGCTGGTATAGTCGGAGACGATGGTCCTACCCACCATGGATCCTTTGATCTGAGCTACCTCACATGCATACCAGGCCTTGTGGTGATGGCTCCTTCCGACGAGGCTGAACTAAAGAGCATGTTGCGCACGAGCATGGAGGTAAATGGCCCGGTGGCCATACGCTACCCCAGAGGAAAGGCCACAGGCATTGCTCTGCCCGAAGAGCCGGAACCCATGGAGATTGGAAGAGCGAGGCTGGTCCGGGACCCCACCGCTCAAGCGGATCTTGCCATCATATCCATAGGCACCATGCTTGGCCCTGCATTGCAAGCGGCAAGTCTGCTCGCCGAGCGAGATGATATCCACGCGCTGGTGGTAGACGCGCGTTTTGCCAAACCCATGGATGAAACACTCATCACGCGCCTGGCCAAAAAGACGGGCCGGGTGCTGACCGTCGAGGAAAATTCCATCTCTGGAGGGTTCGGCCAGCAGCTTGGCGCCATGCTGCAAAAACGATGCGTGGATGCATGCCTTGTGAACCTGGGAATAAACGACGAGTTCGTACCCCATGGCTCAGCCGCTGCTCTAAGGGCCGGGCTGGGACTCGATGCATCCGGTATAGCCAGGGCGGCAGTCTCGCTGTGTGGAAGACAAAGCACCGAGCTGGACCACAGCGCATGACCAGCTATAGGCACAATGGGTAACTTCAAGGACAAGATGAGGCTGGATCAGCTGCTGGTGGAAAGGGACCTGGCACCCAGCCGCACCAGGGCCCAAGCCCTCATCATGGCAGGCCGCGTGGTGGTGGGAGAAAACCGCGTGGACAAGCCCGGGACAAGGGTCACACACGACTCGCCCATTCGCATCAAGGGCAAGGATCACCCTTTTGTATCAAGGGGTGGCGTGAAACTTGCATACGCGCTGGATTACTTCTCCATTGATGTCAGCGGACTCGTGGCCTTGGACCTTGGTGCCTCCACCGGTGGATTTACAGACTGTCTGTTGCAAAGAGGCGCCGTAAAAGTGTTTGCTCTGGATGTGGGAAGGGCACAACTTCACCAAAAGCTCAGGGACGACGAACGGGTCATGGTCATGGAGAGGTTCAACGTACGCAATTTGACACCCCAGGACTTACAAGAGAAGGTTGACCTTGCAGTGTTCGACCTGAGTTTCATTTCGCTGGAACTGGCCATGGGCCCAGTCATGAAATGCCTGAAGGATTCGGGCCAGATGGTGGCCTTGGTCAAACCACAGTTCGAAGTTGGCAAGGGAAAGGTGGGCAAGGGGGGCATAGTCAGGGATGAAGCCTTGCGCCTGCAGACAGTGGAAAAGATTCAGGCCATGGCCGAATACCTGGGCATGAAGTCGGAGGGATATACCCGCTCTCCCATCACCGGAGCGCAGGGCAACGTGGAATTCTTGCTACATCTCAAGATGCAAAATCAAAAATCTGCCTGACGCGGGGCCCTGGGGAAGGGGATCACATCCCTGATATTTGCCATGGATGTGCAGAACTGTATCATCCTCTCGAAGCCCAGACCAAACCCGGCGTGGGGAACCGTTCCGTATTTGCGAAGATCTCTGTACCACCAGTAGTCCTCTTTGGGCAGGCCCAGCTCGTCCAATCTGGCGTCCAGTACATCCAGCCGTTCTTCCCTTGCTGATCCGCCGATTATCTCACCCACTCTCGGTACCAGGACATCCATGGCTGCCACGGTCTTTCCATCATCGTTTTGTCGCATGTAGAAGGCCTTTATCTCCTTGGGATAGTCCATGACCACCACCGGCTGCTTGAACTTTTCCTCAGTGAGATAGCGCTCGTGTTCGCTCTGCAAATCCACGCCCCACTTCACAGGAAACTCGAAAGATTTTTTCGCCTTGCCCAGCACATCCACCGCTTCTGTGTACGATATTCGTCGAAATTTCGCTTCGATGATACCCTTGAGACGCTGGACCAAGGTCTTGTCCTTGTCTATCCACTGATTGAAAAACTTCATGTCATCAGCACGCCTGGTCAACAGCTCGTCTATGAGATACTTGAGAAACTCCTCGGCCAAATCCGCATCGTCATTCAGGTCTGCAAAGGCTGTCTCCGGCTCGATCATCCAAAACTCGCTGAGGTGTCTGGCGGTGTTGGAGTTTTCAGCACGAAAGGTTGGACCAAAAGTATAGACTCTGCTCAAGGCACAACAGTAAGTCTCAACGCTCAACTGCCCAGAAACGGTGAGCCTCGCTTCGCGTCCAAAAAAATCCTGCTCGAAATCTATATCCCCCTTGTCGGTCAAGGGAAGGTTCAGCAAGTCCAGGGTGGAGACTCTGAACATTTCACCAGCTCCCTCGCAATCCGACGCAGTTATGACAGGAGTGTGCACATAGAAAAAATCCCGCTCGTCGAAAAAGCGGTGAACCGCCATGCTCAAACAATGCCTAACTCGCGCAACCGCACCAAAGGTATTCGTACGAGGTCTCAGGTGCGCTACCTCACGAAGGTATTCGAAGCTCTGGCGTTTCTTTTGCACCGGGTAGGAATCAGGATCATCCACCCAGCCCAACACGGAAATCTCGTCAGCCTGTAGCTCCACATTCTGACCCTTGCCCTGGGATTCCACCAGAGTTCCGCTGGCCTCTATGCTGCATCCGGTAGTAAGCCTGACGATATCCTCCTGGTAGTTGGGCAGATCACCACGCGCCACCACCTGGAGAGTATCGAAACACGTCCCATCCGATACCACCAAAAACGACAGCCCACCGTCGGCTTTCGAATCTCTTCTCGTACGAAGCCATCCCTTCACGGTCATCCTGGTTCCGGGTTCTGCTTTAATTGCATCCTTGATTTTCATCCACACCATGACGATCCTCCTGGTGTCGCAGTTGAAGCATCACAGTCTATGCCTTCGGACTTGATTTGCAAGCTCATCCGATCTGATTATGCAAAAAACGCCCTGCAACTCGGTAAGGCAAGGAGATGAACAATGAAAGAGACAAAAGTCAAGCAATCCGACCTGGACACATGGGCTGACATACTCATTTCCCACTCCCTGGGTGGATTGGACAGCACGGACAGGGTCATGATCAAGGGAGAACGCATTTGCTGGCCCTTGATGGAGACCCTTGAGCGAAAGGTCATAGAGGCAGGGGCCATACCGGATATCTACCTGGTCCCCCCCAACAACGAACGCGGGCGTGTGTGGTCTGCGGCCATGGGCAAGTTCGGAAAGCCCGAACAACTGAAAGCTGCCCCGTCCTGGCACCTGGAAAGGTATGAATCCATGACCAAGTACATAGAGATTCTGGGTGCAGAGGATCCCTCGGCATACTCTGGTCTCGATGGCGTACAAGCTGCAGCCCTCGCAGCAGCGGACAGGGACTATGCCAACATCAGGCTGGCCAAGCCCTGGGTACTGACGCTTTATCCCACTCCGGGCTTTGCCCAAATGGAAGGAATGGATTTACAGGAATACACTGATTTCATAGTTCAAGCCTCCACCATTGATCCCAAACCACTGAAAGAGGCCGAACAGCGTCTGGCTCCCTTGATGGAATCCGGCAAGGAAATCGAGATCATCACAGAGCATCCCGACGGCAGGGAACTTCGCTGCACCATGGACCTGACCCACAGCCATCCTGTAATGTCATTCGGGTTGAGAAATTTCCCCGATGGAGAAGTGTTCACCTCTCCCAATGCATCGTCGGTGCAGGGGGAAATCTTCATAGACCTTCCTGTGCACTATTCCGGCGTGGACATTCAGGGCATCTACCTCAAGCTGGAATCGGGCAGGATCGTAGAATACCACGCTGAGCAGGGTCACGAACAACTGACCGCCATCGTTGAGACGGATGATGGTTCGCACCGACTGGGAGAGGTTGCCCTGGGCATGAACTCTGGAATGGATCGCGTATTGAAACACCCCCTGTTCGTGGAGAAAGTCGGGGGCACTTTACATATAGCCATAGGTCAGTCATACGAAGACTGCTACGTAGACGATCCATCCACGCCCGAATCGAAAAAACTTTTGGAGGAACTGGCGCAAAAGGGCATCCTGAATCGGTCGGCGCAGCATGTGGATATAGTCTGCGATTTCAGGCCAGGCGGTGCAGGCCGCTCGGTCAAGATCGACGGCAAGGCGCTGGTGGTCAAAGACGGTATCTGGATTCCGGCTTGAGCCTCGATGCACCATTGACCGGATACCACCGGAGGGACTGATGGAATCCACTGCAAAGACAAGGGCCGCTTCCCTATCGGTGGGTTCCAATGCGGTGCTGGTGTGTATAAAGCTAGTGGTTGGCTCCATCAGCGGATCTGTGGCCATCATAGCCGAGGCCATACATTCCGGTATCGACCTTTTCGCGGCGCTCATAGCGTGGTTTTCCGTACGCATCTCCGATAGCCCTCCCGACGAGTCTCATCCCTTTGGTCACGGCAAGGCCGAGGCCATTTCCGGAGCCATAGAGGCTGCCCTCATCGTCATCGCTGCCATATGGATTGTCTATGAGGCCGTACTAAGACTGCATACCGGTGGGGCGCTCATGGACCTCGACCTGGCCCTTGGTGTAATGGCTCTGTCGGCCTTGATCAATCTCTTCGTTTCCAGATATCTGCTCAAGGTCGCCAAAAAACATGACTCCATGGCAATAGAGGCCGATGGACATCATCTGGCCACCGATGTCTGGACTTCCGTGGGTGTGGCCCTGGGCTTGGGCCTGGGCTGGCTTACCGATTGGCAGGGCATGGACGCAGTGGTGGCCATAGCTGTTGCCTTGTGGATCGCTTACATCGGAAGCCGCCTGACCCTGGCTGCCATCAATCAGCTCATGGACAGGGGTCTTCCAGAAAAAGAAATCCGACTGATACAAGGAGTACTGGAAGGAGATGATCGCATCGCTGGGTGGCATGGACTCAGGACGAGAAAAGCAGGATCCATGAGACACGTAATAGTCCACATCGAGTGCGAAGGACACACTCCTCTATTCCAGGCCCACGCCATAGCTGATGAACTGGAATGTCGTATTGCTGAAGCCATCGCACCTGCGAGCGTGGATATACACGTTGATGTCCATGAACCAAAGCAGGAAAACCATGGACACTAGGCAGTCGTCATGACGCCTTTAGCATCACCCGAAGATGATGAAAATCACCCTGGAGCGTGTGGTACGGCCCTGTCTACGGCTAGCTACCCTTGGCTTCTCGGCAAGCTCGAAGCTACGGGCAGCCACGCCTGCCGCGGGCCTACGAAGATGCTGCAACTTCATAAATTTTCGAGGCGGTTGTAGCACTATATCAGTGGCCTTCTGCTGCCAGGTCCCTTGCCAGCTTCAGATAAAACTTCTTGTGATCGAAATTTGGCCCCGTGACCCCGGCTAACTGCCCGACCTCGTCGAAATGGTCCGCTGGTATAGTTCCTCGAAAGTCACCCCATTTTGCACTGCTTACAGGAACGATGCCGTCGTTGTCTCCCGACAGCACCCTGAGAATGGCATAGGACCAGCCTATCTCCACATCGCACACGTCTCCACATGTAAACCCGAAGGGACAGGTCTTGCCCGCATAGGAAATATAAGCAACATCAGGAGAATCGGGATTTTCCGGGTTGAATTCATCCATTACGTAACTCGTGGTCATGCACTCGAAAGACGCCACCGCGTTGGATTCGCTGCCCGTAAGTCTGGCACCCAAAAAATCCAGAAACCACCCCAGAGCATCTACGCTGAATCCAGGCAGCACTCCCATGGCCACATCCATCAGCGGAGTGCCACGGTGAGGAGTGGAGATGGTCACCAGTGCCGAGACTCTATCGCTATAACCAAGGGAAGAGATAAGCCTGCGGCTGTCGAGTCCTCCCTGTGAATGGGCAATAATGTTGACATGAGATGTTCTGGCTTTAGAGAGAAACTCGTCGATTTGCGAAGCCAGCTGCACCGAGCGAACTTCCGTTGAGTTGTATGGGTCCAGGCTAGCCGTATAGACCGCAAAGCCGTGCTGCGTAAGATAATCGGCAACCTGATAGAAGTAAGTATACGAACTTATCTCGTCCCATCCGGTCCAACCATGTACCAGCACGATGGGATACCTGGTGGTCTGCCTGTCACAAAGCATCATGCAACTGAGGCTTACATCATAGGTCCCATCGTCATCTGTCTTGACCGATCTCAGCAAGAGAAAAAAATCGCCCGATCTTGGTGCCACAAAAGAAACCCTGGCGCTGTCGCCATCGTCATACGTACGAACGTCGGCAAGTGGAGAGTTCCAGGTGGCATTATCAGGCCACACCACCCTGGCTTCGATCCCCTCGCTCAATCCGGCTGATTCGACCTTCAGTTCGATGATGGAGCCGGCCGCAGAGGCAAAAGAATATGAATGCTCCCGGCAAGGGGCCAATGGCTGGTCCATTAACGACGAGCCCAACCCAAGCCATCCCCTATGACTTCTTTCAGGCTCTTGTCCCCCGCATGGCTCGATTTCGTGATCATCACCCGGCAGATTGTCGTCGTCTCCAAAAGCCATGTCGCCAATATCACCGGCATCACGAAGGACCTCCGCACCTTGAAATCCATCCCCATCAACACCCGAGTCAACACTCCGCAAGGCAGCATCATCACAAGCCGCAGACAGACAAAGCAATCCGACACAGGTAAATATGACAAGATGCCTCAACATGGTTTTCAATCCTGAGACTTCCCCGACTTCCCGGCTCCCTTGCGATCTGGGAAATGTGACTCCAGAGGGCGGAAGATTTTGGGACTCGGTGAACATGGTTTTGCCCTACTTGCTTTTGAGCTTCACCTCGATGGATTCCTTTGGAATTCTATCCAGGGAAAAAAACTTCTCTGCTACAGACTCCATGGCTTCGGGGCTCTTTGCAGCTGCGATGAATATATACCCTCTCGATGTTCTAGGGATGGTGATGATGGCACCGTCGAACTTTTTCAGGATTTCATATGTCTTCTGCAGTCCCATGGCGATCTTTTTCCTGCCCTTCAGCTGGTCCTGTAATCCCTTGACATCCCGAGGGGTCAAGACCATGAGCACCGATCTGCCGGGAGTATAGTCCAGTTTGCGTGGGTAGTTGTATTTTTTCTCCAACGGGAACTTCCACACGGCCCACCTGGTGACTTTTTTCTTGAATGGATCCAGCACACCCTGCTTGGAGATAACCATGGCACCATCGACAAAGTCAGATGGGCGAGCAAGCACCGCTTTGGAATACAAGCGTGCGGCTTTCAAGGCAAAAACTCCATCCAGCCGTTTTCCCTTGGTCAACCAGGTTCGCAACAGGCCCGTCATGGACTCGGCTGCTGCTTTGCGTTCATCATCGCCAGGCCAGGGGGGCACCTGAGCAGGGCCTTTTGCGACGAGGGGCGAGGCCAGGCCAAATCCCGCTGCGTCCATCAAGGCGGAGATGAGTCCCATTGGTTTGTTCCTGAACCCGGCGGCCTCCACGAATCTGTTCGTGGCCAGCACTTTCGTCTCAGGCTTGACCCTGGCCAGAAAGCGCCTAAAGATGGAACCCACGACCATTGCCACCTGCTTGGGTCCTACCTCTTCTGCCTCATGCAACTCGAGTATTATGGAGTCGCCATATGCAACAGCGTGGGCCTTCTGTTTATCCGGTACCCACACAGGGTAAACCCTGAAGACAAGGGCCGAGGAATCAATACCGCAAAAGCTCCCCAATCCATCCAGCAGCTTTGCGATCCTGTCTGAGGACAACAAGGCTTGGAGCTCTTGGGCGCTTTTTGCTAATCCACCGAACTGCGATATGAGTTCTCCGCTCCTTGGTGCGATGGCCGTAAGCAGATCAACGATGGACTCTGCAGCTGAGGGTGGCACTATCCCCTTGAGACTACGACGCAGCTCGGACGGCTCTGAGGCGGACAAGGCTGCAAGCCATAAGCGAGCCTGTGGCCCTGGTTCTTGTACCGGGAAAAGCCCCTGGGGTCCAAAGGGCTTGGAAAATGAAATCTTGGGCTGGACCTTGACCTCTTTTTCCCACAGGGCGTTTCGAATAAATGCAAAACGTTTCAGCAAGTTGCGATCTTTTTCCTCAAAACCAAAATTATCGTCAAAGGCCCTGTACATGTACCTGGGCAGATCCTGCCTCCAGATGCTGACCCCTTCTGCCATGTGCAGCACTTCCGCCATGACGGAATACTGCACCAATACCTGCGGTCCCACTTTTGGTTTTGCAGGAGCTTGTACGGATGGTGTTTCTTTCGTATCCGCCTGCTTGGAGGACTCTACAATCTCCTGCTTCGGACCTGAGCAAGCGGTAAAAAAGAATCCAATGACGCCGAAAAGCCCACCGAAAAGCATGGATCGTCCAAATCGCATGAACTCAACCTCCTGTAGTGCTGCCTGTAACCTTGTCTTTTGGTTTTTCCTTCGTGTAAGGCTCTTGATCTTCCACACCCATGGGCGGCAATTTTGGATCCACATACCACCTGCCTGAAATGAACACCATGGACACTTCCGACTCAAAGCAGTCCTGGGATCCTGAATCCTTTTGGCATTGGCCGGCCACCACCTTCAATCTGGCTGTCCCGAAAGTCTTGTCTATCTGCTCCACCTTCACCAGTGGAGTCCTGACATGTGCTCGTATTCCCTGCAAAAAAAAGTCCAGAGAATCCCCATCGTCTCCCACCATGGACTGTAGCTCCGCTCCCACCTTTGAAAAGGTCTTTATGACGCGAGGCGACAGGTATGTCGTTGCCAGGTCCCAGTCCTCGTTGGCTACCGCCTGATAAAATGCATTGTAAACCTGTACAGGGGTCGTGGGTTTGGCCTCACAACCCAAGACCAAGGACATCAACACCATCAAAAAAACTCTCCATCGCCACATTTTTCACCAGATCCTTTTGAGCAAGTCCCAGCAGTCATCATTCAACTCGTAGGTGTTCATGGTGCCACGCACGAAGATTCTTGGCAACCGATACATCTTGTTGCACAATAGTTCGTCATGGAGCCCACCCTGGATCGAGTGAAGTTAAATACACCAGCCAAGATAAACCTCCACCTGCGAATAACAGCAAGCAGGGACGATGGGTACCACGAGCTGGAATCTTTCATGGTCCCCATAGGGATTTATGACGAAATCACCATTTCCCGCTCTCAAACGTCCATACACACCACCTGTCCCACCAACCCGGAGTTGAACGGAGAATCCAATCTTGCCCACAAAGCAGCCCTGGCATGGCTGGAGGCAACGGGTGAAAAGACAGGCCTAAGAATTGAAATCAGCAAGAAGATCCCAGTACAGGCAGGGCTTGGAGGGGGGTCATCAGACGCAGCAGCCACCTTGACAGCCCTGCAAAAACTTGGCGAAAAACCCTTGTCAGACAAGCAACTACATGAAATCGCCCTACAGTTGGGAGCTGATGTTCCGTTTTTTCTCGATCCCTTGCCAAGGGTGGTCAGAGGGGTAGGCGAAATTCTCGGACCAAGGCAATTTCCAGAGCCCTTTTACCTGGTCATCGCGTACGCTCCTCAGGGTCTGTCAACCCGCAAGGTCTTTGAAAATTTGATTATTCCATTGACATTTAAGCACATTAGTGTTAATGACGAGCCTCCTCGAAAGTGGGGATTTGAACAGCTGGAGCGGTTGATGAAAAACGATTTGCAACCCACGGCTGAGAGGCTGTACCCTGACATAGCAAGGGTACAAAAAGAATTGAAGGACGCTGGAGCTTCGAACTCCAGCCTGACTGGAAGTGGACCAAGCGTGTTTTCGATTTTTGCAGATGAAGAGTCGGCGCGTCAGGTCCTGAAAAGAATAGATGGCAGTTTAGGTTGGACATACCTCTTGTTGAGGGCAATCACCTGAGGGATATACAGCGGATTCACGAGCAACCGGATCTAACGCCAGCGCCCCCGGGGGGCGAAGGAGGTCCACCATGGATATTACAGAGGTAAGAGTATTTCCTGTAAATGAAGACAAGCTCAAGGCTTACGCCACCATCACCTTCGACAACTGTTTCGTAGTTCGTGACCTGAAGGTGATCCAGGGAAACAACGGCTTGTTCGTTGCCATGCCAAGCAAAAAACGCAAGGATGGCACTTTCAAAGACACGGCCCATCCACTGAACACATCCACCAGAAAAATGATCGAGGCCAAGGTCTTGGCGGAGTATCGCAAGGAGTTGGAGCGCACCGGTGCGCCACCTCCAGAGGTCGGCGACAGGGAACTGAACAAGGAACAAGAAAATTCGCCGGGTTCGACGGAAGATGACTCCGGAGAAAGCTGACGATCCCCTTGTGCAAGGGCTCCGGCTTTTTGCCCGGTGTTGAACTAGTTGCACTGTTTTGAGCCTATAACTATCGGGTCTTTTATGAGGATTTCCCAATAACGTTCTTTACCGGAGGGTCAGCGTGTACCAAACAGAACCACCGCTGTTGTTCACCGGAAATGCAAACAGGCCTTTGGCCGAGGCCATCGCCAGATACCTCAACACCCAGCTTGGAAGAGCACAGGTGGGAAATTTTTCTGATGGCGAGATCAACGTGGAAATCGCTGATAACGTCAGAGGAAGAGACACGTTCATCATACAGTCCACCAGTCACCCGGTCAATCGCAACCTCATGGAATTGCTCATCATTACCGATGCCCTCCGCAGGGCTTCTGCAGATCAGATCGTGGCGGTAATCCCCTATTATGGTTATGCGAGACAAGACAGAAAGGTGGCCCCTCGCACGCCAATCACATCAAAACTGGTCGCCGACATGCTCAGCACCGCAGGTGCGAGCAGGGTCGTATCCATAGATCTTCATGCAGGACAGATTCAGGGCTTTTTCAATGTTCCCTTCGATCACCTCTACGCTGCACCTGTTTTTCTTGAGGACATCAAGAAAAACTTCGAGGTCCCTCCAGTGATCGTCTCCCCTGACGCAGGAGGAACAGAGAGAGCGCGGGCGTACTCCAAGCGCATGCGCACGAATATGGCCATCGTGGACAAACGACGTTCGGCGCCTAACAAGTGCGAGGTCATGAACCTCATCGGTTCGGTTGAGGGCAGGGATGCCGTGTTGCTCGACGACATCATAGACACGGCAGGCACCATAACCCAGTCTGCAAAGGCTCTGAAGGAAAACGGGGCAAAGAGGGTATCGGCATATTGCGTACACCCGGTGCTGTCCGGGCCGGCCATCGACAGGATAGAAGAATCGCCCATCGAGGAGGTGGTGGTCACGGATACCATACATCTCCATGAAAAGGCGGCAAACTGTAAAAAGATTCGCCAGCTGTCAGTGGCAGCGCTGCTGGGAGAGGCCATCAGAAGAATTCATATGCATGATTCGGTGACCTCGTTATTTGTCTAGACAAAAGCTGCCACAAGGTGTAAACACCTGGAACTTTTGTCCCGGGATGGTATTCCCGGTGGTTCCAAGAAGAACAAGCAGGAGAGCAACATGGATATTCCAGTACTGAAAGTTGAGCAAAGGCAGGAACGAGGAAATGGACCGGCAAGGCGCGCACGCATTTCTGGGTTGATCCCGGCGGTCTGTTATGGCAAAGGCAAAGAGCCTTTGGCCATTTCCGTCGATCCCATCGAACTTGCAAGGATTCTCAAGGGACCGAGAGGTCTCAATTCCCTTATCAGGCTAGACGGAGTCGAAGACCGTACGGTTTTTGTACAAGAACTCCAGCGCCATCCGGTGGAGAGGTCCTTGCTTCATGTAGACTTCCTGTCTGTAGACCCGGACAAGAAAATTCAGCGCAGGGTTCCGGTGGAGCTAGAGGGACGGCCGATTGGTGTAAAATTGGGCGGACTTTTGCAGATCGCCAGGCACAAACTCATGGTGGAAGCATTGCCTGCAGACCTGCCAGACGCCATCAGGATCGACGTGTCTGAAATGGACATCGGAGACATCATTCACGTTGATGAGGTTCCCATGCCTGAAGGTGTCAAGG
Source organism: Myxococcales bacterium (assembly GCA_027031935.1). GTDB lineage: Bacteria > Myxococcota > B64-G9 > B64-G9 > B64-G9 > JALVPF01. The sequence continues at coordinate 33,060 of JALVPF010000125.1, read as the reverse complement.
CTGTCTATGACCGCAACTTCACCATCTGTGCAGTTGTGTCGCCTGCTGTGGAAGAACAGCCGGAGACTGCCGAGGAAGAGGTTGAGGGTGAGGAAGGCGAAAAGGCTGAAGGCAGCGCAGACGCCGCAGAACCCAAGGCTGAATCCAAGGAAGGAGGCGATGCCAAATAGGCTCGCCAACGGCGCTGTAACATGCTCTTTGTCATTGTTGGACTCGGCAACCCCGGCGAAAAATACCGTCGTAGCCGCCACAACATGGGGTTTTGGGTCGTGGATATACTGGCCGCAAGGTACGGGATCTCGCTTGCTCCAATGCACTCGAAGTCCTTGGGTGGGCGAGGCATTGTAGGCTCAAAGCCTGTTTACCTGCTCCAGCCACAGACCTTCATGAACCTGAGTGGAGAAGCGGTTGCGCCACTGGTGTCAGAAAGCGGTATCAGCCTCGAACACCTCGCTGTAGTCCATGACGATCTGGATCTTGAGTTTGGAAGGATTCAAATTCGCATGGGAGGAGGTGATGGTGGTCATCGTGGAGTAAGGTCGGTAATAGAGCACCTAGACTCCCGGGACTTTGTCAGGTTGAGACTCGGCATAGGCAGACCGGCACAAGCCGATACATCCGAAACAGAGCCAAAGGATTTTGTTCTTTCGGAATTCAACCCGGATGAACTGCAAGGGGCCAAGGAGTTGGCAAACAAAGCTGCTGATGCCATGGAGTCATGGCTGACACAGGGCCTTGTGTCCACCATGAACCGCTTCAATCGCCGCAAGAGCCTCAAGTCCAAACAGGAGACACCACAGAAATCCTCTGGTCAATGGGACCAGGGATAAAAAATAAGACGGAAAGGCCCCCGCAGCCTTTCAAAAACGCTCCTTGCTCCAGGGCTGGCGCTCTGGGGCTACAAACCCATGAGGAGGACATCATGCAAACGATGCGGGAGTACGAAACTCTCTATATTCTCAAACCGGACATTGGCGAAGATACCTTGTCACAAATCCAGACCAGGCTGTCGGACGTTTTGGATGGGCAAGAGGCCAAGGTCCTCAGATTCAACGTCTGGGGCAAGAAAAAGCTGGCCTTCGAGGTGGCGAAAAACCCCAAGGGCATCTTCGTTCAACTCTCCTACCTTGCCCAACCATCCAGCATAAGCGAGTTGGAGAGAAATCTCCGCCTTATCGAGCCGGTGGTGCGCTTTCAGACGGTGAAGGTCTCTGACAGCGTGGATGTGGAAAAACGTCTCGCACAACAGGCAGCCGAAGACAGGACGAGAAAAGAGGCAGAGGCAAAAGCAAAGGCAGAGGCTGAAGAACGAGCAGCAGCAGCAGCAGCGGCAGAGTTGGCGGCAAAAGCCGCAGCCGAAGAGCAACAGGTAGCCGAAGCATCGGAACCCGACAGCGCCGAGGCCGAGACCGAAGTAAAGCAGGACGATGAAGCGCCGGAGGAGGAATAAATCATGGCTATGCGAAGAAAGAAAAGGCACTTGACCCGCCGAAAGGTTTGTAGATTTTGTGCTGATAAAAATCTCAAGGTGGACTACAGGGATCCCAACTCTCTCAAGTACTTCATCACTGAGCAAGGCAAGATCATCCCCAGGAGAATCTCGGGAAATTGTGCTTATCACCAAAGACTGGTCTCCAAGGCTATCAAGCGCGCTCGTCAGATCGCCTTGATGCCTTTCAATAGCCCAACCATTTGAGCCTGGGTAACGCAGGAGGTAGAGCCATGAAAGTGATACTACACACGGACGTACCCGACCTGGGCAATATAGGCGACATGGTAACTGTAAAGGCCGGTTACGCAAGAAATTATCTTATCCCTCAGGGCATGGCGGTAAAAGCCAGCACCAGAAACCTTTCTCAGTTGGAGCACCAGAAACGCATGGTGGAGCGTCACAAGGCAAAGGTACTTCTGGACGCGGAGTCTCTGGCCAAAAAACTCGAGAATATATCTTGCACCATACAGGTCAAGGTTGGAGAACAGGACAAACTCTATGGTTCTGTTACGGCCAAGGACATCGAACAGGCCCTGGCCACGGAAGGCGTCAACATTTCAAAACGCCAGATCGAGTTGGAAGAACCCATCAAGAGCGTAGGGGTGTATACTGTACCGGTTCGCCTTCACCAGGACATTCATGGTAAGGTGAAGGTTTGGGTAGTAGCAAAATAATTCCCTGACCGGCGGGGCATATTTTGTGTCCCGTCTCTAGAGGCTGAGATGGATAGCACAGCATCGAAAGCCAACCTTCCCCCTCAAAACCTGGAGGCTGAACGTTCGCTTTTAGGTGCTGTGTTACTCGACAACACCGCATTAGACAACATCGTCGACCAGATAACTCAGGACGATTTCTACCGAGAAGCTCATCGGAAACTTTTCAAGGCCATGATGGAGATGTCCGAGCGGGGCGAGGCCATCGATTTCCTGACCCTGGAAGATACCCTGAAAGCGAGAGGCGAACTGGATGCGGTTGGAGGGCCTGACTATATTGCCTCTCTGACCGACATGGTCCCAAGTCTGGCCAATGTCAAAAGCTATGCACGCATAGTTGCAGACAAAGCTATCGCCAGGCGATTGATCCATGCAGCCTCAGAAATCCTTCAGGGCGGCTTTCAGGAAACCGACGATTTGGAAAGCTATCTGTCCAGCGCCGAACAAAAAATTTTCGACGTAATCCACCAACGCTCTGATGGCTCGGTGGTTGCCCTGAAGGACCTGATCCGACAATCATTCGACTCCATAGAGAAGCTATACCAAAGCAATGAACTATACACAGGTGTACCCACCGGCTACAACGGGCTGGATCAGAAGACATCAGGCTTTCAACGAGGAGACTTGATAATTCTAGCTGCAAGGCCCTCCATGGGAAAGACATCCCTTGCTCTGAACATAGCCCAGAATGCAGCCATGAAATCCAAGGTTCCAACTCTCTTCTTCTCCCTCGAGATGAGCAAGGAAGCCCTGGCCATGCGTGTGCTGTGTTCAGAGGCACGGGTAGATCATCACAAGCTCAGAAGCGGATATCTTGGAGATGCGGACTGGAGCCGTCTGGCCTTGGCCGCAGGACAGTTGAGCGAAGCGCCCCTGTACATAGATGATACTCCAGCCATACGAGTCCTGGAAATGCGAGCAAAGGCCAGGCGGTTGCAGGCAGAGTTATCCAAACAGAAAAAGAGTCTCGGCTTGATATGCATGGACTACCTGCAACTCGCCTCACCTCCTGCAGGACGTCATGACAGCAGGGAAAGAGAGATTTCGGAGATATCACGGGGCCTAAAGGGCCTCGCAAAGGAACTTAACGTTCCGGTTCTCGCCCTCAGTCAGCTAAGTCGCAAGGTGGAATCGAGAGAAAGTAAGCGGCCTCAGCTTGCCGATTTGAGAGAGTCAGGAGCCATAGAGCAGGATGCCGATGTGATCATGTTCATATACAGGGACGAGTACTACAACAAAGACACGGACGACACTGGAGTTGCCGAGATAATAATAGGAAAACAGCGCAACGGCCCTACCGGGACGGTTCGGCTGCAATTCTCCGAGGAATTTACGAGGTTTGAAAACCTGGCATTGGAACACGATGAAGGTTGAGTTGGCCCGTATACCCAACTGAAAGGTATTACAGTGAAAGAGCCCAAAAAGATTTTCGTGGTCGATGATGACAAGTTCAATGCCGCTCTCATGAAAGAAGTCTGCGAAAACGCCGGCCACTTGGTGGTCGAGATAAACGACTCCACCCAGGTTGTAGACTTGGCCGTCAAGGAATCTCCGGACCTTATTTTGCTGGATATAATGATGAGTACCAAAGACGGTTTTCAGGTTTGCCAGGAACTTAGGTCCACAGACAGCACAAGCAAGACCCCGATCATCCTTGTGACCGCCGTGGACAATCTGGACAGCAAGATTCGAGGAATCGAGTTAGGGGCTGATGACTACATCACCAAACCCTTTCGCCTTTTCGATCTGCAAGCCAGGATCAGCTCCGCCCTCAATTCCAGGGATGGAGAGCCTCCGCCTTCGGCCGGCAAATCCGACGGTCAGCACCAGCCCTTGCGTCTTGGCGGTTATCGACAACTTCGCCGAGACATGGAGTATGAATTTCAAAGGGCTCTTCGCTACCAGCATCCCTTGTGCTGCTGTCTGCTGCTTGTAAACGAATATGAGGACATCTACAATGACAGGGGCAAAAAGGAAGCAGCTGGACTCATCGCTGCCACCGTAACGGTTCTTCAGCGCTTTCTCAGGGCAACCGATAGGATTTACCGACTGGAAGAGAACACGTTCATCATCCTGATGCCTGAGACGAACCTGGAGCAGGGCAAAATACCCATCGCGAGAATAGTGCAGGAACTGGACAAACCTCAAATATCTACTTCCGGTGCAGTCTCGATTTCATCCTCAATTGTCTCTTTTCCTGACAGTGACGAAAAAATTGATAACTACAATGATATTCTCAGGGAATTATCCAGGTCTGTGGCAACAAAAGGCACCTGAGCCCTGAATCTCACGGAAAATCCCTTGTCTCTATTATATATTTTGAACAACATCAGGCTGATGGGCGACTACTATGCAGGATGTTTGGCTAAAGCCAGGTCAGCCACTGAAGGCCTGACGACTGCTTGGCTATGACAAAAGGGCAGACAACAGCACCAAGAAAAACGGAAAAAACCCTTTTGGAGGGCTGCAGGAGTGGAGATCCCATATGTTGGCAGCATTTGTACGAACTCTACAGACCCCATGCATGGAGAATACTGCACAGGGTATTGGGACCAACGGACGAAATGGAGGACCTGGTTCAAAAGGTTTTCATAAAAGTACACAAGAGCCTCAGAAACTTTGAGGGCAGATCCAAGTTTTCCACATGGCTGTACAGAATATGCATACACGTTGCCATGGATGACATACGTAGGCAAAAACGCAGGCGAGAACACATGGATACTGATTCACTGGACAGGGTTGAAACATCGCAAACAGGACCCATGGAAACGCTGGCACACAAAGAAGAGTTGGCAATGTTGAACAGGGCCCTTTCACGCATGAAAAAGCAAAAACGCACCGTGGTGGTGCTACATGATATCATGGAGGTGTCTTCAGAGGAGATTGCTTCAAGTCTTGGGATTCCGCCTGCAACGGTAAGAACAAGACTTTTCTACGGCAGGAGGGAATTGGCCAGGCACCTGGCCAATCAACGCGACAGGAGTGAACAATGACCCGGAAGGCTTGCCCATTTTCACCGGATGATCTGGTAGCATTCGCATACGGGGAAATGGATGCAGATCGTGGCTCAGCGCTAGCCCATCACCTGGAATCCTGTTCTGCCTGCCGCAGACAGGTCGAGGAGCTTACACAGGCTGCGAAGCTATGCGAGGTGGCCCGTACCACCGATATACCTGAGCCACACTGGACGATGCATTTCAGCCCTCCTGTGCCTTTCTGGAAAAAAAAATGGCGCATCTGGGCGCCTGCTGCTCTTGCCGTATGCGCTGCCATAGTCGTATTCCTGCTCATTGCTCCACCAGCAACAGACATTACCCGAACCCAGCAGGACAAAACTTTACAAAAATCCACCTCAACCAGCCTTGCCTTTGAGCTTGTCAAAAGCAGTGGGAACATTTTCCTGCAAGACAGTGGATCATCGAGAACAAAACTCGACAAGGCAAGAACCTTCTTTACCGGTGACACCATAATATCCGACAAAGAGTCATCGGCCACCCTTGGTTTACCTGATGGGAGCAGGATCGTTGTGAAGTCAGGGAGCCGTGTGACGCTCAAGGCTTCCAATGAATCGGGAGACGAGATCTTCCTGCATGAAGGTGAGCTTGCCTGCATGGTCACACCTCGCAACAATGGACGATCTTTTTCCGTTGATACCAGCACCGCGAGAATCCAGGTCATGGGGACAAAATTCGCTGTAAAAAAAGGCCATGGGGTTGCTCTTTTTGTTGGGGTAACGAGAGGAAAAGTCAGGGTCACCCCTTTGGACACACGCAGGCCACCAGTCATGGTAACAACACGCCACCAGTTGCTGATTGATGAATCAGGCAAGCAGCAGCTTGAGGACATGGACAAAAGCATAGACGAGTTTATGGAAGAAGTAGACACCTTGGAAAACTCGCACGTGGAGCCATCGCACCAGACTAAACCGGCGCATGACCACCTGGCACCACGCCCGGACACTAAAAAGCCGATCAAGCGCAGTGTGCACGGACAAGGTGCTTTAGCCATACCAGGAGACAAGCCGAAAAAGCTTGCCGAGACCCCGAGCCATAAAGCTTCATACGGGCAAGCCAAGCAAGGCACTGAATCACTCGATGCCCTGGTGGCCAGACTTCACAATGACACCGGATGGATCTTCGATGACATGCGTCTTGCCATGGGAGAGGGCCGCTGCGGAGAGGTCCTGCATAAACTCGATGGCTATCTGTCCGATCCAGACAGCCCACGGCAAGATGAAGCGACATTTCTCAAAGGGGTTTGCCTGGAGCGCCTCAACTACATGCGCAAGGCAGCAAAGACCTACAGAAGGTACCTGAACAAATGGCCTCACGGACAAAGGGCTGCAGATTGCCGTGCGGGCATCAGAAGAATATGGTTTTCATCACACTGAACCAGCCCTTCAATTTTTTCATGTGATCAAGTTTTCGGGCTGATGGCCAGCTTTTTCATCCTGGACCTGAGGGTGTTTCTATGAATGCCGAGGATGTGTGCTGCTTCTTTCTTAGATCCACCGGAACGGGCTAGTGCTTCCATAATTAGCACTCGCTCTACCTCGCCCATGATTCGCCTGTACAGATCCGAAGTCCGATGTGCTCCCAGCTCATCGAACAGCACACGTAGTCTATGCCGTACAATGGAAGCCAGGGGCTGCTTGGCAAGGCTTGCATGATCCATGTTCACCCATCTCCGTGCTTCTCGTCATCAACGATCATTCTACCCTTCCATCTCACGGCACTGCCATGGCGATGCAGCCAGGCCGACCGCCACAGGATGAAAAGTACGACAAGTGCTGCGATGGGTGCCAGCGGAGCCATGGCTGGATACCAGCGGTTCATCCACCTCAACACCACCTGTAAAAACATTACCAAAACCCAGGCAAAAGCCATGAGTAACAAACCTTCTTGTGGAACCAGATCGTAATACCCCAATCCAAGAGCCACGATAGACCCCACACCCATGATGGCCGGCCAGACGCTGAGAACCAAGGTGACCAGCGTTGCGGAAATGATCCTATCCAAGCGGGATTTCAGTATCAAGTACAAGTTCTTTGTCCAACCCTGTACAAGGGAACGAAAATCCGGATACATCCTGGTCTTGAAAATGTCTATGCCTATGGCGAAGCGAATCCAGTGTCCGACGGTCTTGACCACATTTGCCAACTCCACGTCCTCAAGAACCTTGCCGGCCACCGATTCATGGCCACCTACTGAATCATATGCATTTCGGGATATGAGAATATACTGGCCATTGGCGAAAGCATCCTTGCGCTTTGGATCGTTGATGCGTGACGGTCTATTGTACAATCCAATTATAGCTGCTACCGCTGGCTGCACCAGGCGCTCCCAGAAATTGAATGCTTCCAGGTGGGGCACCAGCGAAAACATGTCCGCCTGGTGGTCCAATGCTTCACGCATGCACACGGCCAGAGAGTGGGGGTGGTGAACCGTGTCCGCGTCTGTAAAAAGTAACCATTCACCCCTTGGTTTTGCCTTCTTGACCCCCTGGTGCAGAGCATTGCATTTTCCTGTCCAGCCGGAAGGAGGGTCGGAATTCAGGCTAACCAGTCGAACCCTTTCATCCAGTGAGGCAAGGCGTGACACTATTATTGCCGTGTCATCCGTGGACCTGTCATCCACCACGATGATTTCCAGTCCGGGGTAAACCAGATCCATCAATGATCTTATGCATCTGCGGATGTTGGAATGTTCATTACGAGCGGGAACCAGTATGGACACACTTGGCATGCCCTTCATGTTACGAACCGGTTTCGGAAAAAGCCTGGGTGTATTTCGGATCTCAAAGTAGTTTTTCAGAAACACCAACACCCAAACGCCGCTGATGCCCACCGTGATCCAAACCAACGCTGCCATACGAGCACCTGATTATTACAAGCCCCCCTGTTCTGTTTCAATGTCTCTCGCTAAGGTAACAGTGTCAAGATTCTGATCTAGTATAAAGAAAATAATTGATGCTATCATCCAGTCCATGGGAGCCTTCAATCCAATTCTGTTCGACCTAGACGGCACCTTGGTGGACTCGGGTGCCGATATTGCAACTGCGGTAAACACAACACTTAGAACCATGGGTCTACAGGAACTGAGTCCGTCGGATATAATCGGGTACGTAGGTGACGGTGTACGCAAGCTGATGCAGCGCACCTTGAAGGGATATAGGCAGGAAAAAATCGACCAGGCAATTAAGTCGTTTAAAAATTCCTATTTCTCCCGCTGCCTGGAGGCCACAAGGGCCTACGAAGGTATTCCTGAGATCCTCTCCAGGATATCCGACAGGCATCTGGCGGTAGTTACCAACAAACCTACTGTCTATGCAAAGCAGATCCTTCAGGGACTGGATCTGCTCAAGTACTTTGATGCCATCGTAGGCGGTGACGAGACAGAGCTGAAACCAAGCCCTGCTCCCCTTCTTCTTGCACTGCGAAGATTGGGCACAGATGCCCGAAATGGTCTCATGGTGGGGGATCATTCCAATGACATACGAGCCGGCATCTGTGCTGGTCTCGCAACCTGTGGAGTCACATGGGGGCTTGATAGTGGCCTGTCGCTCAAGAGCATAAGCGCCGACCATATCTGTAAAACCACTCAAGAGCTGGCGACAGTTCTGAACATCTGATCCATGAACATATCAGGGACGTCTGGAAAAAAATTCAGAATCGGCATTTTTTTCTGAACGCAGGGCGTTTTTCCAACGACACATGTACCGAGACAATCAATCGAGTCGCCAGACCACCGTCTGTGTGTCCAAGGAGGATTTGCCATGTTCAAAAGCGCAGGGGTTTCTATGCTGGTCTTGTTGCTTGCATCTATCAGTGCATCCAGTTGTGAGTTCAACAGATGTGGAGAAGACGAATTCGACTGCAGTTTCCCATGGGATGATTGTGATTGTACAAATGACTGCAACACCTGTGATTGTGGCGAATGTGACTGTAATTGTGATGGGAATTGCGACGAAACAGTTCAATGTGCCACAGACAGCGACTGTTCCACCGGTGAACATTGCGTTGATGGCAATTGTGCCCTGTGGCCGAATGACAGTTGCGCCACAGACGACGATTGCAAGGCAGATGAGTGGTGTGTGCGTGGACACTGTGTGGATACGAATGATGACGCATGCCAATCCCACTCCGACTGCCCGGCCGGACAGATGTGCATGGACGGGCAGTGCCAGCCCATATGCAATGAAGATTCCGATTGCCCTGATGGGCAGCAATGCCAAGGCCACGAATGCGTGGACCAGTGCGGCGATGACTGTTGTGCAGACGAGGACTGCGAAGCAGGGGATCGTTGCGTTGACGGAGAATGTCTAACAACTTGTACAGCCAGATGTGACTGTGATGCTGGGGAAGTGTGTGAGGATGGTTACTGTGTCGTCCCTGACGAGGAGCCGCCCCCTGACTGCGAGACGGACTGCGACTGCGACTATGCAGCAGGCCAAGTATGCATAGACGGCCTGTGCCAAATGCCCTGACAAGAGACGAAAAACTGCTACCACATTATGAAAAGGAGATGAACAATGAAACTACGAGTCATTTTTCTCACAGGCGCTGCAGCCTTGCTCACGCTGAGCCTCTTGGGTTGTGATGGGAACTGGTGCATAGGAGACAACTGTTTAGGGGATTGTGACGATTCCTGCGGAAGCTGCTCGAACGACTGGGATGATTGCTCAGACTGGGGCAACGACTGGGATGAAAATACGGACTGGGACAATGACTGGGATGACGATTCGGACTGGAACGATAACGATGATGGGAACTACACGTGGTGCGACATGCAACATCCATGTCCAGAGGGTATGATATGCACGACAGATGAACGTTGTCTGCAGATCGTCGAAAACTGCCCGCTGACGGATGAATGTCTCGGCGACCCGGACGGCTATACACCGGATTGGCAGGGTATAGACCCCATTTTCATAGGAGAATTTCATGGTGATGACCTGGACGGAAAAGTGGATGTGTTGCTGGATTTCTATGATGATCACATATATGGAAACATCAACATAGCAGTACAGCTCATCAATTCCGAGGGACTCATATTTTACGACTATTCTCAAGGAACAGTAACCGGAACCAGGGATGGAGCTACTTTATGGGGCCAGTTGGTCATGTTCACGAGCGAAAGGACTTTTGATGCCACTTTTGATGCACAGCTTCTAAGTGCCAGCGAGATCGAAGGTACGGTAAGGATAGATTCGGACGATGGCACTTACACTGCCAGGTTCAGGCTGTTTAGAACCACACCCTGCGGTTGTGACACATCATCATCAGGCTGTGAGAGCAACTCGGACTGTCAGGAAGGCAGCATCTGCCTGGATGGCGAATGTCTGCAGGTCTGTGTAAGCGACGAGGACTGTGCTGATGGTCAGGTATGCGAAAACCATGAATGTGTGGAGGGCTGCTCATCCGAATGTTGTGCGGACGATGACTGCACCGAAGGCGATGTCTGTATCGATGGCGCATGTGCCCCTGCTTGCCAACTGGACGATTGCTGTGAAGACCAGGACTGCGAGCTTGGATACGAATGCGTAGACGGACAATGTCTCAATCCCTGCGTACATTGGTGCGACTGTGCCGAGGGAGAAGACTGTATCGATGGCTACTGTCGTCCATCAGCTTGACAAACAGGACTAGCCAGTTCCCATCCCAGGGAAGGTAAGCACATGCCCAAGCACACCTTGTCCATTCGCCGGTATATCACCGTCTGGCGGCTGAGCCTGCTGTACCTATTGCTCAGCGTTTCGACGTCTCTCGCGACCAGCTGCGACATCGATGACCAGGTCTACGAATCGGAACACTTTGTGCTGACAACGCGGGTGGATCAATATGTTCCCGCCGACTGGTCTGTCGACATGCTGGATGTACTGGAAGAGGCCTACGACTACAATTTGGGCCGCAGATTCCCGGATCTGCCACCTGACAATCGCGGCACCGACGATCGGCTCGATGTTGCGGTCGGTGGTGGACTGGGTAGTCTGGCAAAGTTCGAAATTCAGTACTCCGATTCTATTGCCCGTGACAAGTTGGTGGCAGCTCACGAGATCCACCACGTGTTCCAGGAAGCCGTATTCGGCGATAGCCCGGTGCTCCTCGAACGATGGTTGAGTGAGAGTGCTGCACAGTGGATGGGAATCGCGACATGGTTGCCATCCATCAACGACGTGCCTACCGACGAGGCGTCTGTCGGGTACCTCAAAGTGGTTCCGGATTACCTGAGCAAGCCAGAGGACGGTCTGCTACGGGATTCGGGCAACTTCGACCCTGATCACCCTGGATATAGCCGGTGGATTCTCTGGCACTATGTCGACTCGTTCGATACCGGCGCGCTGCTTGCGATCTACGAGACGCTGGCAGCAGGCTACGAAGGCGGCTTTACGGGGCTGGAGCATGCGCTGCTCACGGTCACGGGCGCAGGGTTCGCAGATCACCTCCTCCCCATGGCTGCCGCAGCGATTCGTTTCCAAGAGCTAGCCGGATTCGACCTAGTCGACCGGCGTCTGGATGTCGATGACGAAGTCAAGGTCCTGAGCGTAGAGTGTCTCGGTTATGCCGCGGCCCGTGTGGACCAGCCCTCGGCTCAAGTGCGAGCGAGCGTCGTGGGTAGTGGACCGGTAGGTGTAATCATCGTTCAGCTAGGCAGTGTTGGCGCACTCATGACCTACCAGGCGAAAGGCGATGGTGAGGCAGAGCTCACTGCGAACCTTGATCCACAGCTCGCAACGTTCGTGATCGGCGCCAACTTGACCGTAGCCCAAGTCCCGTGTGACGAAGCTACTGACCTGACGATTCGCGTAGATTCGACAGATTAGCGTGACCAGGCTTATTCAGGTAGTATGCAGTATAGTATTCTATTTCCCAGTGGGGTAGTTTTACCCTGTGATCTCAATGGAGTATAGATCATATTGGCGTCACATCCAATGTGAAACAGCCTTTTCTCTTTCTTTTTATTGCCGATTTTTACTTATGTTTCTGTGACTTCTACTTTTGGGATGGGAACTAACCGTCATTTTGCGCCAGCCCTTTTTACCGCGTCGTTGAGCCAGGAATCCCCCGCCGCACCGATCTTCACATCGACGATACGGCCCTTGGTGTCCAGAACAAAAAACGTAGGGAGGGTATCCACTCGGTATTTTGCCGAGACCGAATTGTGGCCATCAACCAGGAAAGTGGCATTGGACCAACCATGGCTCCCAAGGAGCTTCCTGACAGATGTCACGCTCCCGCCCTGATGAATGGCCAAAACAGGGATGTCCTTGTGAGCCTCAGCCCACTTTTCCATCTCGGGCATGTGACCCATGCAAACCGAGCACCAGTCGGCCCAAAACTCCATCACCACCGGTTTGCCATGAAACGAACTGAGCTTCACAGTACCCTTGCCATCGGCCCTCTGCAGGCTGAAATCAGTTGCCATATCTCCCGGTAATATGGGACGAATCCTGTCATAGTTGGCATTTGCATATATGGCGCCCCCAGCCCATGACACCAATAGCGCACCGATGATTATCCAGCCTGGCATTCTGCCGGAGGTCCGTTGCTCTTCTTGGGATTTTATTGATTTCCCCGGACTGGTGAAGACCACCTTTGTCAATATCCATCCCAGGTATACACTCGGCCCATAGGAGAGGACAAACCTAAGAAGGATTTTCCACCAGGGGGGATCCAGCCTGAAAAAAAATCCAGTGGGTACGTGGGGAAGCACAGTGTTCGCAAAACCCACCTCCACCAAAAGCGCGCCAAGCATGCCCAACAAGCCTACAGGAACCCACAGATAAGTGACCGAAGTCAGCAGTCCATCTACCGAAGTTTTCAGTCCACGAATGCGCGCCACACCAGCCAGGACCAAGCCGAGAGCAAAGAGCGAGACCAGGGGGCCCAGAGCAAAACCAAAAAACATGTTCGCAATCCTGCTGAAGGGTACGAGCAAGCCCTGCCCAGCACCCAAAAATGCCTTTGCCGAGTTAAGAGGTTGTGTACCAAGCATGGCAAGCAGCATGAACCACACTACATCTCCAACCCCTCCCTGCCCTTCCTTGAGCAAGAGATTAAAAGTCCTCCTTGGGGACACCAAAACACCGCCCAACCTGCTAAACCACTGCATCTGAATTCTCCCGGCGAATCGCCATTATTTCTTGATCAAAAGCCAACTTTGACAGAAGCTGTAGCTGTCTGCTAAGATTATTTTTGTTTTTTCAAATAATGCGCTGGATTAAAAACCCAGCCCGTCTCCTGCGTGCAATATGAGCACACCTTTTAAGGATCGCAAGCCCCCTTCAGACTCTGAAATTCGTGAATATTTCAGAATTCTGAAAAACGACCCCAAATCCAGGGTCTTTGCCCCATTGGCTGAAGCTCTCATCCGAAGGGGCAGACTGGAGGAAGCAGAACAGCTCTGCATTCACGGCACAGAGAAAAATAACCATTTTTCAGATGGTCATCTGGCATATGCAAGGGTCCTTTTTTACCTCTTCAGATACATCGACGCCCTGGAAGAGGTCAAAAAGGCACTGGCACTCGACTCATCGAATATAGACGCCTATCTAATAGCTGCCGAGATTTTTCTCTCACGCTCTCAGATCAGGGCTGCATCAGACGCATGCATGAAAGTCCTGGACATGGATTCCACCAATGCCCAGGCCATGCAGATACTCAAGAAACTCAATGCGGGCACAGAAGACACCCTTGCCACGGATGGCAGATTCACATCCATAAGCGGCACGGCCCCAAGCAGCAAAAGGTTGAAATCCGGCCAGGCACCTTCCATGACAAACCCATTTGAGCAGCTCATGCACGAACTTCATCACGAAGGCGCAAAACTTCTTGACGAAGAACAACCTTTTACTGCCCTGTCCTCGGGAAGTCAGGTGGAAATTCCGGTATTAGATGAACAAGATATCGATGGCGACAACGAAGAATTCATGGAACAGACACAGCCTATCAATTTGAACGATCAGGTTCCAAAACTTCCGGCCCATCCTCCTACGCCCGCTCCGGTTCAAAAACCATCACCTGCTCCTTCAAAAAAAGATCCTTCGCCATCGGACAAGTTCGAAGATATCCTGTCGCGGGTACCCAAGACACCACCGAGGCCACGGCTGGACAAGGTCGCGGCAACATCAACTCCTGCAGTAAGCGCACGGGCTCCTGCATCAGACTCGGCATCATCGACTCCCGGTCTCTTGCAGAATTCGGTCCAGCCACACGCTTCATTTTCATCTCAAAGCCAGATCACCTCCTGGCAGAGAATTGATGCAGCACAGAACATCATCGATTCCTACCGCGACCGGATACCAATGCCATCCGATGAACCTCCACCAAAATTTTCCCGTTTACCGGCCATCCTGTCATCCCTTGGATTCATCGGCGTCATCGCTGCAGTGGTCATTCTCATCGTCTATCTCTTGTCCATAGAGACAAAACAAGCACCTATGCGTCTGCCCGAACGAAGATCCTACAAGCCACCGGTAACCCAAAATATCACACACCGCCATCAGCAGGAGATAACTGCACAGGCAGAAGCTCAAATTCCCATGCAGGTCAAGGATCACTCCACCGAAGCCGGCAAAGAAGCATCCACTGACGCCGACAAAGAAACATCCACCGACGCCCACAAGGAAGCTGCCGAAGAAGTCGCCAAAGGTGAAGTAAAGCCTATTGTAAAAAAGAAAACGGTGAAAAAGACCATAAGAAAAAAGAGAAAACGCAGAAAAAAGCACAGACTACGAAGAACCAAGACCATGCGTAAAACCAGACGAAAAACCAGGAGAAAAAAAGGGTGAACAGGAAAAAGGGCCTTCTTGCATTCTTGTGTACATTCTTGGCTGTCTCGGCCCTTGCGATACAGGTGCCGTTTCTTTCAGGCATTGCAAACCTTTCAGCAGCTGCAGAAGGCAAGACCATCACCCATCGCTCCGCCCTTCTGGCCAAGATATTTACACCACCCACGGCACCCCAGATCCCTACAGACGCAGCAGGCAAGACAGTGGTTACGTTGTTCCAGGTCCAACGAGAACATAGATCCGATGCCAAGCTCCATGAACTTGCCCAAAATAACCATATTCCATTTTCCATACTGAAGGCCTATCTGGCCATTTGGAGCAAGGGAGAAGTTGACGAAAACGGCTTTTTCTGGGCGACTATCCCCGGTGAAACTCCCACTGACACCACTGTCGGAAAAAAGGATACCGGTTTGCGAAGCACCACCAGGATGACGAATCATCTTGGTAAGCTCGTCCGCCGGACATCCAGTCATCTCGCAGCGATAATAGCTTCCGAAACAGGACCTGAAAGAGCAGCGAGAGTTGCAAAATTTTCCAGCGGTTCTGCGCGTTCCTTTCTGCATGCCATGAGGATTTCTCTGCTGGCGTATTACAAGCAAAAAGCTGAACAGAAATTGTGCTCGGTTCTTGGTCTTGCCTCGGCCCTGGACGCCAGGTGGCCTGTGGCAGACCATGATGTTCAAATGCGACAGGGAGCAGGCATTCGTCTGGCAACCTCACCGGGAGAAAAGATTCTTGCACCCGTGTCAGGCACTGTAAGCTTTTCCGGTCAGAACGACGGAGGAGTGTGCGTAGAGATCACCACTGCCTGTGATATGCGAGCGACAATTTGTGACATAAAAACAAGCACTGTGAAGACGGGCAAACACATCGAGGTGGGAAGAGCAATTGGCATAGCAGCGTCTCAAAGGCCGTTATACAAGGTTTATTTAGGTGCCTTTGCTGTCGACAGCAGCCAGTTTCTCCATCCCTCTTTGGATGAAGAATCCAAACCACAATCCCATCAGTCGACTGATCCAATAAAAAGCGAGTCGGAGAAGATTTCTGCTCCTGAAGAGCAAGGAGACCAGAATCCATGAAGTTTCAGCAATCACAAATCGCCCCATGGGCTGCCATATGGCCCTGCGTTCTGACGTTCATGCTGACGCTGTCCCCATGCGCCATGGCCACAGACGTAAAAGCTACATGGAAGCCGGTTGAGAAAGATGTAAGCGGTGCAAAAGACAGCATCAGTCATTACCTTCTGTATCTGGGGCGCACTCCCAGACCTGCCCATGTAAGCCATCCTGGTGATGGAACATTTGCTTATGAAAAAGTGCTGAACGCGGGTCGCAATACCCAACATGTCGCCACAGGACTTGCTCCGGGCACGTGGTTTTTTTCTGTCTGTGCCGTGGATACAGATGGAAACATCTCCGATTACTCCCGCCAGATAAAAATCGAGATTCCCGATAAAGACGGAAAAGTTCCTCCCCCCGTCATCAAAAAAAGCAAAGCCAACAGACGAGTCAAAATAAAAAAGCCATCCGAAGGCGGATGTTCAACGGCCCGCACAGAGCCTCAAGTGACCTTGCTGTCAGGATTGTTATTGCTGCTCATGGGCTGGCCCGGCAAAAGAAACTAGCTGTCGTCAATTTCCTGTAATTTTCAACATCAGTGCCGGTTTGGTCTTGACCTGCCAGACCACATGCATACCACCATGCCTTGACAGGGATTTTTCGATCAAGGAGGCTAGGTCTTTGGTGGATTCTGAACTCATCAAGGTCATCATGAGACTTTTCTCCG
Source organism: Myxococcales bacterium (assembly GCA_027031935.1). Taxonomy (GTDB): domain Bacteria; phylum Myxococcota; class B64-G9; order B64-G9; family B64-G9; genus JALVPF01. The sequence goes on along the minus strand of JALVPF010000125.1, from coordinate 16,281 downwards.
TGCTGGGTCGGATTCGTAAGGACATGGAAGCAAAAGTCTTCTTGAACTCATCGATCACCTGCTGTCTCATCCGTATGGCCGAACCATCGAGGGTCACCTGAACCAGGACCCGCCTGCCTCGGGAACTCATGGCCATGCTATTTACCAGCCCATCAGACAATGCCTGACCCAATCTCCTGCCAGCTTGTCTGGCTGCTTGAATCCTGCCGTTTTCATCATCTGAAAAAGTATCCGAGCGCACCGATCCCTCAGCATAGAGCTTGTTGTTCCTGTTGCCGACGACCTCCCCATCGAGCTGAACTATTATCCCCTGGTCCTTGGGTTGGACTCTGAGCACGTATTGAAGAACCAAAAAGGCTCTGGTTGCGTTTCCCCTCAGTATCTTCAGTCCTGGTGCCTTGAGGTTGTCTCCAAGGGTCTGTTCCACTTCTACGTCCAGTTTGTTGGTGCGACAGGACGGATCAGGAATGATGGCGATGGATTTACTGGAACTTGCCACGGCCTGCAAGGCAGGTCCGGACAAGATAAGGAAAAAAACAGATAAGGAAGCCAGGTTATTCATATTTCAATCAAAACCGAATAAGGCCCATTCCAACCAGCACCCACCATGCGGCAAGAACGAAAGACAACCACCCGAGAGTTATCTGGTAACGAAGGAGTTTTTTTCTGAACTCCTCGCCCTTTTTTCTCGTCTCGTCATTCAGATGAGAAGTAACCATACCCCATCCAAACACAAAGCCAAGTCCTATCTCCACCGCACAGGTCAATAACCACATCAACCACACCACTGGCATGGATCCCAACAAACTCATGAATAGCAGTGCCTTTATGAGGTCCCAAGCTCCCCAGAAAACAGCCAACACACCGATAATACCTGAAAATTTCACCAGTTTGTCTACGAGTTCCTTGGCATCCGGTTTCGTCTTGACTATTACTGAAGCCGCACCGAGCACACCCAACAACAAGAGGCTAAGGAGCCGTACCCAAAGCAGCCAACCCATCTGTTCCTCCTTCGAAACCATGTTTTAATGACGAAAACAACCAATAAAACCTAATTACCAACCTCGGGTACAAGATGTCAAACAACAAAAGCAGGCGAGATGTTGCCCCAGGAGGAAAAGCGGTTCCAAAATCAGTGTAAATGCAACTTGACAGCCACCATTCAATCCCTATAATAGCATCCTTCGCGGACAGCAGGGCTGTGGCTCCAAGTCCCTCTGCAATCCGCTATCCCTCTCGAAAGGGGGTGATCGCTGTATGCCAGGTGTTAAAGTTCGTGAAGGTGAATCCTTCGAAAGCGCGTTGAAGCGCTTTAAAAAACAATGTGAGAAGGCGGGCATTCTGTCCGAAATCCGCAAGCGGGAGCATTACGAAAAGCCCAGCGTCAGAAAAAAGAAGAAGGCGCTGGCAGCTAAAAAGCGCATGATGAAAAAAATGCGCAAACACAACTAACAAGGAAAAATGCTCTTTGGTGGTGTTCGGAAAAGAACTACGCCATAAACACTGGTAGGCGATACCCAGGGCGAGGGGCCAAAAGTGATGTACAAGCCCCGGAGAATTCGATGGTTCTAACTGGTCGCGACGAAGCGATCGAGACAGTCAGGGCCCGCACTGACATCGTCGAGTTGGTGGGACGCTATCTGAAGCTGAAAAAAGTTGGGAGCAGGTATGTTGGGCTTTGCCCATTCCATGCAGAAAAGACTCCTTCTTTTTCCGTCAATCCACAAAAGGGCTTTTTCCATTGTTTTGGATGCAAGGCATCCGGGGATGTTTTTACATTTCTCATGAGAATGGAAGGAAAGACATTCCCGGAAGCGCTGCAGGAACTGGCAGCCAGGGCTGGTGTGCAACTCCCTGCTCTCCGTATGCCTTCACCTCGTCAGCGCGAGCAAAAGCAGGCCGTGTTGAACATCCTGCAAGGCGCCGCGAGGTTTTACGAAGAGCGTTTATGGAGCCCGGAGGGAAAAGAAGCTTTAGCATATCTGAACCAGCGGCAGCTACAGGAAGAAATCGTAAGGAGATACCAACTTGGATATGCACCCGGAGGTTGGCAGGCCTTGACTGACAAGTTGGGACAACTTGGTGCATCGGTGGAAGATGCCATGAAGGCCGGTCTAGTGCTCAAAGGCAGGCGGGGTCCGTATGACGTGTTTCGCAACAGGCTTATTTTTCCGATCAAGGCCCTTGACGATGCGGTACACGGGTTTGGGGCTCGCAAGCTCGATCCAGGGGACCAAGGCGGAAAGTACATCAATTCCGGCCAGGGTCTGGTGTTTGACAAAAGCGGAATATTGTACGGTTTGCTCCAGGCCCGTCAGAGTATTCAGCAAAAGAACAGGGCCGTATTGGTGGAAGGTTACTTCGATGTGCTATCCATGGTCTCGGCAGGTATACAGGAGGCTGTAGCCACATGTGGCACTGCTCTTACCGTGGGACATGCCAGGTTGCTGAGACGATTTTGCGACAAGGTGATAACCATGTTCGATGCTGACACCGCAGGGTACAAGGCATCTTATAAATCTGCGGAAATTCTTTTGGAACAGGACATTTCACCTTACATGGTGTCGCTTCCGGAAGGAGAGGACCCGGACACCTTCGTGCGCAAATTCGGGACCGAGGCCATGGAGCAGTTGGTGGAAAAGGCCAGACCTTCCATAGAGGTCTTGTCCGACAAATTGATAGAGAGTGCAGGCTCGGATGTAGAAGCCAGGACCAGGGCTGTCAAACGCCTCATGCCCATGGTTCAGGCGTGTACGGACCAGGTGCGAAAAGGGGCTTACATCCGACTGCTCTCCGAAAAATTTCAGCTCTCCGAGGTACACATACGTTCAGCAGCGGCTCTCAGCAAGGGTTCGTCTCCAGAGGCGCTGCAAGAAAGGCAAGCGGAGAAGCAGCTGAAGATTTCAGCCTCGAAAGTGGAACTTCAACTCGTGTCACTGCTACTCAACCACCCGGAGCTGGCAAAAAAGGTTTATGAACGAAACGCTGACATGGACATACGCACAGAGTATGTTCTGACACTGGTCAAAAGTATTGCACGTGACCCGGGTGCGTCTGTTTCTCGCCTTTTGGAAGATGTTCCCGATGATGGAGACAGACAGTGGCTGTGGGCGAAGATGGCAAGGTCCGATGAAATGGAGCAGTCGTTTGATACAAACGAGGAAACCTTGGACCTGATCATTCGTAAACTTCGCCTCGCTTCACTTCAGGAGCAGCGGACTGCGCTCCTGGCCAGAATAGAGAAATCCAGCCGAATGGACAAGTCTGAGGAGATCAGAGCCTTGCGGTCTGCCAAGTTATCATTGGACCGGGAGATCCAGGCTCTGGGTCTACCCGTCAAGATCTTGCACTGAACGGCTGCTTGAGATACGGCGGAGTCACCATGAGCGACAGAAGGGTCGAAGGAGCCAAAGGGAAAAAATCGGACGATTCCGTCATTGGTGGTCTAATCAAGGGATTACGCAATAAGCTGTTTGGAGAGGTTGGCATGGCAGGAAAAAAGGCCCTTAAATCCAAGAGTTCTTCTTCCAGGAGCAAGACCAAGAAGAAAAAGGCAGTCACCACAAAAGGACGGGTGAAATCCAGTCGCACAAAAGGAGCGAAGGCTTCTAAAAAAGCGATAAAACCCAAGTCCCGTCCCAAGGTAAAAAGTACCAGGACCAAGGTCCAATCCGGGAAGAAAACCAAGAGCAAGATGAAATCAAAGGCTGTTGCAAACAAACCCAAGCCGAAATTGGAGACATCAGGACCAGTGAACAAACAAAAAGTACGGCGACCATACTCGAAACCGTTCATGAGAGTCCACGAACAACAACTTTCAGCGAAGGCTGAGGAAATTCTGCCGGAGTCGGTTTTCCAGGACTCCAAGGACAGAAAAGAGATCCAGGATCTTTTACTCAAAGGCAAGGACCAGGGTTTTGTCACCTTGCCCGAAATCAACGACAGCCTTCCCGATGACATAGTCACAGCCGATCACCTGGATGGGCTAGTATCTTTTCTCGGAGACGAAGAGATCGACGTGGTGGATGACAACCCGGCCGTAGCCGAAGCTAAAAAAGCGGCCAGGGCAAAACCGGCCAAGGACACTTACGGAGATTCGGGTGGTTCCAAGACCAGCGATCCTGTGCGTATGTACCTCAGAAAGATGGGCTCTGTTTCCCTGCTGACCAGAGAGGGTGAGGTAGAAATAGCAAAGCGCATCGAGGAGGGGGAAAAAGAGGTCATGCGTGTGGTTCTCGAGTCTCCCTTGGCAATGAGCGAGATTCAGAACCTGGCGGAACGGCTACGCAAGGGTAAGGTCCGGGCCAAAGAAGTCCTGAAGGATTTCGATGAAGAGCTGGGTGAAGCGGACGAGGAAAAAGCCACCCTTAGGGTTATCTCGCAGATCGATAAAATTCGAAAACTTCAGGTGGTGAACGAAAGACTCACCAACCAGCTTCACTCTAAGAAGCTATCTGCCAACAAAAGAGAATCACTAAAAAAGACCATCCTGGAAAACAGGGAAAAAATGGTTGAAGCCCTGGAGGACATAAGGCTGGTCAAACAACAAATCGACAACATCGTATACAGGTTCAAGGCCTTGATTCAGCAGGTGGATCGTGCTGCTGGAGACATTGCTGCCTGCGAACGCCGCACCGGCATGAACCTGAAGGAACTGAAAAAGGCTATTCGCGATGTTCGTTCTTCTCGAGAGAAAGAGACCCGCCTGGCCAGAAAACTGGGTATTCGAAAAGACGAATTCATGGAGATGGATCGGCTGATCAAAAGCTCATATAAAAAACGTCAACGCGTGGAAGAAGAAGCAGGCATGTCCGTAGATGCCTTGAGAAACACCTACCACTCCATACTGGAAGGTGAAAAAAAAGCCGAACGGGCAAAGAGCGAGTTGGTGGAGGCGAACCTCAGGCTGGTGGTATCCATAGCTAAAAAATATACGAACCGTGGCTTGCAATTTCTGGACCTGATCCAGGAGGGCAATATCGGCTTGATGAAGGCAGTGGACAAGTTTGAATACAGAAGGGGATACAAGTTCTCGACCTATGCTACCTGGTGGATCCGCCAGGCGATCACGAGAGCCATAGCAGACCAGGCCAGAACCATCAGAATTCCGGTTCACATGATCGAGACCATCAACAAGCTGATTCGAACCTCAAGGTATCTCGTCCAGGAGATCGGCAGAGAGCCCACTCCGGAAGAAATTGCAGAAAAAATGGAACTTCCACTGGAAAAAGTCAGAAAAGTGCTTAAAATCGCCAAAGAACCAATTTCGCTGGAAACACCCATCGGCGAGGAGGAAGACAGTCACCTAGGCGATTTCATCGAGGACAAGGCGGTCACGTCACCTTCAGAAGCGGTAATGAACTTGAACCTTTCTGAACAAACGCGTAAAGTATTGGCCACCTTGTCACCGCGTGAAGAAAAAGTTCTGCGGATGAGGTTTGGAATTGGAGAAAAATCCGATCATACGCTGGAAGAGGTTGGTCAGGATTTTGAAGTGACAAGGGAGAGGATCAGGCAGATAGAAGCAAAAGCGCTTCGCAAATTGCGCCATCCATCCCGATCCAAGAGGTTGCGTTCTTTTGTAGACGGCGAGTAGTTTGAAAGGGCCCATGGCTCAGCGGCTAGAGCTGCCGGCTCATAACCGGTCGGTCCCAGGTTCGAATCCTGGTGGGCCCATTTTTCCAAAACCTCCTGTTTCCCCTTGCCTAAAAACAACACCCCCAGGATTTCCCACCTCGCTTGCGATCTCTGTGTCGATGCTTCGGAATCTGTCCTCGACGTGGTGAATCCACGACTGCGGACGATTCCTTGCATCTTTGTGACCTCACAAGCGATCTGGGAAATCTGATTCAGTAATGTGGGAGATTTAGGACCCATAGCCTAATTGAAATACTCTGTAGAAAACCCAAACATGTATTTTTTCTATTGACACCTCATTCATCAACGGGTAGCTTGCGCATCATGTTTTACGGCGTAGGCACACGTCCTTCTTCTTTCAAAATGGGGGGCGACCATAAAAACAGCCATCCAGATTGTCATCTAGACGCGCTCGGTATAAACCGGGCGCTTTTTTTATTTCCCACGGGGATCACAAATCTCCCACCCCCTGTAATCAGATTTCCCAGATCGCTTGTGAGGTCACAAAGATGCAAGAAGGCGTCCTACCCCGGGGACAACTTCTGCTTCATAGCCACAGAGATCGCAAGCAAGGTGGAAAATCAGGGGGAGACAGGTAAATGGAGGCACCAACAGTGACCGCATTGCAAACGCTTAAGGCGCTAGTGGCTTTGCAAGAGATAGACGTTCGTATCCGCGACCTGGAGAAAGACCGTCAGCAAATTCCTGCAAGGATGAAGGAGATCGACAAACTCCTGGAAGAAAAACACCATGAGTTGTCAGAGGAAAAAAATCAGTTAGCTGAGGTCGAGTTGGCAAGAAGGATGCTGGAAAGCGATCTGAAAGCCGAAAAGGAAAAAATCAAGAAATGGGAAGCAAGGCTGAATGAAATAAAATCCAACAGGGACTACCAGGCACTGTCCAGGGAAATCGAGGCTGCCAGAAAAGCCAACCTTGGCATAGAAGACGAGATTTTGAGAAAAATGCAGGACATAGAAGATCTCAAGACCAGTGTCTCCCAAAAGGAAGAAGATCTGAACGAGTCGGAAAAGTCACTCCTGGAAGAGAGAACAGAGCTAAAAAAGAAGCTGGACTCCCTCAACGCGGATATAGCAAAAGAGGAGTCGACACGCGCTGAATCACTTGGGCAGATCGACAGAAGATGGCTGGCTCAATACGACAGCATAAGGAAACGCAGAGACGGTGTCGCCGTTGTTCCCGTCCTGGATGAGCACTGCCAGGGATGCTACATGGGAATACCCCCGCAGCAATACAACACGGTCCTGAGAGGCGAACAGATAGTGACCTGTCCTTTCTGTCACCGGATACTTTACTACGCCAAGTCCCTGGAGGAAATGTCAGAAGACAAGGCCTGATTTCCCCCTCGCTTTCCTTCAGTCAAGCATAGAAACATCAAACGGCGAAGAGAGAAAAAGGTCTCGTCGATGCGGCACGTAAGCCGGGTTCTGTTCCCCATGAGGGTTACCCCACATGGGGTAGCGTCCATTCATCTACGGCTGCCGTTACCGACAGTCTCCAGCGGTTATCCCGGGTCACTCGGACGGGCAGTCCGTCCTTGCGACTAGCGCGAGGAGAACCCTTTTGAACCTTGCTCCAGGTGGGGTTTACCTTGCCCGGATTGTCGCCAATCCGGCGGTGCGCTCTTACCGCACCGTTTCACCATCGCCGCTTCATCCTTGGGGATAAAGTGAGGGGGAAGACCCGTTGGGCGTCCCCCATGCGCGGGGATCTTCGATCCACCGCGGGCAGTCTATTCTCTGTGGCACTTTCCTTGGGGTTGCCCCCACTGGCCGTTAACCAGCACCATTGCCCTGCGGAGCCCGGACTTTCCTCTCGTCTCATGCCGAAGCATGACACCAGCGAACGCCTGGTCCACACCGACGAGACCAAAAAATCAAAGAACGAATGGTCGCCCATTATGCACGGGATACAGAGAGGAGCAAGAACTTCCTGCAAGCTCATATCCCGGTTTGACCCTCGTTTTTTTGTCGATACCGTATGAGCTTTTCAACTAGCCGAGCACGGACCTTATGGTATCACGCAGGGAGTATCTGGGCCTGAAGCCCAGCACAGACTTGGCCCTGGATCCGTCAACTACACACTGGTACCTGAGGTTTGGCAATTCGCCAGGAGGAAATCCGCTGAGGCCCAACTTCCAGAGGCGCTTGATCATTATCTCGGCCAATGGATGCGGTACAGGTATGGGCTCTCTTCCCAGCTCTTCAAGGGCCCGACTCAGAGGCACCTGCCCAGGACCGACGATATTGAAGACCCCTCGCCTGCCAGGTTCCAATGAGAGCATGATAGCCTCGACGAGATCCATCTCGTGAAGCAACTGTATCATGGGATCAAAGCCAAAAAGGGTTACAGGATGCTTCAGCCGCAAATAATTCGAAGCCGCGTTTCTGACCCTTGGGCCCACCACGTGTACCGGTCTCAATATGATGGTCTCGATGTCCGGATGTTTCCAGAAGAAGCTCTGTGCGTACATGTCCCATTCTATCAGGGCGCTCATTTCAGGGTAACCTGGTTGAGCCACCAATGGAGCGTCCTCTGAAAGGAAATTGGAATTTTCCGGCAAAGCCCCATAAACCTGTGCGGTGGATAGCAATACGACCTTGCGCACATCGTATTTTTGACAATACTCCAGCAGCTTGATGGTACCGAGGGTGTTGAAGTTTCTGTAATTCTTCTGCTCCGGGCTGATTCGATGGACCAGGCCCAAATGTATGAGCGCTCGGACGGAGTTGGCTCTGAATATATCCTCAGCCTTTCTTCTCCTCACGTCGATCTGATGGTGAACCACATCCTTGGGCTTGTTGCGAAAAGGCCGCTGGTCTATGCCGATGATACTGTGTTCGGTGTGTAGTTCCTTTGTGATTAGACGACCGAGGTTTCCTGAGATACCAGTAATTACTATGGGGTCTTTCATCTTTTTCCGGGCCGTGGATGAACGCCCCTTTCGGCCGGCTCTTGTCCGCTCACCCTTTTTATTCCCTGTGGGACGAGTCATGAATCCCTCCACCTACCAAAATACATGCTGCCGTTGTTTGATGCCATCATGGATCATCCTGCTAATGGTCCCCTTTACCCGGTTCACGTGTTTTTGGATTACAGAATCCTCGTCGTCCGGATTGCCCTCGAAGATCATGGGCTTTCCAAAATACAGACGATACCTCGTAGGCAGGGGGAGGATGGCCAGCGGCCCCACGATGGGAGTCAGGGGGGTTATGGGAAGCCCCGGCATGCCAAAAAGCTTTCCCAAGCCCCTTGCATTGTAGAGGTTGATGGTTTGCTCTTCAGCTCCAATACAGGCAACGGGCACCACCGGAGTATTGGTCATCATGGCCAATCTCATGAAGCCCAGACCGAATTCCTGAAGTTGGTACCTGTCCGAGAATGGCTTGTTGATCCCGCGGACCCCTTCGGGAAAGGCCAAAATGGCTTCATCCATCTCCAGCAGCCTCTTGCTGTTCTCACGGGTTCCGACTATCTGTCCCCAACGCAAAAAGAGATAGGACAGCAGTGGCAAAGAAGGCACCCATCTTTCCACCATGGACCTGACCATCCTGGGTGGATCAGCATCGATCAACATGGCAGCGATTATCATGGCCGCATCCACAGGGATCTGCCCTGAATGATTTCCTATCAACATCACCCGGCCTGCTGGTACATTTTCAATACCAAAGGTTTGGACGCGAAAGTAATGTTTGTAAAAGAAATAGACGAAGGGGGCTGCATATTTGACCATGGTAGGATCGAACCCAAAGGGATCCACCCCATATTCGTTGAGATTAGCCTGGAGTTTTTCCAATCTCCTGGTCAAAAGGGGATCCGAGATGGACTCCAGGTATTCTTCTGCCCACTCGGCCAACTTCGATTTAAAGGATTCAAGCATGTAGCAAGTGCCTCCCCAACAAGCGATCAATCACTTTTTCCGGTGTCAACTCTTATTATCCGGCTTGTATCAGCATTTATGTCCACAACGTAATCTTTTGAAAACACCGAGTCTTCAGGTTTTTCAAAAGTCACGGAATAGACTCCATCGCAAAACGAAATGGCCACGGAGCGCTTGTCGCAGTCCACTACTCCTCGCTCTTTCAGCGCAAGCTCTGCCAGCCGAATGGCAAAGGATGTGGAATATACCGGCGTGGGCTTTCCCAGCAAGCCCCTGGCCTCGGACTGAGTCTTTGTCTGAACATCTACCTCTACCCGCTTTATGCTCTGCGACTCATGAGAGCAGCCGTTTGCCCCAACAGAACAAAGCACGATGGCAAACAAGCTTCTGTGTATGATTGAACTAATTTTCATGTCCCACCCTGAAAGATACACCTGGATGATTGCTCTTATATCACCCTATCCTATAACGGTCTGCCGCCTGCCACAAGGTCACAGGTTCATGCGTACGGACAAGCTCAGAGATGAATGCTCCTATGGCTGAAGCCTTGCGCTTCCATGAAATCCTGAGATCCGGCTGTGTGGCCAGTGCCGGGTCAATGCCGTCAGAGTTGATATCAAGGAGATCCACCCCGTGCAACTCCAGGTGAACGAAATCGTTCCTGGATAAACTGCGAGCCAAGAACCATGCCCCTGCCCGCTGTGTCAAAGACAACACGCTTCCTGTCAGGGGTAAAGGACCCAGTCTGCTGATGGGCAATTCCACAAGTTTGGCTGTCCCACGCCGCCATGGCTTTTCACTATCGGGCCTATAGGGAGCCGATGGGGCCAGAGATTCACGTGGGTCGCCCAAGATTGCGGATGTATTTTTGTTTCCTATTTTCAGCAAGGCCATGGCAAAGGCCTTTATGGCCTGGTAGCCAGGACTGGGAAGGACAGAGGCATCATACGCCACGTGCTGGAGTATGAGCCTCCCGAGTACATGCTGACCGAGCAGATAGCCAGGTGCGCGAAAACCCACAGGAGCCTGCCCGCAGATCTTTTCTATGGCCTGTGCTCCCCTGTAAATCTCTGCGTCTATCTCCGCAGGTGCCATGCGGGAAAGTTCATAGGGATGGGACCATGTGTGATTGCTGATTTCAAAACCCTGTCGAGCCATTCCAGCGATGGCGCTTGCATGTTCATGTTGCTCGAGCGTATTGCCTACGACAAAAAATGTCGCCTTTGCACCGATGGGATCGAGCAGCTGCGCCAACCTCTCCGGCGCCTTGGTGAGAACGGGATCCGTGGCATTTGCAACATCAGGCAACCCATAAAGCCTCGAGTAACAACTCAAGGGGTCCAAGTCCATTGTTATGCACAAAGTCTTGTCCATGATGAGGTTAATTGTCCCGAAATCTTATTATCCACACCAGACGACCCAGATTATACAAGGCGGTCGGCACACGCCGCAGCAGGTTGATGCTGGGAGCACGCTTCTCGTGAACGCAAAGTGGCACCTCTACTATGTCGATCCCTAAACGCTCGGCGCGTATCACAAACTCTGAAGCAAAAAGGTTCTTGTCCACCATGCACGAATTCAGTACGGGAAGAAGAGGTTTACGTAAAAATGCCTTGAGACCATGGGTGTCCGTGCCCTTGAAGCCCAGGCCAAGACGCAACAAGCCGTTTAGAGTCTTTGTGGCCATGTGCCTGACAAAGGGCCTGTCATCCCTTGCGCCCGGTGCGAGTTTGGAACCAACCACCATCTGCGCATGCCCGGCCCTCAATAGCCCCAGGGCAGAACGGTAAAAATCCAGGTCCACCAAATCGATCTCGTCACAGAGGACGAATTTTCCGCGGGCCTCTTGTATTCCCCTTCTCAGCGCTTTACCATAATTTGGTTCGCCAACACTAAAGGTCCTGACCTGCTCATGGCGTTTGCATATCTGACGAACCACATCCACGGTATTGTCTACGGAACCATTCTCCGCAAGGATGATCTCAAACGAAGGACAAATCTCCGGCAATCTATCCAGCAAGCCAGCCACCGAATCTGCCACGATGGCTTCTTCGTTGAAAATCGGTATTACTATGCTCAGTTCCAGGTCTTCTTTCATTTGGTGCATTTGTAGCAGATTCCCACTCTGTGTTCCAACCCAAATCTGCTTCGAAAATTTATAAAGTTGCAGCATCTTCGTAGGCCCGCGGCAGGCGTAGCTACCCGTAATTCCGGTTTTGCGACTCACTATCAAGCGATAATGATGAGAGTAATGCGAGCCTGTCGAGCTTGCCGAGAAGCCAAGGGTAGCTAGCCGTAGACAGGGCCGCACCACACGCTCCAGGGTGATTTTCATCATCTGTGGGTGACGCCAAAGGCGTTATGACGACTGCTTCTACATTATTTCCTGATTCAGACAACTATGCTAATCTTGAACAAATCCAATAGTGGAACCTCACTGTGCCAGAGGCTAGAATAACTACATGAAAACATTTCTCATAATCCATGGTCACTTCTATCAACCTCCCAGGGAAAACCCATGGACTGGACAGGTTGAATTTCAAGCTTCAGCTTCTCCCTACCATGACTGGAACGAGCGGGTGGCTGCAGAATGTTATACTCCCAACACCCGCTCGCGGGTTTTGGACGGAAATGGACGAATTCTGGAGGTAGCCAACAATTTCAAAAAAATATCCTTCAACGTGGGCCCCACTTTGCTATCTTGGCTCGAAGAGCATCTTCCCGAGACCTATGAGAGGATCATGGCTGCCGACAGGCAATCGGTAGGTGACCTTGGTTTTGGAAACGCCATGGCCCAGGTATATAACCACCTGATAATGCCCTTGGCCACCAAGCGGGATCGACACACGCAGATCAAGTGGGGGATGGAAGATTTCAAGGCCAGGTTCGGAAGGGCGTCCTCTGGAATATGGCTTGCCGAGACAGCCGTCAACGACGCCGTCATGGAAGATCTGGCAGCCCAGGGAGTCGAATACACAATCCTTTCTCCAACACAGGCAGAGATGATAAGGGCTGATGGAGAAGAAGCCTGGAGAGACGTTTCATCAGGAGACATTCCAACCGGCAGGCCATATTACTGGAGCGGAAAGAACGGAAAAGTTGCAATATTCTTTTTCCATGAAGAAGCCAGTAGGGCCATAGCTTTCGAGCACCTGCTTCGTAACGCATCCACCTTTGCTGACAGAATCCAAAAGACAGCTGAACAAAACAGCAGGGAGGTGGCAGAACACGAGCCGCTTGTATTCCTGGCTACAGATGGGGAAAGCTACGGACACCATGAGCCCATGGGCGACATGTGCCTTGCCTATCTGACCACGAGAGAAGCACCCGCCCGAGAAATTGAATTGACCAATCCCTCTGCATTTTTAGACAAACACCCTCCATCCTGGCAGGTAAAACTCAAGCCAGGTGGGGATGGCTTAGGTACTGCATGGAGTTGTGCTCACGGAGTTGGAAGATGGAAAGAGGACTGTGGTTGTTCTACAGGCGGACCTCCTTCTTGGAACCAGGCATGGCGCACACCTTTGCGCGAGGCCTTCGACCTGTTGCGCCAGAGGATCGACCCCCTTTTCGAACAGGAGGGGGCAAAACTCCTTGAGGATCCATGGGCAGCTCGTGACGACTATATCCACGTGATCCTGGGACGCACCGTGGGTGCAGCAAAAAATTTCCTTGACAAGCATGCGAAGAAACCACTTGGTGATGCAGAACGCGAACGCATTTACAAGCTAATGGAGATGCAGCGTCATGGAATGCTCATGTATACATCCTGTGGATGGTTTTTCTCAGACGTTTCAGGGATAGAAACCGTCCAGGACCTTACCTATTTCGTGCGGTCATCGCAGTTGGCACAGGAGATTGCCGGCCATCCCGTAACGTCCGACAGCATGGAGAGGCTGGCAGATGCAAAAAGCAACATAGCCTCCATGGGAACAGGTGTGGATATCCTTTCGAGGTTCGTACGTCCTTCCATACTGTCACCCGAGAAGGTGGCTGTTCACAAGGCTATCGATTCACTGTTGAAAAACCACCCGGCAAGGCAGAGGCTGTATTCCTTTCGCATAAAAACCCACATGCAAAACCGGACAGAGCAGCAAGGCTGGAGGATTTTTTCCGGAAGATCGACGGTCAAGGCCGAGCGAACCGGAGAGGGTGGAACCTTTGATGTAGCAGTGGTCGCCGGCAAAGGTCTGAAGCTAAAAGCATATGCGCGCCCATATGACCAGGGCAGCAATGCCCCAAGCACCGAGGACATACTTGGACTGCTGACCACGATCGGATTTGAAGCAGCAGATGAAAAACTCTCGGGAGACTTCCTGTGGAGCCTTGGACTGCCGGACATGATACAGGAACTTCGCTTGCAGGCCATGGGTATCCTCGCAAAACCAGTGGTCAGGGAACTGGATCAGACCTTCGATGAATTATTCCTTCGTCACAAGGAACTGCTGGAATCTTTGCAATCACTGGGAGTGGGCATGCCCGAAGCACTGAAGGCTCCGGTGGCATATGCAGCGGCACGAAAAATAAACAAGCTGGTGGAACGAGGAATAAGCACCGGAGATCTGGATGCAGCGGCCAAGCTTGCCCATATGTGTCATGACCTGGGACTGAGCCCTCCCATTCAGCGCTCCAACAAGATATTGGATGGGGCGTTGTCCAGGATGCTTGACTCAATTCTATCCGAGCCGGACCCCGTACAAATGGCAAAGTTCCTGGGGCTTCTTCAGGCAGGAAGAAAGATGGGCTTGGAGCCTCAAGAGGCGACTTTACAGGACCGTGTCGCTGAAGTACTGGATTCCATGCTTGATGAGATCTTGGACCCAGACAGACCTGGCGGGCCATGGCCAGGGGCAGCAAAATCATGGCTGCAGCTTGCAGGATATCTAAATCTGAACATTGAAAGGCAAACCCGTAGATTAGAGCAGGCGCTGAATTCTGCTCAAGCTTGATGCAACTCATCTTGGAGGTGATGATGTCCAAGAAATCACATGAGGCTACAATTGTATCGGTCTCCATGTCTCTGTTCTTCATCGTATCCCTTGGATGCGGACGTGAATTTTCTCCTCCTCCCGACAAGTTGACGGTAAACGCCATAGAGCCCAATGTTGGTTTTCTGGACACGGTGGTGAACATAAGCGGAACCAACTTTGATCCTGTCGCATCGAACAACCTGGTTTTTTTCGGTAATACTCCCGCAAGCATACTGGCTGCATCTTCAAATGAACTCCGTGTAAAGGTCCCCGTCCTAAATGCAGGAGATTCTGAACCGGTAACAGTTTCCGCGCCCATGGGCCAAGGAACGAGTCCCGTGGATTTCCATTACCTGGGGGCAGGTCATCCCATCGAGGAAAAAATCAGCAAGGAATTGAGCCTTGAAAGCGGACCATCAACTGTTTCCATGTTCTTGCCCTCAGCACGGAGTGACAATCTTGTTCCTGCATTGATAACCAATACTGCTTCAGGATCCATAAGTTTCATGGATCTTGTTTCGGGATGGCAACTGAGTTTTGGTGTTCCAGGTCAACCAAGCTCCGGTGTGATTCTTCCGTTTGAGGGACTGCAGGAATCTGACGACGATACAAATTGGCCTTCAGCGTGCTGGTCGTATCTCAATCGATACCTTCTTTTTCTCACGACCATTCAAAACAGTGACAACGAGACCTTGAAACCCGACTTGGTGCAATATGCCATGGTGGTAGCGTTTCCAAATACATCCAATGATAGTGACGAATGCCGACAGTCCTGGATTTCCCATGGTGCAAAGTCTGCAAGTTTTGCGGTTGCCATTGAACCCATACCCGAACCACTAAAAATAAATGTTCAAAACAGCCCCCTTGACGATCCTCCTTTTATGCCTGGAGAAGTAAGATCTGCCTGCCTTGATTTGCAGAGCCAGGGTTTAAGCACCTGGAGTTGCCAGGACTTCCTGCTGGTAGTGACTGATCTCTATCGTCCAGTCATGTCCCTGTTCCTGTATTCCAAGCGCTCGGTACAATATTCCATGGTACCACTGGGAACCGTGATTTTGAGCAACAATGATTCTTACTGTCTGGGTAATGAAATCGGTGACCGGCTTGGAAAAATCCAGGACATTGCTCACAAACCGGCAAGCCTTGACTTCAACGTGCTGGTAGAAAACCGACCGGAAATATGGGAAGTCAAGCTAAAACCCGAAAATGACGGCTTCGTTCTGGACACTGCAAACCTGATCTGGCCGGAAAAAAACGCCATAGAAAATTACCTGAATATTTTGCAAAATGCCGGATGGGATTTGACCAATTTTTCCTTGAATGAAATCTGTTCGCAAAATCTATCGGCTATCACCACCAGTACGGATCCCGACAGGTCTCGAAAAACATTATTCTTGTCCAGTAACCATTCAAACAGAATCTTTGAAATGGTGAGATTCACCTTGCCAAATGATACTTCCACAATCATTCCCAGGAGGACCATCAGTCTGGATTCCCATATATTCTCTGTACAGACAGCCATGGGTCAAGGCCTGGATGGCATCCAAAAGGAATGGCTCTACACCGCAACGGCCAATGGATTGACCACAATCGAAATTGGCCTCGGGCCATCTACTTGCGTAGATGATGAAGATTGCCCAGGAGGGCTCTCTTGCATGGCATTCATGTGTGAGTCCGCGCCTATGAGGATATTGGATTTTCTGAGCCTCCCAGGATCCATCGGGAAGCCCAACTCACTTGCAAAATATGGACTAAGTCTTGACGAAGTTTCTGATG
>JALVPF010000124.1:10863-18289 GCA_027031935.1 Myxococcales bacterium | reverse complement strand
TCCCATACCTGTTTCAAAAGTGGACTCGGCTGCCATACTGAACAAGGATGAGGCTGAGTCAAAAAAGACAAGCTCTCCGGAAGATACTCGCATTGTCCAGCAGGCTTACAAGCTATACCGTGATGGAGAATATGAGTTGGCCAGGGCTAACCTGAGCCGCGTACTCGAATCAGGCAAGCTGGCAAAACCGGATGAGGCAGAAGCGAGAGAGATACTCGCACACTGCCTCGTGGCCCTCGGCAAGAACAAGGAAGCGGAACATGAATTTGTTCGTCTTCTCATGGTCAGCCCGGACAGGACGCTGGATCCCATAACAACATCTCCCAAGGTGATGGAAGTTTTCAACAGGGCAAAGGGCAACAAGTAGTCCGACAGGCCAGACCTTTCGAAAGAAACTATTACTACCTGTTAGCGGTCCACAGGTGATATGCTCCTGCTCAAACACAGTATACCCAGCGCACAGGAGGTTTCACCATGAAAGGCCGTATCTCCCCGTGTTTGTCATTTCTGCTTTTTTCTGTTTTCTGCCTGACAGCAATTACGAGCTGTAACAACACGAATAAAACTACAGAATCCGATTCAGGCCCTGTAGTTCAGGATATTTCATCTGACAAGACAGCGGACTCTGACAAAACGGCCACATTGAGCGACAAGGGAACAGATCACGCTGTCTTGGGCGAAAAATTCATAGACCTGCTCGTTGGTGCAAAATACAAAGAAGCGTTTTCCTGGTTTGATGAAAAGATGGCAGCAGCCCTCCCTGTGGACAAGCTCCAACTGGTGTGGAAATCCATAGGGGAAAGATTCGGTCCATTTCAGAAAACAATAAAGACACAAACTACAAAAAGAGATGGATATTCCATCGCCTTGATCTTTTGCCAATTCAAGACAAAGGTAGTAATCGCCAAGGTGGTCTTTTCAGGCGCAAAGGTCGCAGGGCTGTTTTTCTTTCCCAACAAGGGCGACAATGCACAACTGTACGATGCTCCACCTTATGTGGATCTCAAGACTTTTTCAGATAAGGAGATCGCCGTAGGCAAAGGCAAATGGCAACTACCCGGGACCATCTCCATGCCCAAGGGCAAAGGACCTTTCCCTGCAGTGGTGCTTGTTCACGGCTCTGGACCACACGACCGGGACGAAAGCATCGGCCCTAACAAACCGTTCAGGGATCTTGCATGGGGCCTTGCGACCAGGGGTATTGCCGTGCTCAGGTACGAAAAAAGAACCAAGGAACACGCGAATGCCATGCACGGCATCAGAGAGAGTGTAACCACGAAGGGCGAGACGATTCAGGATGCAGGGCTTGCGGTGGAGCTGCTTCGCAGCACTGAAAAAATAGATCCCAAGAAGGTCTTTGTGCTGGGACACAGCCTTGGCGGCATGCTCGTACCAAGAATCGCAAATATTGCGCCCAATGCAGCAGGATTCATAATCATGGCCGGTTCCACCCGCCCATTGGAGGATCTGATCATGGAACAAACCGAGTACCTGCTCGGTCTCGATGGTTCACTGTCGGACATGGACAAAAAAACGCTCGAAGAGGTAAGAGAAAAGGTCAAGAGGGTCAAGGACCCCAAGCTGTCTGCGAAGACCCCGTCTGAAAAGCTCCCCTTTTCCGTGCCTGCCGCCTACTGGCTCGATCTGCGCGGGTACGATCCGGCAGAGTCTGCTAAGTCAATGAAAAGACCAATGCTTATCCTGCAAGGGGGCAGAGATTACCAGGTGACCATGAAAGACTTTCAGGGATGGAAGGACAAGCTGAACAAAAAGACAGGAGTGACTTTCACTCTATACCCGAGCCTGAATCATCTCTTCATGGAGGGACAGGGAAAAAGCAAACCCTCAGAATACCAAATTCCAGGGCATGTTTATAAAAAGGTCATCGAAGATATCTCTTCATGGGTCAAAACCATCAATACCCATTAAACATGGAGCGTTGACTTGAAAGGCCTGGCCATCATAGGAACGGTTCACCTGGATCCCAATGGGCACTCGCTCTTGCTGAAGTTGCTTCACGAACTGAGCCCGGAAGCCATATCGGTGGAGGTGAGCAAATTCGGTCTGGAGTTCAGACGGACCAATGGAAAAAGACTTCTACAAGTACTGGAACCATTTCGCAAGCAGGACGGCAGTCTGCCACGTCCCATGCACGCAGTCGTCGCCCAGCTCCGCTATCCTTTCGAATACACGGCTGCCGAAGCATACTCTCAACGCACTGGTGCAAAGCTGGTGGAGACTGGTGACGGTGAACTCTCACGCCAACTCCTTGCGAGGTTGGAGCGGGAGCTGATGGTAACGGACAACCTGGTAAATCTGGCCACCAGGGACGAGCAATCCCTTACCCAACAGGTGGAAAGGGAGTGGAGCCGAGCCAGGCACAACATGGACAAGGGGCCCATGCTGGATTCATTTGCAAAAAGACGCCTGGAACGAATGGATCGCAGAGCGGCGCGCATGATAAGAGCAATAATGGACCATTACTCATCGGTGGTACACGTGGGTGGATGGGAACATCTCAATGGTCTTGGGCAAATGCTTGCAGATCTCAATCCCATCGTAAGGCTATTGAGGGAATCCTGACCGATATCAGTCCATCTTCGGAAGCCTCAGGGTAACCAGGGTATCCTTCTGGGCCAGGTAGCGCTGTATCAGATTACGAAGAGCCTTGTAGCCACTTGTCTCGACGAAGACTTCGTTTACAGAAAGTTTCCTGATCACATGCAAGTCCTGACCGTCAGGTGATCCATACGAGGTCTGGGCCCCCAGGGCTGTGTTGGAATCAAAATGCCGAGTCCTGAAGCCCTTGGGTAATGCCTTCAGGCTGAAGCCCATGGGCATGTCGATCTGTATATCCATGTCCTCTTGCCACTTGTACCTGAACCACACGGGATACTGCCTGTGTTCAGCAGGAAACTCCGGAGAGGAAGTGAGATTCACAAAGGCACCCAACTTGACGATCATCTTGTCCCTGAGGACCTGAGAATATCCCGGAACCTTGAAATCAAACACCAGTTGAAGTGGTTTGTAATTGTCTTGGAGATTGTTGAAAACATACTCACCCAGTTCAGCCTTGGCAACGGTGTCGGATACCATCTCCTGCATCTTGACTTCCCGTTCCTTGGGGGTCTTGGGACCATAATATTCCCTCATGACAAAGGCTCGCTGCCCGGTATAGGTTGCAGTGACTTTGATGGTTGCATTACCGTCGGTATCCACTGCAGCCCTGATGGTCCGGGCGACCTTGTTCTCGGAAGGCGGGCTCACAGGAAGCTTCTTGAACGAGATTGTATCTCCTTTTATCCAAAGTGACTTTCGGCCTTCGAAATACCATGGCACATGGCCAAACGGACACCAGCGGCTCGTGGTATCTATCAGGGTCCCGTCCGGAAGAGCAAGCAGAGGATAGGTAAACTGATACAAATCCGGAAGTCCCTCCTCTGCATCGGCATCCCAGGCCGAAGTGGCAAGAACAAGGCTCGTCTCCACGCCGGCGGCCTTCATCAAAGCCCACATGAGATTGGCGGTACGCTCGGGCGTGGCTTCTTTTTCCTTCAGCAACTTGTCCAGGTCTATGGTGTCGATCTCGATCTCCCGCGGTACCCAACTGAGTTGATCATGATCCATCAGGTTCATGTTCGCCTTCACCCAATCATGGATGGCCCTTGCCCTGGCCATGGGATCCGAGCCAACTCCATCCAGGACCTTGGCCAGGAGTTCCTTCATTCCCGACACGGAACGATCATAATGGGTAAACCACTTGTAGTAGGTTCCCCCCAGGGTGCTCCAGTCCAACCTGCGGTCGCCCTGCCATACTCTGAGACGAGCTGCCAGATCCACCAGAGGAGGCATGGAGGGTTCTTTCTTGATGGGGGCCACATTGCTTGCCTCCCATATGTCATATGTTGCCCTGCGGGAGCCCACCCTGCCGGTCATGCCCGAGACTATGCCTCGATCTTCACTCTTGATCACCTTCAAGCCATTGCGTTCGTATATAAGGGGCTGAATTTCGATGCGCCTCATGGGCCTTGCCACCATGAACTTGGAAAAAAGCACCGGGGCCTGTTGCTTGCTGAAGGTCCAGTTTGTGTCCCTACCTCTCCTGGTATAGTGATACTCGATCACATCTCCTGCATCCAATCCGGGAAAAATAATCGCCGTCTCGTACATGTTGATGGGAGGAACGGCGCCGGGAATGACATCCTTTACCAGGATGCTGGTCTTGACATCAGAGGGGCCCAGCTTCTTTTTCTTTCCGTCAGGCTTGATGACCCATGCTTCCAACTCCTTGAGTTCACCCAAATGTCTGATCGTGCGATTTCCAAACATGCCTCCTTCGGTGGCAGCACGGGTAAGGAGCTTTATCTTCACAAACTCGCTGAACTGGTAAGTCGGATACTTGGAATGTCCCACATCCATGGGGTCGAAATCTGCAAAACCAACATCGTACAAAAACACAGCGTGAACGTCTTTGTAATTATCCGTGTTTACCTTTGCCTTTTTGACCTGGTCGGGAATAATGATCAGGCCTGAACCCCCGCCACTGCATGCAGTAAGCAGGATTGACGAAACAGCGGCAACCCAAATCAGATTTATTATCTTTCTCATGGTGGAAACTCCATTGCGATAATTCATGTGTTACTCAAACAGGATAATGATACAGATTATGCTTTTTTCTTTTTGGGTGGTTCAAAAATGAGAACGAATTTTGAAGCATCCATGGCCTTGAGGAAAGAGGCCCTTGCTGCCTTGTACTTGTCAGGGGGAATGATGAGTTGCTTGAAAGAAAAGTTGTACACCGCAACCACGCTGTCATTTTCGATCTGTGCGAGTCTTTCGATCTTTACGTAATCGTCTTCGAACATGACATTCTTGGGCATGCCCGTGGGCTCCATGCCATCGGGTATCTTGACCTCGAACCTGAGGTTGATGGAGCTGAGGAACTCCAGGTCAACAGGATAGTGCCGCTTGGGAATATCGAAGAGCTTGAAAACCCTTGGAGTCAGCGGGCTCTTTATCTCCATGGTAAGGCCCTTGTCCATGGGTTGGACGGCCTTTGAGACCACCGCCTGCACGTCAATGGTGAAGGGTTCATCGTTATGCTCTTTGCCCGTATACTTGAAGTTTTTCAAGTTTGCAGCTGGGTACGCGGTGGTCAGAATCTTTGCAAGGAGCTTTTGTTCGAACTGCTCACCGGTGTAGCGGTGGGCTATGGATCTATAGATCATGGCGTAATTTCCAGTGGCCTTGCCCACCAGGTCCAGGGTCAGGGAGCCATCTTTTCCAGGTGTAAACTTCACGGTGCCCGTGATGTTGTTTGTCTCCGGCCCCTGTACGGGGATGCGATCGAGGAAAGGCTTGGAAGGATGTGCAACAAGCACATCAACTCCCTGGTCTGAAAATGGAGTGGTGTCAAAAGAAGCATCCCTCACTGTTGCGTCCATCCAGTACACCTTGCCATCAGCCACTACCCTGGCGATGGAATGATTGAAGTGGAACGGACCGGGCAGGTCCAGGGGAACCATGCCCAACTGCGGTCTCGTGCCTATGAGGATGGGATCGGCTTCCATTCCCATCTGTCTGCAAAGAACACTTATCAGACCTGCAACGGCCTTGCAGTCACCGTATTTCTTGGAGCACACCACACCGGCGCTCAAGGGAATAAAGCCTTCCAGTCCCCTCTCCAGGCCCACGTACCTGATGTTTTCGTTCATGTATTTCCACACGGCCTTCAGTTTGTCTGTCTCTGTCTTGTTCTCCGAAGCGATCTTCCTGGCCAGGTCCTTTACCGCAGGTGTGGCCTCCTGTTTGCTCTTTATCATCTGGGCCCAGCAATTTCCCATATCTTCCCATGTCTTTATCTTCTTGCACTTGTCAAATTCTCCAAATGCGCTCACTTTTTCGTTTGCAATCTTCAACTGTGCAACCAGGTCATCAGGCGCCACCATGCCCTCCTCGGGCTGGAAGGCCGGGATCTGCTTTGCTTCCCATGTGCGGATTATCCTGTTTCCCTTTTTCTGCACTGTGGGCTTTACGTCTATATTGTAGGTCTTCCACTTGTATTCGTAATCAGCAGGAGTATCCATGGTATACCTTGCCTCCAGGACCGGATCTCTCTCCTGGAACCTGAACCCGCCTGCATCTATGATCTTCCTTGAACGCACCCGGTACCTCAACTCCAGGATGGAGCCTGGCTGCACACCCTTGAAGCTGAACATCTTGACCCTTCCGCTCTGGTCAGGAATGGCCCAGCTGGTAAAGGTGGTGTCCTTGATATCTTTTGGTTCGACTTTCAGAACCTGCCCATCAGGAGTGATGGTCCGTGCTTCGATCATCTCCACCGTGTCCCATGTCTCATCATAACCCACTGGTGAAATTACGCGACAGGTACTGGAATCGTCAGAACAATCCGTGGCGGAACGCTTCAGGATCTTGATCCTCTTGAATCCTTCCACCACCCGGCTTTCGCCCTTGTCGTCGATCTTGGAAGTCTCTTCATCGTTGAGGACAACCGCCACTGCTCCCTCGAACTTGTTTGGGGTAACATCCAGATACTTCTGGATAATAGCCTTTTCATTGGCTGCGCCACAGCCAGCCAAAACGCCCAACAACATCAACAAGGAAAACTTTTTCATGAACACTCTCCAGGACTGAGCTATGAAATTTGCCTGCCTATTTCTCTTTTTGTGCCTTGCTGTTTTTCAACTGATGGTTTACCAGGGCATCATCGATGATCTCCACCGAGGAGTTCTTGAACTGTCCCTTTTTGAAAGAATCCGGGATCGAATAAGAGAGAACTTTTTTACCGTCCTTTTCTTCGATCTGGCATTTGACCTTGCTTGGCTTGTCGAAGCCACCAAACATCTTCTTCTTGTAATGTTTGCATTTGCCAGCCTTGAAAACCACCACACCGTCATCGGCCAGCATGTATGCATCACCACGTTTTATTCCACCGGTGCCGAGACCTATATAGATATCATCACCAGAATGGGCAAAGGCAAAGTAAGACCGGGACGTGCCACCGTTTGATTTTTCCACCACGGCCAATTCGCCAGGATACTTGATCTCTATTTCACCCTGTTTGGTCTTGTCACCATTGCTGATGGTCACCTTGTTACCTTCGATTTTCCAGGTCGAAGAGTCTTTTCCAAAACTGTCCTTGACCTTCCAGGTCCCCTGCAAAACCTTGAGTTCGGCTGCGGCATCGAATCCAGGAAACATGGAGTCTCCAGCGGCGGCCTTTGCCTCAGGAGCTGTTGAATCACTTTTGGCCGATTGGGTATCTGCATTTTGCTTGTTGCAGGAAATTGCCATCAACGAAGAGTCGCCAGCCCTCGGGCGTGGAGACTATGCGCTGGACGCGGCCGGACTGGACGTTGCCGTCTTGGTCCTGCCACCAAACGCGACGGCCGAGAAGGGAGGGGAG
>JALVPF010000124.1:0-10853 GCA_027031935.1 Myxococcales bacterium | reverse complement strand
TATAACAAATACACTTCTCATGATAATACCCTCCAGAAATTTTGAGCCAGTCTATATCTCATTGGGTGAAGGTTCAACCCGGAATAGAAATTTTCAACTATCTTCTTCCGCTCCCTTTTTTCTTGGATGCACCTCTTCGACGCCCCTTGTTGCTGCCCTTGAAACCATCCCTGCGACCGCCTTTTCGGCCTGTGTCCCTTGGTGGTTTGGGCCGGTTGGCCTTTGAACGCTGCTCATCGTGGACCTGGTTAGCCCTGCGCTTGAGCAGGTATGCCACCAGTTGTCTAGCATCAGGCCGGGCCAATACCGCTGAAGCCTGAGCCAAAAACCCGTCATAAATGGCATTTTCCGCTTCTTTTACCAGCTCTGCCAGCAGATCATCGTTGCGCATCTGCACCATCTCGTCCGTGGTGGGAAACTCTCGCTGAGCAAACTTTATCTCGAACTCCCTCTCCAAAAGTCCAAGGGTACGAACCCTGGAGCCGGATACCAGGCTGATGGCCGTGCCCCTTCTGCCCACTCTGCCCGTACGCCCGGTCCGATGCAGGTAAATGGCAGGATCTTCCGGCAAAGAAAAATTTATAACGTGGGAGAGGTTGCTGATGTCTATACCCCTGGCCGCCAGGTCCGTAGCCACCAGGACCTTCAATTTGCCATCCCTTATGGCAGCCATGACCCTCTCGCGCTCGGTCTGGGGAAGCTGGCCCGAGATCATCTCGGCGTTATAGCCCTCTCTGGCCAACTGCGTGGTCACCAGCCGCGCATCCGAGCGGGTATTGACGAACACTATGGCCGAAGCCGGTTTTTCGGCGGCCATTACGTGCAGCAGGTAATGATGCTTGGGAAGCTCATCTCCTATCTTGTAATAGACGTGATCCACTTCGTCCACCGAGAGCTTGTCAACGGAGAGATCTATGGTCTCCACATCGGTGGTGTATCGATCCACCAGGTGCTGAGTATCTTCGTTCAGGCTCGCAGACAGGATTACCACCTGCTCGCATTTGATGCATCCATCCAGCAGCGATGTGACATCCTCGAAAAAGCCCATGGACAACATCTCGTCAGCTTCATCCAGCACAGCGGCATGAATCCTGTCCAGATGAAGCTTTTTCCTGCGCACCAGGTCCAGCAAGCGGCCAGGAGTCCCCACCACCACATGGGCCCCCTGGCCCAATGCCTTTATCTGCGCGTTGATGGGTGCGCCTCCATAAGCCGACACGACTTTTATCTCCCGGTACTTGCCAATGGCCTCCAGCTCATGGCCGATCTGTGCAGCAAGCTCTCTTGTTGGAGCAAGCACCAGGACCGTCGGGCCATCTATCTCCGTATCCAGCCTTTCCAGCAGGGGTATTCCAAAAGCCGCAGTCTTTCCGCTACCGGTCTTCGATCGTACGCTTACATCCTTGCCTTGCCTCAGTGGCTCGAGACACGCTACCTGTACATCGAGCAGGTCCTCGTATCCCATGTCCCTCAATCCAGCGACGATCTGAGGATCCAATTCATGATCTTCGAAACTCATTATCTGTCGTTCTCCCAATGTTGATCTATCCCAGGCGGAAGGAGGCCAGGAATGAAGGCGCCGTGTCAAGCCTGAAATGCAAGATGGATCTGGAAATTTCCACGTTCGAATTCAGGTTTGTGATGGTTCCGTAGCAGGTTGTGTGGGTTCGGTGCAAATTCCAGGGACGGAGGTTCACCTTTTCCCCCACATACTTGTATGCAGTCCCGTCATCCCCCTTGAAAAAAATCGTGTATCTCAGGGCCGCCTCCTGAAAGTACCTCAGATCCAGCGTTCCGTGACACGGAGCGTCGTCGACGAGAGCACCCACGGAGATATGCCCCTGTAGATAGTTGGACATGAACTGATGGGACAGAGGGTTTAGCCACTCCGACAGGTGCTTGGTGCCCCAGGTGACCGTAAACTTCATGGGGTGTTCACCATCGGGACCGGCCTTGTTGACGAACTCGTGAGTCCCGCTCATGGTCTCTGTCAGATGAAAACCCAGACGATGTTGCTCCAACATTCTTGCAAGCTCTTTCATGTCAAACTCCCAGCATTGCAATGAGATACCTAAAGATTTGAACCCCATAAGGTACTATTATGCCGCACCGCGTAAACAACGAGGTATTTTACACTTATTGAGATAGGTCGCAAGCTGCATGTCCAAAAATAATTTTTCACGGCCATGAGGTCCGTGGAAGCATAGATTTCAAACAGGCGGTATAAGACCCAATTGAGCATTGCTCAGCAAGTCTTTGAGCATTTGAGGCAACTGCTCCACGGCGTAATGAGGCAGAGAGAGGAGCCGGAAGCTTGCAAGCTGGCCCTGGGTGGTTTTCACAGAGACATCTTCGAGGGCGTAAGGACCATCGTGTATTCGCACGGCAAGTTCCAGATTTTTTTCAGCCATGAACTGGTGTAAGGATTTCATTTTTCCGCTAGCTCCGGACTTTACCTCCACGGGGACGACCATGTCGCCGAACTGCACCAGGTAGTCTATCTCACCCCGTCTGCCATGCTCTCTCTGCCAGTAATACAGATTCTCCTCCCGGTAGGGCTCTCCCATGAGTCGCAGATGCTGCCCCACGAACTGTTCCATCAATGCTCCACGATTCACGGGCAAAAACCCATGGGCCATATCAGCAAGACGCCCCAACTGCAACATGCTCGAGAGCAGTCCGCAATCCAGCAAGATGACCTTGAATCGTCTCGGATTCACTTCAGCAGCCAAGGGCACCCCGTTTGCCGAGCTGTGCTCGACCTTGTGAACAAGGCGGGCACGAGACAGCATGTCCAATGCCGACTTTACCGTGGATGATCTCAGGTCGGCCCCAACCTGGCTATAGGTAAACTTGCCACCCAATTGAAGGGCCACCGAGGCAAGGGTATCTCTGAGCAGGTCCGGTGACAGCCTGCCAGCGTACTTGTGAAAATCATCACGATAGGTGGCGATGAGATCGTGCTGCAGTTCCATGCAGGAATCAAGATCACGGGAGGCGTGCCATTGTTCAACCACGGCAGGGAGGCCCCCGGTCAGCAAGTAGTTCATCAAGCACGACCTGGCCTTTTGGTTCAAAATGTCCGGCAGAGGCGACAGGAAAGAAGCGGATCTTATCTCACGCAACAGGGCAGATTCTCCACCCGCATCGAGAAACTCAAAAAAACTCATGGGCTCGAGATGCAAAAAAGACAAACGTCCCACGGGCATGCTGTAGCTCCGGGAGGAAAGAGCAAACTCCAGCAAAGAACCGGCAGCCACCACGGGCAAACTGGGCAACTCTTCATGAAACCATCGCAGTTTTGAAATGAGCTCTGGGGCTGCCTGTATCTCATCCAGAAAAAGCAGGCTCGAATCAATGTGGAATTCGATCCCCAGGGCAGCCTCTATGCGCCTGCATGTCTGGTGAGGATCGTTTCCGGTAAACAAAGATGCCAATTCGGGACGTCTCTCGAAGTTGAGCTCGATCAGGGTGAGGTTTTTCTTCTCGGCAAGCCTTCGAACCAGCCATGTTTTTCCAACCTGACGAGCACCTCTTACGATGAGCGGCTTTCGCTGGCTTCTGCCCAACCACTCTTCCAAAAATTTCAGACGATATCTTTTCACAGGGAAAAGGTTAAAACAACGCGTTGTTTTTGTCAATATATTGATATTTCAACGCGTTGTTTTAGCAAATTCAGTGTCATTTTAACGCATTGTTTACCTGAATCTCCCACTCCCCGGAATCAGATTTCCCAAATCGCAAGGCCAGATCGCAAGGGAGGTGGGAAATCCGGAATTTGTGTTCCCAAATGTCAGACCAAGGCGCTATTATCGTCCTGTGGAAAAAGGCAAAAGGGGGCTTTGATGTTCAACGTACTGAGAAGCAACCACATGGAGCGCCTGGTCTCAGCCCTTGGGGCCTTGCTGGCAGAGCCCCTCGAAAGCCCCATGGCAGCAGAGATCATCTCGGTTCAAAGCCTGGGCATGCGCCAGTGGTTGAGCATGCAGATAGCAGACAGCCTGGGCATCTGTGCCAATACCGACTTTCCATTTCCCAGGGATCTCATGGCCCTGCTTTTCAAAAACGCCCTGGGCGAAGACACCGACTCGATGCAGCTCGGGGTAGATCAACTGACGTGGAGCATCATGTCATGCCTGCCGGACCTGGCCGACAGCAAAGAATTCGCGCCCTTGAAAAATTTCATCCAGGCCCATGAGCAAGGGGGTGACAGGGAAATACGCCTTTTTCAGCTCTCGCACAGGATTGCAGATACCTTTGACCAGTACACCATCTACCGGCCCGACATGATCAAGGCCTGGGATGAAGGCAAAACCCCCGGGTGGATTGACCCCCAATATTCCTGGCAGCCCATGCTCTGGCAAAAAGCCACCCAAGCGCTGCCACAACTGAAACATTTCACAGCCCTGGCTCATGAATTCATGCAGGCGATGGAAAACGAAAGCCTGGATCACGCCAGGCTTCCTTCGAGAATCTCCCTGTTTGGAATCTCCACCCTTCCGCCCCTGTACCTGGATATACTCAAGGCGGCATCCAGGCACATGGAAATAAACCTCTTCTACCTAAACCCCTCGCGGCAATACTGGGCTGACATACGCTCTGAGCGGGAAATCCTTCGTGAGCTGGAAAAACATTCAGCCACCACAGAGGACTTTGAAAAAACTCTACACCTGGAAGAAGGAAACGCCCTGTTGGCATCCATGGGCCGGATTGGAAGGGACTTTCAATATATACTGGAAGCCAAACTGGATTACCAGGAACCGGAAGAAGACCTCTTCGAAGAAAACCATCACGACTCCCCCAAATCCCCCACTCTGCTTTCCACCATACAGTCAGACATCCTGGACCTTCGCCAGTCGGATCCCCTGGATCATGCCGATGATTCCCTGGCTTTTCACTCCTGCCACAGCCCCATGAGGGAAGTCGAAGTCTTGCGTGACCAACTCAGGTACATCTTCGAACACCACCATGATATACATCCCCATGACGTCATAGTCATGACCCCTGACATAGAAAAATATGCGCCGGCCATAGACGCAGTGTTTGGTACCCTCGATGGCCTTGCCAAGATCCCCTACTCCATCAGCGACAGGAGCCTCGGCAAAACCAGCCCTGTCATCGAATCCTTCATGGCCATTTTGCACATGGACAAGGCCCGCACCAGCATCGTGGAGGTTTTCGACCTGCTGTCCCGGCAAGCCATAAGGGAAAGATTCGGCATGGACCCCCAGGAGGTGGACCAGGCACACCACTGGGCCAGGCAGGCCGGGGTTCGCTGGGGGAAAGACGCCAGGCACAGGGAGAGCTTTGGCCAGCCGCCACTGGAACAAAACACCTGGCGTTTTGGCATGGAGAGGTTGTTTCTCGGTTTTGCCCTGCCATCCAATGACGAGCTCATGTTCAGGGGAAGGCTGGGCTACGACGAGATCGAAGGTGCGGACGCCTGTGTGCTTGGCAAGTTCGCAGAGTTTTGCCAGGTGCTGTTCAGACAGCAGGACATCATGAGCAAACCCAGGACCCCCAGGGATTGGGAAAAATCACTGCTGGAACTCATGGAGGCCATGACCCAGGACAAGGCCTCCCATGGCTTTTATCACCAGCACATACGCCAGGTCTTGGGCGAGCTTGCCAGGGACGCCGAGCTTGGAGCTTTTGACCGAAAGCTGGGACTGCGGGTCATACGCGACTACCTGAAGAACAAGTTCGAGCAGGTCTCCACGAGCCAGAAATTCATGAGCGGTGGGGTCACCTTTTGCAAGCTGCTTCCCATGCGCTCCATTCCGCACAAGGTGGTCTGTCTCATGGGCATGAACTACAGCGATTACCCCAGGGAACAAAGGGGCCTTGGATTCGATCTCGTGGCCAACAGGTCAAGACCAGGCGACAGATCCATTCGAAACGACGACCGATACCAGTTTTTGGAAGCCCTGCTGTCGGCACGTGAAAAATTCATCATCACCTACGTGGGCCAGGATATTTTCGATAACGCGCCCCTTGCTCCATCCGTCCTCGTCAGTGAGTTGCAGGACTACCTGGACAAGCTCATCGCGCCTGAACAAAAGGCGAAGCTGGAGCTTCGCCACCCCTTGCAGCCCTTCAGCCCAGGCAATTTCAATGAACCTGGCAGTGGGGCCTTTTGCTACGATGCCGACTACCACCAGGCGGCCCTGAGCTTTGCGAAAAATGAGCCGGCACCCGAATTTTTCGCCTCCCCCCTGCCCAAGGACGAGATCCCGGAGGTCCCTCTTCGTGACCTGGTGGATTTTTTCAAGCTGCCGGTGAGGTACCTGCTCAACAGGAGACTGGGCATCTACCTTCCGCCTCAGCAGGAAGCAGAGCCCGAACGAGAGCCCATGGTACTCGGCGGATTGGAGAAATACACCATGGGTGAATGGCTGCTGCGCGCTCACAGCGAACCGGAAAAAACACGAAAGGCACAGCAGATACTCGAGGCCAAGGGAGTAATGCCCATAGGCGAGCCAGGAATCCTGGATTTCCAGGACATGTCCGAGCAGGTTGAACAGGTGCTCGGACTCATGCCGGAAGACAAAGGCGCCAAGACACCACAGACCTTGGAGGTCAGAATACAGCTTGAAGAAAATCTCGTGTTGACCGGCAGGCTCACGGACATCTGGCCCAAGGGAAGGATAACAGCAGGCTATGGGCGCATAGATCCCAAAAGACTCCTCGACCTGTGGATCAGGCACCTGGCCCTGTGCTGCACCAAAGACAAGCCCTGTCCTGATACGAGCATGCTGGCAGGGTACGATGCCGATAAAAATCCTTTGCTGGTCAGACTGGGCAAGACGCACAATGCCCGGGCATTGTTGCAAGACCTGGTGGAACTTTTCCTGCTGGGACAAAGCAGGCCCATTTTGTTTTTCCCCAAGACCTCCTTTGCCCGGGCTGTGGGTAATGAGAACAAAGGAGCAAAAAAATTTCTGAAGTACCCAAGGCTTGAAAAACAGTGGTCCGGTGATTTCATTTCTCCAGGCGAAAGCCAGGAAGCATATACCAGGCTGGTTTTTGCTGATCACACTCCATGGTCCTTGTCCGGCATGGATACGGGAATGGATTTTTCATCCCTGGCCAACAGGGTCTTTGGCCCCCTCATGGCTAACATACAGGGGGTGGAGCCATGAAGCAAAAAGCCTTCATTCCCCTCGATGTCAGCCTGGCCGGCACCAACAACGTGGAAGCAAGCGCGGGCACGGGAAAAACCTACAACATCACCACGCTCTACCTGAGGCTGCTGCTGGAATCCGGTCTGAAGGTGGAGCAGATCCTTGTAGTCACTTTCACGGAAGCTGCCACCGCAGAACTTCGCCAGCGCATACGCTCCAGGCTCACACAGGCCATGTTGAGACTGGGTACTGCTGCAGAACAGAGAAATCCAGATGAAGAACTGGACGCCCTTCTGGCAAGAAACCACAAGGCAGGACAGGCCCTTGCCCTTGCCATCAAGAGCTTCGACAGGGCATCCATATTTACCATACACGGATTTTGCAACAGGATGCTTCACGACAAGGCATTTGAAAGCGGTGTGTTGTTCGACACAGAGCTCATGGAGGATCAGCAGGTCCTGCTGGATCAAATCCTGGCTGATTACTGGGCCAGTGAGATCGCCCAATCAGATCCGCTTTTCGTACAGTACCTCAAGGACAAGGGCTACACCCTCTACCACCTCATGTCCCTGATGAAACAGGCCACATCCCAGTCAGAACGCATGATCGTGCCGGAATATTTCCAGCCCCCCAACCCGGAAGCCGAATACAGGGAAAAATACGAAGAACTTCGGGATTGCTGGCAGCGGGATAAAAAGGAGATCATGGAGATCCTGCACAGGACCTATCCCGGCCTCAACAAGGGCAGCTACAAGCAAGAGGATCTCCCATTACTCCTGGAAAAAATCGCCGCTGATCTCCATTCCAACAAGGTTCTGTTGCCGGACAAGAAATCGTGGACAGGAAAATTTGCATCAAGGGCATTCAAGGTCAATAAAGGACAGGAAAAGCCCGAACACGAATTCTTTCAGCTCTGCCAGGACCTGTGCGACATGGAGGGACTGTTCGAGAGAAAGGCCCTCTGGACCAGGCTGGATCTGGTTAGGTACACCAGGGAACAACTTCTCATTCGCAAGGAGCAGGCAAACCTTCAATCCTACGACGACATGCTCACCAGGCTGCACCAGGCCCTGGGTCCGGGAGGCAACACGGACCTGGCCACGGCCATCAGAAAGAAATACCGTGCCGCGCTCATAGACGAGTTCCAGGACACGGACACCGTACAGAGCGAGATATTCACCAGACTGTTTTCAGGCCACGAGATCCCGGTTTTTCAGATAGGAGACCCCAAGCAGTCCATATACAGGTTTCGTGGGGCTGATGTGTTCTCTTACATCAGGGCAATGAAACTCGCACAAAACAGCTACACCATGGATATCAACTGGAGATCGGATCCCTCTCTCATCCATGGCATAAATTTTCTCTTCGACCCTGCACGACTGGAAGATCCCTTTCTGTCCGAGGACATCTCCTACAGGAAGATCGAGCCTAGGCCGGGCGCCCAGGACTCCATGACCATAGACGGCACGCCAGTGAGTGGTTTGCGAATAGAGTTCATCCCCAAAGAGCAAAGGGATGGGAAAAAAACCTGGGCCCATGAGAACATACAGAAGATAGTGGCACGGGACGTTGTGGAGCTTTTGAACAAACAGCCCACCATAAGCGAAGGCGGCCAGACCCGTACCCTGGAACCCGGCGACATGGCGGTGCTGGTCAGGACCAACAAGCAGGCTTCTGCCATACAGACTGCGCTCAGGTCTTACGGCATACCCAGCGTTCGCTCCGGAGACGACAGCGTCTACAACTCGCCCGAAGCACGCGACCTGGCCCTGGTCCTGGCTGCTGTGGCCGATCCTGCAAACTCCACCAGAATCAGGGCGGCCCTGGCTACCCGAATAATGGGTCTTGACGCACAAGGGATCTTCGAACTGCAAGGAGAACAAGGCGAAGGCCCAAGACAGTGGGAAGAGTGGATAATTCGATTTCGCCATTGGAACAGGTCCTGGGAAGAGTCCGGCTTCGCATACATGTTCCGAAGGATCATGATGTGCAAGCCTGGCACAGGCGCCCTGTCGAACCTGGCGAGAATAATTGCCCTTTCAGATGGAGAGCGCAGGGCCACCAACCTGATGCACCTGTCCGAGCTTTTGCAAAAAGAAGCATCGGAGCAGAACCTGGGCATGGACGAATTACTGCAGCACCTGGAAAAGAAGATAGCTTCTGCCGACTCTAAAACGGATGAATCCAGGCTAAGGCTCGAAAGCGACCGGCAGGCCATAAAGATCGTGACCGTCTTCAAGGCAAAGGGCCTGGAATACCCGGTGGTCTTCTGCCCGTATTTCTGGGATGGCGAATTGAAAAAATCCAGTGGCAAAGATCCATGCCCCTATCACGATCCCCATGATGGCCACAGGGCAAAGCTGGACATGGGAGGCGGGGACATCAATCACCACAGGCAACTGGAAGAACAGGAAATCAAGGCCGAGAACATGCGGCTTTTATACGTGGGCGTGACCAGGGCAAAGCACCTGTGCGTGGTACCATGGGGATTTTTTACCAAGTCTGAACACTCACCCCTTGCACTGGCGCTGTTCGAAGCGCGGTCCAAAGAAGACAGGGACAGGCTCAAGAAAATGAGCGACCATGAGGCCCTGGAACACCTCCTAGCTCTTGAAAACGCATCCCAAGGTGCTATCCATGTCCGTGAGCTGGAGTTGCCCTTGCCTGAAATACAGCCACCAGGGCCACGGGATCATGATGAGGAGAACCTGTTCTTCTCGCCCCCACAAAGACGCATGGAGAAAATGCTCAATACCTTTTCCTACTCTGCCATGGTCGGCTCTCACAAGAAGATCAACCCGGCCCAAGAGCAGGGGCTGGATCACGACGAACAGGTCCAGCAAGACGAGCCCATCCCGGGCCGCCCGGAAGCACCCCATGCCACCATACCCACCGCAGACATTCCCAGGGGTGGCAGAGTGGGAAACATGTTCCACACCATTTTCGAAGAGCTGGACTTTTGCTTCCAAGACCCCATTGTACTCCAGACCAAGGCACAGGAGAAACTGACAGCCTTTGGCTTTGATGCCGAACAACTGCAGCAAATCGTCTCAAAGACAGTCCTGGACACCCTGGAGACACACTTCGACAAGCAACACGAGGAGTTCAGCTTACGAAACGTACCCTTCAACGACACCCTTCGCGAGCTGCACTTCTGGCTTCCTGCCAGTCTTGCAGGAGACGACCTGGTCAGGGCCTTCGAGGAAAATCCAGGTCCCAACATGCCAAGTGATTACCCCAAGGCCCTGGCAGACCTGGATATACACGCTCGCCAAGGCTTTTTGCAGGGATACCTGGATCTCATATACCGATACCAAGGCCAGTGGTACGTGGTGGACTACAAGTCCAATTTCCTGGGAGAACACTACCCGGACTATGCAACAGCCATGCTGCCTGAACACATGGCAGCAAGCCATTACTACCTTCAATACCACCTGTACACCCTTGCCCTGCACCGATACCTGAAATACAGGCTCAAAGACTACGACTATGACAAACACATGGGAGGAGTCTTCTACCTGTTCATTCGCGGCATGTCTCCGGACAGGGGACCGGGCCATGGAGTGTTTTCGGACAAGCCATCATATGAACTCATCAGCGCCCTGGACAGGGCCATGGAAGACGAATCAAGGCAGGTGTCACCATGAGTTCCCTTTTAGAGACTCTGCGCCAGTGCGGCTATCTCTCGTACCTGGATTTTCACTTTGCCGGCACCATGGCCCACATGGC
>JALVPF010000123.1 GCA_027031935.1 Myxococcales bacterium | reverse complement strand
GGGAAGCGATGCGTGGGGGTATTCCTCTGAACAGCCGGTTCACCAGGTGATCGTGCCGTCATTCGAGATGAGCAAGAGCGAGGTGACGGTGGATCAGTACCAGGCTTGCTTGGATGATGTGACATGCACCTTGCCCGCTGACAATACTACAGATTCTGGTTGTAACTGGGGATATGAGGATCGCGGCTCGCATCCGGTAAACTGCATCGACTGGAACCAGGCGGTGGCATTTTGCGCCTGGGCTGGAGGGCGCTTGCCGTCGGAGGCGGAGTGGGAGTACGCGGCCCGTTCCGGGGGGCAGGACATAACCTATCCCTGGGGAGACGAGGAGGCGACGTGCCAGTATGCGGTGATGGACGATGGCGGTGGTGCTGGTTGCGGTCAGAACAGGACCTGGGCTGTTTGCAGCAAGACGGCCGGCAACACCTTCCAGGGGCTTTGCGATATGGCGGGTAATATGTGGGAATGGGTACAGGACGGTTATCACGATGACTACACGGAGGCTCCTGTTGATGGAAGTGCCTGGGAGGATGGCGGCTCTTTCCGGGTAATACGTGGCGGCGCTCTATACAATAGTGCAGCCATCCTGCGTGTCAGCCTTCGCAGCGATGGCGATCTGTCGTATCGCGGAATCTACCTCGGCTTTCGCTGTGCCAGGTAGAAATTGTGCTATCCCGATGAACTGGAAACAGGATTACCGACAAAGACGCGGACAGCGGCCCGGAGGTTTTCTGCAGAGTCCGCTGGGCACAGAACTCCAAAAGGTTGCCATAAAAGGCTTTCCTGACTATAACTAGTCCATGGAAAACAAGATCAAAATAACCAAAGAGTATTTAAAACAGTTACCCAAAACCGATCTCCACCTGCATCTCGATGGGTCCATCCGCCTGAGTACCCTCATCGAGTTAGCCAAGGAAAGCGATGTGAAGCTTCCCTCGTTTACCGAGGAAGGCCTGCAGGAACTCGTCTTCAAGGAAAGCTACGACAGCCTGGAAGACTACCTGGTGGGCTTTGGACTGGTGGGCAAGGTGATGCAGACCGCTGAACAACTGGAGCGTATCTCTTACGAACTCGCCCTGGATAACCAGGAGGAGGGAGTGCGTTACATAGAAGTACGCTTCGCCCCTCAGCTTCACGTGCACGAGGGCCTCGATACATTGAGCGTGTTTAGGGCCGTGGATCGGGGCCTGTCCAAGGCCAAGAGTGAGTTCAATCGCAGACCAGAGGTTCAGTCTGGCGAAGAGCCACCTTTTGAATATGGCATCATCGCCTGTGCCATGCGCTACTTCAACGAACATTTCTCCGAGTTCTATTCGGATTTCGTTCGTATCCATTCCTTTTCCCATGGCGATCGCATACTTGGCCTTGCGTCCTTCGAACTGGTTCATGCTGCTGCGTCTGCCAGGGACGATGCAGGGGCTGCGGTGGTGGGAGTGGATCTGGCGGGACCAGAGGAGGGATATCCCCCCATCCATCACAGGGACGCGTACCTGGAGGCACAGCGGCTGTTTCTGGGAAAGACCGTTCACGCCGGGGAAGCCTACGGCCCCGAGAGTATTTTCCAGGCCATCACAGAGCTTCATGCCGAGCGTATTGGTCATGGAACTTCCTTGTTGAACCCTGCAGCAGTCCGCGATCCGTCCATTAAAAATCCACGGAGGTATGTGGACAGACTTGCTCAAATAGTTGCGTCCAGGCGTATCACCCTCGAGGTATGCCTGACCTCCAATCAGCAGACAAATCCTGCCTATAGGCGCCTGGCGGCACACCCTTTTGGCGACATGATGGATCTTAGACTCTCGGTAACCATCTGCACGGATAATAGAACCGTGTCCAGAACCACTGTAACAAATGAACTCCACAAGGCCGTAGAGACCTTTGACCTTTGCCCCAGAGATGTCAAACACTTGATAGTATATGGCTTCAAACGCTCTTTCTTTCCCGGTCGCTATGATGAAAAGCGTAAATATGTGCGCCAGTGCATGGAATACTTTGAGAAAATCGAAGACAAGTACCTTGGTCAGATAACGCCCGATCCGTCGAAATGACAGCTTGATCCTGGTA
>JALVPF010000122.1:10156-18304 GCA_027031935.1 Myxococcales bacterium | reverse complement strand
GGTAAACGGCTCCAAGAGAAAATGGGTGCCCTTGGCCTCAGACTGAGCCGGGACCAGGAACAAGGCTGCCAAAACCAAAAGGATGGACTTGGTCGGATTATTCATGATTCACCTCTATATGGTCAAGTGTTATGGCATCAATCTAAAGCAACACCTGTGCCAATATATGCTGACTGCATTTAATACTATAATCACAAGGAAAAGACAGGAGATAGCCTTTTGGGCAATCTCGTGATTTTTAAAGGAGACAACAAATCTTCCATTTTGGAATGTAGCGGGTGTGAATGAAAATCACACTTTGCTTCAAGAACTGATTTATGGATGCTGCATACTGACTAAATGACTGACTAAATGATGAAGACCGTCCCAAATTCGACAATGTTAAATGGCCCTACAAAAGAAGTCACCGTAAAGCCAATAGGTGAACCGATGATCAGATCCACATTGATGAAGACATGCATCCAGTCAGTTATGTATATCTCTCCTCCAAAATGGGCGGGTACTCCCATGAACACACTTGAGTAATTGGAATCCGATGTTGTTTGAGGCACAATAAATGCTCCAATTTCACCGTAAAAACAACCACCCTTTACGTTCATGCCAACCATCATAGAAGGCCAAATTGCAACCCCTTCAGGAAGGTAGGAAGAAGCGGTTGAAGGATCACTATACATGATATCCAAGACTTTTAGCTTGAAAGTGTATTGAAGTCCTCCAGACTTGCCTATGGCCAACACCTTTAGTCCTCCACCTGCAATCCAAGTATTTCCCATATCAGTCCAGGGAGTTTCTCCTTCCAAGATGAGATCCAGCCTATCCAGAAGACCCACGTGTGCACCAAATTGCCCAAAAAAACCACCAGCAGACATACGCAATGCCACACGACCTGCTGGCAAAGTTGCTGGACCCATGGCCATTGCTCTACTATTTTCCTTTTTTACAGACTTACCATCATCCAAGTCCTCCCATCCTGACTCAGAATCCCACCCGTCATCATCATCTCCCGCCACGGCTGGTCTGTCGAAAGCCCCAAAAGCCACCAATGAAATCAGAATGAGCAAACCAAGATTTTTCAAAATAAAGCCCTCCTAAAATTTAATGTCCTTCACTGACGATGATCGATTACAAAAAATTCAATTATAAATAAAAAATCCATGATTCAATTGTAACCATCCTGTCAAAAGTATAAAATCGTCAAGCTGTATTCCACTTGTACAGAGGATATCATGTCGTCCATGAACAATTCGAAATTTCTGATATTGCCATTTCTCTCCATACTCACAAGCGCGTGTGGCAGCAACCAAAGCGTACAATTCGAACCAGGACGGCAGGAGCGGGGATACATCCACGTCGTACGCCTTGCAGGCAAGCCATATCAGATGGGCCTGCAACACGGAGAGTTTCTGGCAGACGGCCTCGCTGAAGCAGTCGAATACATGGAGACTGACTCGCTCATGTCTCTGGCGTGGTCCCTCGCACAGTCAGAGGGTTACGTAAAGGAAGCCAGGGACAATGCATTTGAGGATGTCTATGACGAATGTCGAGGCATGGCGGAGGCCGCACATTTAGCAGGAGTGCCGGGATGGACTCTGGACAAATGTCTGACCCTGGCCTACGGCGATGTCCTGTTGGCCAATCTCGGTTCCATGCTAGGTGGATGCACCGAGTTTTCAGTTGCCGGCGAAGCCACCACCGATGGACAACTGATACATGGAAGAAACCTGGACTTTGGATATGTCTCATACATGGTAAACCACCCTACCGTGTTCGTAAGAAAGCCAAAAGACAAAGAAGCGTGGATTGAGATTGGATTTCCAGGTTCCGTCACACCATATTCCGGAATAAATGCAGCAGGCATGACCATTGCCAGTAACGAAATAGACAACTGCTCGGACGTGGATCGCGAGGGCAAATCTCACCAGCAAATGATGAGAGAGATGTTTCAGGATTTTGAACACCTGGACGAAGCCGAGTCTTTTCTCAAGAGCCAGGATCACATGTCGGCGGAGATGTTCCTGCTTACGGACTATAGAAATTCCACTGCAGCCGTTTTTGAAATGAGCGCAAATCACATGGCAGTCAGAAGGATGAGCGACGATGGAGTGCTCTACATGACCAATCACTTCATCGATCCGGACATGGCGCCTCTACAAAAGCCCTACGAGGACACGGACTCGTCGCCCCTGAGGCTCTTGAGGTTATCTCAGTTGCTGGAACCTGACGGCAAAGACACTCTCTATGGCAAAATCGATCTGCAAAAGGCGGCTTCCGTTCTAAGGGATACCACAAACCCCATTACAGGAGAGATATACGATTCAAACGTATACGACAACAACGCCAGTATAGGTACCAACGGGGCCTTGCACTCCATGCTTTTCCTACCCTCCCAGAGGACCTTTTACCTGGCAGCAGGACAAACTCCCGTACCACCAAAGCCCTTCATAGGCTTCAGTCTTGATGAATTGTTTGGCCTCGATCCGGAAGCAGTACCGAATCCCGCGCAAATCGACTAGGGTAATCTATCCATGAAACACACTTCAGACATCAATCACCTTTCCCTAAAAACATCTGCTTGGGTCTTTTACCTGCTGTTGTGCTCATCCATGTCCATCTTACCCTTCTTCCAGGCATGCATGCCGCCACCACCTGGACCCACGGACGACCTTCCTGCCATCGAGGGCCTTCATCATGAAGCGAGCAAGGACCCATCACCAACAACAGCCAAAACAGGTGATGTTGGTCTTTCTCATATACTGGTCACCTATGAAGGTGCCTACAATCCCCAGGTTCGCACCAGGCGTGACTACAGGCAGGCGTTTGAAAGAGCGAAGTATCTCGCCAGGCTGGCACGCACAAGAGAGATGAACTTTGCAGACCTGGCGCGGCGTTTTTCAGATGATGCCCAGACGAGTTCTACAGGAGGAGACATGGGAGTCATCAACCCAGGCCAGATTCATCCTGACCTGGAACAGGCCGCATTCTCACTTGGATTAGGCCAGGTATCGGACCCTGTTGCCACTCCCACCGGGTACCATGTGCTGTTGAGGCACCAGGCCACAGAAGCCCAGGTCTCGGAGATCGTGATCTCCTACCTGGGCGCCGCACGCTATAGCCCCAGAACACCACGCTCCCGGGAGCGTGCTTTGCAACTTGCCAACGAAATACACCAGCGGTTGCAGGAGGGCAGTTCTTTCGAGGACGAGGCACAGAGATTTTCTGATCTGCCGAACCATGATCGAGGAGGATTCTTCCCCATTTTCCAAAAGGGGACCCAATCAGAAAAATTCGAAGAAATCGTATGGGCTCTTGCTCTTGGAGGAATCTCAAAAGTGACCGAGACCCCTACGGGCTTCCACATAGTAAAGAGATGGCCGGTGAAGAGAATCAACATCAGGATGATCAAGTTCTCATACAGAACTGTCCCTCTGGAAGATCTGGTTGAATACATTCCTGACAGACAAGAGGCACTGCAACAGGCTGAAAGATTTCTAGCGGAGGCGACCAAGCCAAATGCGGACTTCGTTGAAGTCCTTGCACGCACCTTGAATTATGACACCAAAGGACAAGGAGCCCGTCAGGAAAAGATTGGAAGAGGCATTTTGCCCTTTAAGATCGAAAACGCTGCGTTCTCTCTCGGGCTTGGACAGATGTCGGATATAATCGAAGCAGATTCATCCTTTACAGTAGTCAAGAGGGTTCCCTGAACCTAGATTTTCCACCTCGCTTACGATCTCTGTCGTTATGCTGCAAAAGCCGTTGAGGTACGCTGTATCTGCGAAGACTACGGTAGGGTAACTCGATTCACGATAAATTCCGTCAGGTCGGACAGCGCATTGAGTGCCGGCCCCTTTTCGAACATCTCCAACTCTTCCATGGCCGAATCCGTGTACCGCTGCGCTTCCTGTAAAGAGCGAACAATGGACTTGCTGTCCAGGACCCTGTTGACAATCTCCACAAACAGATCGGAATCCGCTTCTGGATTATCCACGGCGCGATCCACCAAAGTCTGAACTTCGGGGTTCTCTATGCAAGCAAGCAAAAGGGGCAAGGTGGCTTTACCCTGTTGAAGATCGTTGGCGATGTCTTTTCCGCTCTGTTCTGGTGATGAGGTATAGTCGAGAATATCGTCCGTGACTTGAAAGGCCATTCCAAATGCCTTGCCAAACTTCGCAGCTCTGTGTGAAAGGGTGGATTTTTTTCCAAGCAGGCTGGCACCAGCTCTGCAGCACCAGGAAAACAAGCCAGCGGTCTTTCCGGAGATAATTTCAACATACTCGGGCAAGGACACGGAGAGTTTGCCGGAGCGGAGAAGCTGAAGCACTTCACCTTCTGCCATGTTGGCCAACATCCTGGAGTACTCCTCCAGCAATTGCAAATCTCCATGATTCACTATTAGCCCCAGGGACCTGGAAAGGAGAAAATCACCCACCAACACGCTTGCCGAATTGCCATAAACCTTTGGGGCAGAGGGCACACCCCTGCGTAGCTCACCCCTATCCACAACGTCATCATGCAATAAAGTGGCATTGTGCAACATCTCCGAAGCCACAGCCAAATCCAGTCCATCATCCGGATTGGCGCCTGCCGCCTTTGCACACAGGAGCAACATTACCGGACGTATTCGTTTTCCCCCGGAACCTATGAGATGTTCCGAGACCTCTGGTATGAGATGAACCGGAGAAGCATAGGTCTCAGAGAGGCGCTCTTCCACCGCTTCCATGGACGAACCACGCACAGCCTAGGCACGGGCCAGCGGAAGCATGGACACAGGAGCTTGCTTGGCTGATGATTGAGGCATGTGGTTCGACCAATCTCCTAAAAAACTGCTGAGTACCTCTTCCTGGTTAGCATTGGCAACCGTACATGTCAACGAGCCTTTTATGAATTTGTGCAACTTGAATAAATGTTTTCCAAATGTTAAATGTATGGCTGTGAATATTAAAGAAAACATAAGGCTTACCAAGACCACTGCCGCATCAGGGTGAGCGGCCAAGCTGGGGCCAGGGGTCCTGGCCGAGGCTCTGTGTGGTTTGGACAGAAGCGTCCATCCGGACTTGATCGTCGGTATTCACAACTCGGACGATGCAGGAGTATTGCGTCTTTCAGACGACCTTGCCCTTATACAGACAGTTGATTTTTTCACACCCATAGTTGACGACCCGGAGACTTTCGGAAGAATTGCTGCAGCCAATTCCCTCTCCGATGTTTACGCCATGGGCGGACGAGCAGTGTGTGCCATGAACGTGGTGGGTTTTCCCATCAACAAGCTGCCTGTCGATCTCCTGAAAGGCTGCCTGAAGGGCGGACAGGAAAAACTCAAGGAGGCGGACGTCGCCCTGGCAGGTGGACACAGTATCGACAGCCCGGAATTTTTTTTCGGGCTCAGCGTCTCTGGCACTGTCCATCCGGACCATGTGCTGATGAATCGAGGCGCAAAAGATGGCGATGTACTCGTGCTGACCAAACCCATTGGTACTGGCGTTATCACTACTGCGCTCAAAGGTGGCAACGCAGATCCCGAGGCCGTGGAAAAAATCGTAATTTCAATGGAAGAACTCAACAAATCAGCAGCGGAATGCATGGAAGGCCTGGATGTTCACGCTTGTACTGATGTGACAGGCTTCGGGCTCGTCGGGCATGCCGCAGAGATGATTGAACCAGACATTGGCCTCGAAATAGACACATCCTCACTGCCCCTATTCCACAAGGCCTATGAATATGCAGCCATGGGCCTGATGCCAGGAGGACTGCACCGCAATAAAAAATATCGCCAGTCAATGCTGGAGGTCTCTGCCCACGTGTCCCAACCGCTTCAGGACCTGGCCTTCGATCCACAGACCTCTGGTGGCTTGCTCGTGGCGATTTCGAAGGAACATGCCGACGAACTTCTTGAACGCATGCATGACGCCAAGATTGACTCGGCCAGAGCAATTGGAACGGTCAGTACTGATCTACAAGGAAAAATCAGGTTATCATGACTCTTTTTCTGGTTTTCAGGTAAAATATTTCCGCCATGTGCCGATAATAATTTTTGTACCAGTATGGGGACAAATGAAGGAGGCTGCTGTTGCGAATCGAAAAAGTCAATACGGGCAAGCACGGTGTTCTGAGCACTGAAACCCTCAAAGACCTCATAACACAGGCGACAGGGGCACCGGATTACACACCTCCCATGCTTCCTGACTCGGTCACCAAGTTGATGAAGATATCTTCCAATCCCAATGCTGACTTCGACGAAATCGAAAAGCTGGTATCCTCTGAACCGACCATCGCAGCAAAAGTCCTTGCAACGGCAAACTCTGCTCTTTTTTCCCGCGGTCTCCCCATAGAATCCATTCGAACAGCCATGACTCATATCGGACTAACACAGATCAGGGATCTGGCATTCGCGGCAGCAGTCAACGCAAAGATCTTCAAGGTACAACAATACCAGACGTACATGGAAGACCAGAAGAGACATGCCCTGGGTGCTGCCATGCTGTCGAGCAAAGTTTGCAAGCTCTTGGGATTGAATTCAGACATGGCGTTCATCTGCGGCCTGCTCCATGACATAGGAAAGGCTATCAGCGTTGCCATCGTCGCAGACTGGTGCAAAAAGAAAAACAGGCCATATCCGGACATCGAAGAACTCAAGGGCCCGGTTCATGAGCTTCACACC
Source organism: Myxococcales bacterium (assembly GCA_027031935.1). Lineage (GTDB taxonomy): Bacteria > Myxococcota > B64-G9 > B64-G9 > B64-G9 > JALVPF01. The sequence goes on along the minus strand of JALVPF010000122.1, from coordinate 11,646 downwards.
TCAGTTATTGCACGTGTTTGCTCGCTGTGGGAACTTCCACAGGTGGTGACAAAGGCGGTGGAACGCCATCACCAACCCATGGTAAGAGGAGAACTGAACCAGATGGCGGCAGTAGTGGCTGTTGCGGATTTGGGATGTCTCCACGCCGGAATAGGCCGCAGAGCCGAAAGTGTGGAGATAATGGACGAAAAAACCTTCTTTCTTTTGAACATGAGTCCTCAACAGGCAAAAGAAATTCTAGACTACTCCATTGAATTGTCCAGCATGATATGAGTGTTTTTCAAACACCCGTCAACCAGCCTCCATGTTGAACTCCTGGAGATCCAGGTAAAAGCCCATACCGGTCAACTGATCCAGTTCGGCCTGCACGAGAGCCAGGTGTCCGTCTTCGATCTCCACAAAATGCTCGAACAATGCCCTGTGTTCAGCAGGAAGTTCCTTGACCATTCTCCGGTAGAACTCCGAGGTTTCCTTTTCCAGTTCGAGCGCCTTGCTGGTAAGTTGAATTTCGTCCTGGCACTCTTTCTTCTCGAGGGGGCTATCGACTCTCTTCATGCTCTCATCTATGGTGTTCTTGTCAGGAATACTGGTGCGCAATTGTCCGGCATGAACGGTTCCTTCCCTTTTCCACTCTAAGAGCTTTTCCTGCAAGTAATCCAGGTGGTATTGTTCCTCCTCCGCCAGAATACCGAAAACCTTTCTTCCATTGGGCTTGCTGCAATCATCAGCCGCCTGCCTATAGGCATCCCTCACCTTGGTCTCATAATCCAGAGCGGTTCTTATGGCCTGTTCCATGTCCATATTTCAGCCCTCCTCTACAAAGGGAGACAGATCGCGGAGCCTGTCCACTATGGCCGGCATCTGATCGATGACAAAATCGATCTCTTCCTGCGTGGTATAACGGCTAAGAGAAAACCTTATGGAACCGTGTGCAGAGGTAAAGGGCACACCCATGGCTCGCATCACATGGGATGGCTCGAGAGATCCTGACGTGCAGGCAGAACCGGATGATGCCGCAACGCCCAGTTCATCCAACATCATCAAAATCGACTCGCCCTCTATGTACTCAAAGGATATGTTCAAGGTATTGGGCAGCCTGTTCTTGCCGTTGACGACAGCTCCCTTGCAGCTCTTGACCAGACCAGCCTGCAAGCTGTCGCGCAGCTTGCGAACCCTTTCGTTCTCTTCGTCCATGTGCTGCTCGGCCAACTCGCACGCCTTTCCCAATGCGACAATGGCTGCAGAGTTTTCGGTTCCAGCCCTTCGTCCCTTTTCCTGGTGGCCACCGATGATCAAGGGTACCAGCTTGGTCCTCTTTCGTACGTACAGGGCGCCAATACCCTTTGGAGCATGGAGCTTGTGTCCGGAAATTGCTAGCATGTCTACCGGGACCTTGGACATGTCTATGGGAATCTTTCCGGCAGCCTGTACGGCGTCAGTGTGAAGCAAGACCCCGTTGGCCTTGCAAATCTCTGCTATGCGCTCTATGG
>JALVPF010000122.1:0-10146 GCA_027031935.1 Myxococcales bacterium | reverse complement strand
TGACACCTGTTTCATTATTGGCCCACATAATGCTGACCATGGCCGTATCCAGAGTTATTGACTTCTCGAGAAAATCCAGATCGAGGGTGCCATCACGATCAACGGGAATTTCAGTAACCTTGTAACCGTTTTTTCCGAGATACTGATAAACACCCCTTACAGCAGGATGCTCGACCCGGCTTGTAATGATATGCCTCTTGTCTCCACCCAGCGCCTCCAAGTAGCCCCTGATGGCCATATTGTCACCCTCCGAGCCACCGGAGGTAAACACGATTTCATCGGCGGTCGCACCCAACATGTGCGCGACCTGTTCCCGAGCTTTGTCCAGGTATTTTCCCACCTGACCACCAAAGTGATGCATTGACGAAGGGTTGCCATAAAGCTCAGACAAGAATGGCATCATCTCTTCGAGCACTTCAGGTGCCACCGCAGTTGTTGCATTGTTATCAAGGTAGATGTTTTTCATGACTCAGCTCTCCTCCAAGGTTTCTTCTTCCACCACCACGAGTGAATCATCCACAAATTCCTTGAGTTTCGTCTCCACCACTGCGCTTAGAGTGAAATTAGCCACCTTGCAACTCGAACAGGTCCCACGAAGACTCACGACTACCGTGTCACCATCGAGATCTATCAACTCGATATCGCCACCATCTTTTTGAAGAGACGGCCGGATCTCCCTGTCTATGGTCTCCTGAATCAGCTGTATCCTCTGTATATTCGTCAATCTCTTCTTTCTGGGTTTGGGGGTCTCCTTGACCTTCTCGGCAAGTACCTGCGTGACTATTTCCTGGATGTCCGGCTGGCACTTGGTACAACCACCTCCGGCCTTGGTATAGTTGGTTACCTCCTCCACCGTAGTCAGGTTGTTCTCTCGAACAGCCCTTTCGATCTCGGTCCTGGTCACACCAAAGCACTCACACACTATATCCACATCTTTTTGCTTTTCCGTCTCCGGCTCGCGTCCCTCCTTCTTGGCCTTGTAATTATCGATGGCCACGAGAAGAGCATCTTTACCCATCACGGAACAATGCATCTTCTGATCGGGGAGCCCTCCAAGAAATTCTGCGATCTCCTTGTTGGTGACCTTGGCCGCCTCATCCAGGGTTTTTCCCTTTATTATCTCGGTCAGGGCAGAGGAGGAGGCGATAGCCGATGCACATCCAAAGGTCTTGAATTTTACATCTGTTATGCGTTCCTGCTCGTCCACCTTGAACATGAGCTTTAGAGCATCACCACAAGACAAAGAGCCCACGAGCCCCTCGCCATCAGGGTCCTTCAAGGATCCGACATTTCTTGGGTTTTTAAAATGATCCATTACCTTGTCAGTGTAATCCCACATCTAACAGTCCTCCGTATTCTAGAAGCAAAACCTTACATGGCTTCCTGAAGCTTTTATAAAGCAATATGTATGCCATAAAAACACGAGCGGCAATTGTGATAATGACATATAAATACAAGAAGTTATCCAGGACAGAAAGCACCCGAAAAAAATTGGGGGTCATCAAATGAGACAGTGCTCACGAGACTGTCTTGAGAAGGATACAACAGAATGTACGCCATGAGTCTCATTTCTCTTCGCTTGCCGCCGCCAAAAATCTGTAAAGAGTCGCCCTTCCTACACCAAGTAGCTTTGCTGCCTTGACCTTGTTTCCTCCAGATTCTTTTAGTGCCTGTGCCACATCGTGTTCCGTCAGTTTTCCACGCCTGCTGCGAACCCAAATATGTGGATCTTTCCCGGCGCTGACAAGGGGGGGCACGGAATTACTCCCGGATCGCAGTTCGGGAGGCAGATGCCGGGCCTCTATTGTTTCGCCTTCACACCTGACCGAGGCAAACTGAAGGGCGTTGATCAGCTCTCGTACGTTGCCGGGCCAATTATGGATCAAAAGCAGATCCATAGCCTCGTTGCTGATGGAACGTATCTGCTTGCCGGACTCCTTGCGCACGCTTTCTAGAACCTGCTCCGCCAACAGTGGCAAATCTGCAGCCCTATCACGCAAGGGAGGCAAAGAGACCGGTACGACGCACAAGCGATAAAAAAGATCCTGCCTGAACTCCCCCTTGTTGACCATGGACTTCAAGTCCCTGTTGGTAGCGCTTATGATGCGTACATCGACACTGACCTCTTGCTCCCCTCCCACCGGTTCGAATCGCATCTCCTGCAGTACGCGCAAGAGCTTAACCTGGAAGACCGGGTCCAACTCACCCACCTCGTCCAGAAACAAAGTGCCCCCATCTGCCATCTCAAATCGGCCCTTCTTGTCCCTTATAGCCCCGGTAAAGGCTCCCCTTACATGTCCAAACAGCTCAGACTCCAGAATATTCAGAGGAAGAGCTCCACAATTGATTGGAACAAATGGCCCTCCAGCCCTTCTGCTTTCAGTGTGTATGGCTCGGGCCACAAGTTCCTTGCCCGTTCCGCTTTCACCCGTGATCATGACCGGATAGTCAGAGGTGGTAAGCTGCCGAATGGTTTCAAACACCTCTCTCATGGCTCCCGACCGCCCCACCATGCCGCCGAAGCTGTATTTTTCCCTGACTTGCCAACGTAGCTGGCTGACTTCCGTCACATCCTTCATTACCGCCAACACTCCGGAAACACCCTGTAGCCCGTTGGGAAGTTTATGGATAGCCATGTGAATCTTCTTCGGCTCACCAGTTCTTGAAACAAACGCAATTTCATGCTCGGGATCTCCATCTGCACCCCTTGCACCGTTCGGATGGAACCTGCACTTTGCCCCACAGATGCCATCTGGAGGGAAAACCTCCCGACAGTCACGCCCAAGGGCCTGTTCTCTATTCCATCCGGTAATTTTCTCTGCAGCCAAATTCATCAGAAAGATTCTTCGCTGATCGTCATGAACGATGATTCCCTCTTCAATGAAATCCAGAATTTTTTCCAGGACGGTCAGGGAACGTACAGATGCAGCCCCCTGGAGTTCACTGGGTTCATCGGTTCCAAACAACCACTGGGCAAATAAATCCAAACAATGCCTCCTCAAAACACCGTTTAGCAGAGTGTCTCAAAAAAGACAACCGTGTTCCACTGTCTCACAGTAATCGGCAGAAGGGCATGTTACCCTGATTCAATAGTGCGGGAGTCGTCATGGCGCTTCACTCGCAAATGATGAAAATCACCCTGGAGCGTGTGGTATGGCCCAGTCTACGGCTAGGCAAATCTCTCAAACCTGTCCTTGTCCGCTTTACAAATGGGGCACTTCAGGGGAGGAGACTCCTTGGCACAGAGGTAGCCACATACCCTACAGCGCCAGACCGGAGTCGGAAATGCTCTTGGCACAGAATCAGATAATGGCTTGGATTTTTTAGTCTTTCGTCCTTCCGGCGGTCTCCTGTCCGGGATGGGACCGAGGGGCATTTGCCCCTTTGCAAGGGCTTCACTGACATAAAGAGCACAATAACAGGTTCCAAATTCATCGAGGTCATCATCCCGGTAATCACATGGACAGATTATATCCAGGTCCTCTGTGCGCTGTCCCGTGGCATCTCGACATGGACAAGCCATGTAACCATACCTGTCCGTGTTGGTCAAAAGCCCCTCGACCAAATCATGGACCAGCTCGCTATCAGGATTGAGAAAATATCCGCTTGCTAGGGCTTCTTCTTCCAGCCTCCCGATCAGTTGTTTGATCTTGTCTTCACTCATAATTCCAGAAGCTCCATCAGTCGTCTCTCGTCAAATCCCAGCACCACCTCTTCATCGATCAAAATGGTTGGATAGGAACGCCTAGGGTTATGCTTGGCAACCTCTTCCCTGATTCTCGTCTTTTCTTCTCCCTCCAGCAAATCCACATCGATTATTTCCGCCTCGATCTTGTTTTTTTCAAGAAATCTTTTTGTCCTTTTACACCAACCGCAGGTGCTCAAGGCATAAAGAATAACCTTTTTTTGCATCTATCTTGTCTCCCGCGTCCATATCAAATGTGTAACAGCCAATATCATCGTCAATTCAGTACAATCCTGCCGAGACTATGATCCATCTAAGAGAAACACCACCAATAAGTAACAACACCGGCGCCAGGGCTGTTGGACGAATACCCTTGTGACCTTCTGTCAGTTCTATGGTCAAGGGTACCAGCAAGCCCACTGCAACCACCAGGGACCAGAAAAGTGCAGTCAGTTTGCCACCAAAAAACATTTCCAATGCCATGCGATCGTATCCATCACCAGATGCAAGCCCTATGAAGAAGAGTCCCAACAGGGCCAGTTCCAGGACGATGGCCCAAGCGTCCCAGCGCCGAAGTCTTTCATGTTCATTGTGATTCAGGGGAAAGAGCATCAACAGAGCGGCCCCGGTAGAAAAACCTGACACCAGAAACAATGGTCCCAGGATAGCGGAGTTCCATGCTGGTCTGGCTACGCCCAGCGAACCCAGAAGTATCCCTGTGTATACACCAAGCCCCAAACCAAGGGCAAGATTCGCCCAAAGCAAAACCTTGCGCCATGCACTTCCCAACCTGCACAGCCATTCCAGCAGAGCACCCAGTTTCAACCACCTGATTGGAGCAAAACTCTTCAAGCTTTCGATTTCATTATCTTCTAAAAACGCAAGGCCAAGCAGTATTGTCACAGGATAGAGGCCCAGGAGTATCCATGCTCCCCAGGACATGGGGGAAGTAATACGAAAGGCGGTATAGAATCTCCAAACATAAAGTTTGTGCTCCAGATCCAAAAACAGAGCGAGCATTCCAAGGGAAATAACCACCGGCGCCAAAAACGGTGCCCATCTGGACCAGGATGACGGTGATCCGTCTTCTTTAGCCTGTTTGTAGCCAAGACCGTTTATCGCTGAAATGATCATTATGCCTGCAGCCAATCCACCCAGAAAAAGATAGACAAAAATCTCCCATCCCCAGATATCCAGGTGTGGATCTACATGCAAACTGTTTCTGATTATTGTAAACTCCTCCATGGTCGTCTCCCCTGGGTCAACCGCACCCGCCGCCCTTCTTTCGTTTTTTAGGTACGAACTTCTTGACTCCACTTGGTGGAGGCGGAGGTGGAGGTGCTCCCGTCAATGCCTGTCGCAGGGCTGAACGAAATCCATACAAGCTCCTGTCGGCTTCGCTTGCATCAGCCCCGGGAACAGGGGGGTCCTGCAGAGCAAACCTGGTCCATCCATCAAAACCTTCTTGCAAAACAAACACCTTGCCCTTGTATTTTTCGACCGGCTTGGGCAGAACTTCCAGATCCTGCGCTGCCACCAAAACCAGATCCCTGGCCCCGGGAGCGTACTCCAGCCCCAATTCCCCAAGCTTGTCCTTGGGGACACATTCTGCGCCTGGAATTCTCTGTTTGGCACATTCATCCCGTTTTCTAAGGTCTATGATCCTCATGCTCCAGGGTTTGTCCAAAAGCCTCTTGGCAAATTCGTATTGGCTGATGGAAAGAGCCTTGGTGGTCGGACCCTGTTTTTGGGCACCAAGGGGAACAAACATCAGACCCAAGCCCACAAACGCTGTTACGGAAAACGACGCAAAGGCCACCAGGCGTGGTCTTCGATCCAGGCTTTTATCCCTGTGGAGAAACTTCCGGGAGAAAACAGGCTCCAGCTTGTCAGCCAGGAAAAACATGCCTATAGCCATGGCCGTTACACCAACAGCCACCACGGCTGGTGGCACTCCGAACAGGTCATAGAAAAACAACTGGCCCATGTCCGTGGAGTCATGAAAACTTGCTATGGATGGTTCGATGGCACTGTATATGAACGAACCTATGGTTACACCCACGAAGGTCATCATCCCGTCCAGGTTGCCAGACGAAGCGGCCACCAGCGATGTACCCGGGCAGTAGCCGGAAATGATGAAGCCTATGCCAAGGACCAGTCCACCTACGAGCATGGGCACTATATAGGTGTTGCTCACGGCACTCTCGCTCAAGGCCTTGAAATCCAGCAGGCCCAGGCCCGAAGCGATCACAACCCCTATCATGGCTGTGACGATGGCGCCGAACATGACCTTGAATACCGTCATGTCCGTTCCATAAAACTGTGCGCTCAGGGTGGTGGCACGTCCAAAGCCGGCTCTCTCCAGGACGAAGCCGAACAAAAAGCCTATGGCGACTGCCACAACCAGCCCCAATTCGTATTGCTCTGACACCAAGGACTCGATGGGGAATATCATAGCCACTGCCTCCTGACGAAATAGGCCATGGCGTAGCCCCCCACAAAAATCATCATCATGAATATCCAGGAGCCCACCGAAAACAACGCACCACCCGATAGAGCCTGGCCCGAGGTGCATCCTCTGGCAAGCCTGGCCGCCATGCCCATCAGTATCCCACCCGAAAGCGCCATGATCAGCCTGGCTCGGACCGAAATCCTTGGACCTTTGATAACCCGACGCCTCATCCTTCCAGCGGTATAGGCAGAGACAGCACCTCCCAGGAACACACCAAGCACCTCGAAGATCAGCCAGGCATCCAGTGGGCTCTTGCCTTCGGTCAATTTGCCCGCCATGTACGGATTGGACTCAACATAGCCAGGAGCAACACTGTCGGCAGCAGCCAAGGCGAATCTGTTGGCTGCACCTGATGCGCCCAGTCCTTCACCCATTATAAGAAAGGATGCGAGAAGCACGAGCCCGAGAGCAATTCCCATCAGGTAAGGATTGGCAAATTTCTTTTCTTCCATGGTCGCCTCCTAAAGCAGGAAGAACAGGTTAGGATCCAGGCCTTTTTCCGGCTTGAGAACCGTGTGCTTCCTGTAACGCAAAAGCTCCGAGACATGAGAGTCAGGATCGTTCAGATCACCGAAGGCGAGCGCCTTGGTGGGACAGGCGCTGACACAAGCAGGGTCCAAACCACGCTTTACCCTGTGCACGCAAAAGGTACATTTATCCACGAAACCATCCGTGTGGACATAACGAGCATCATAGGGACACGATGCGATACACGCCTTGCAGCCGGTGCACATCCCACGATCCACCAACACGATGCCCCCGGGTCCCACATGACTTGCTCCTGTAGGACAATTGGTAGTACATGGGCTATTGCTGCAGTGGTTGCAACGCTCGGAGCGGATGAGTTCACTAAGGGCAGGAAAGTTTCCCTTTACCGTATATGTGATCCAATCTCTGAAGCCCTTGGCAGGCAGAGCGTTTTCCGCCTTGCATGCAAAAACACAGGCGTTGCAACCAACGCACCGCCTAGTATCCATGGTCATGGCGTAACGAACCCCTGGTCGACCAAAGCTGTTATTCTTCGAAGTGCTCATGCCTTGGCCTCCTGTTCTCCGGCCGTCTTGCCATGCCAAGGTTCGAGACGCACAAAATTGCAGTTGAGACCCGTGCCCCCCATGATTGGGTCCACCTTGAACTTTGTGGTCAGGATGCTGTCCGAGGCACCACGCCCGAACGCGTACTTGAGACCTCTGGCAGTGTGTCCCCAACCATGGACCAGGAAAACGCTGTCGCCCCGTATCCTTTGGGTCACCCTGACCTTCACAGGGCCGCTTCTGGCATCATCCTGGTTGACCAGCATCACCCTGTCACCCGTCCTGAGTGGCTTGTCGGCAAACTCCGGCAAGGAGGCGGCCACCTCCGCGTTGACCCAGACTTCGTTCTCAGGATAGCACTGAGAGAGAAATCGGTTGTTGGAGGTCCGGCCAAAGGTGTGCATGGGTGCCCTGCCCGTAAGCAACCTGAACATTCCAGGAGGAGGTTGCGACTGTGGCCTGTACTCCGGCAGGGGATCGAAGCCGAGGTTCTTCAACTGTTCGCTATACAATTCAATTTTTGAACTGGGTGTATCAAAGGTAAGACTCAAACCTTCTTCTATGGTCACAGGAACCTTCTTGCCCAGTATGACTCCGTCCTCCTGGAGCTTGTGGCAATCGAGGCCCGCAGCCTTGACGCGATATTTGGAATATTCCATGCTGTCTTTCCAGGGGAAGTAATCTTCCAAACCTATACGATGGGCGATCTCCCTGGCTATCCACCATCCTGGCTTCGACTCATACATGGGTTCCACCACCTGCTGACGGACAGCGATAAAGGGCTGTTTATAAGCCGGAGCCCATATATTGTCGCACCTTTCCAGATACGTGCACTCGGGAAGCACCACATCTGCCCAGCCGGTCAATTCCACTGGTAGCACCTCGATGGAAACAATGAAATCCAGGGCCTGTATGGCCTTCATGGTTTTTTCAGGGTTGGGCAGAGACTGAAGAAGGTTGGTTCCGTAAACCATCCAACCTTTCAGGTCATAGGGAGTAACCCCTGGAATGGTTGCATCACACAAGCCGGAGGCGAGGGTCTCGTCAGATAGAGGATAGAGGCTCTCTTTGGGTTTGTCTGCGACAAATTTTGGTTTATAGGTATACTTTGTGTATGGAAACTTGGGAATGTCCATGGATGACGGAATCAGATAACCGCCTTTTCTACCCCATGAGCCCAACAGGGCCGCTATAATGGACATGGCCCTGAGCCGTTGAGTGTCATCGCCATACCAAGTGGTACGCCTGCCAGGATGTATGAGGGAGGCCGGCCTGAACGACGAAAGGAACAAGGCGCTATCCCTGATGAGTTCCGGTTTGAGACCGGTGATGGCATAGGCCCACTCGGGGGTCTTGTCTTTTACGTGTTCCTTGAGCTGATCGAAGCCTATGGCGTATTTTTCTATGAAATCAGCATCGTATCTCTTGTGTTTTATGATCACGTGAATCCAGGCCAAAAGAAGAGCTATGTCAGTGCCGGGTTTTATGGGCAACCAATACCTGGCCTTGCTTGCTGCCACCGAATAACGAGGGTCCACGACAACCAGGCTTGCACCCTTGCCAATGGCATCAGCCAACTCCTGTACCTGGGTGTTGTGCATGTTTTCACCGAGGTGCGAGCCAATAAGGGTAATACATTTGGCATTTTCAATATCGACCATTTCGGGTGAACCAACGCCCTGGCCAAAAGTCAACCAATAACCCACCTCCCTCGGACCACGGCACTGGGCATAGGAAGGTGCAGCAATATTGTTGGAACCGTAAGCTTTCACCAGATGCTTGAACCATGAACCGCCATAACCATGAGTAAACAAGGCCAATCGCTCAGGACCATACTTGTCCTTCAATTTCAGCAGTCCCTCCGCCACCTCGTCCAGGGCCTTGTCCCAGGAGACCGCTTCGAAAACATCCTCGCCTCTCTTCTTCACCCTGACCAGGGGCTTTTTCAGTCGATCCGGATCGTACAGCAGTCCGGTTCCTCCAAGACCCCTGGGGCACAACCTTCCTCTGGACAACGGATGTTTGGGGTTGCCCGTAAGCTTGGTAACCCTTCCGTCCTTCACGTGTGCCAACACTCCACACTTCCAGAAGCAGATCTCGCAGAAGGTCGGGATAACCTTGTCGCCATCGGTCTTGGGATCAGGTCCCGATGGTGCATCGGCACCCCACCAGTGGGTCATGAGACCGCTTGCTGCTGCAGCCGCACCTGCTGTGGCACCTGATATCTTGATAAACTGCCTTCGTGTTATTTTGCTCACGGTTTACTCTCTCCTCTGTCTATGAGACAAGAGTCCATGCAGCGGATCATGTCGTGCAAGTGCCGCTCGATGATCCTGTAATAGGTATGGGAATTTTCACGTTTTGTTCCCAGGAGATTACGCATGCGAAGAATGCGTAGCTGCTGAGACAAGGTGGACTGAGAAACACCCAACCTCTCAGCCATGGCATTGACATGCATGGTCTGCTCGCAAAGAATGGCCACGATTCTCAAGCGGAGGGGATGGGCTATGGCCTTGAAGAGTTCTGCCGCCACAGCGGCTGCTTTGGGATCTTCACAGGGATGGGGCATCAGTTCCTCCATATGGTTAAATTGCTATATGTGAATTTTGCAAGCTAGTCAAGTGTGTTTATAGAGATCCTTCTATTACGCCGCCCCCGACAAGTCGCTCGTCATTATAAAAAACCACAGCTTGTCCAGGTGTTACAGCCCGTTGAGGAGAATCGAAGGAAACCTTTACCGTGTCTTCATCAAGTCTATCGACAAACCCCAAAACAGCCTTGTGGGTTGAACGAATCTTCACTTGGCAGGTGTCGGCCGTAAAGTCTGAATATGCAGGAGCAAATACAGTGTTCTTCGCCAGCAGTTGCCTGGACAAAAGGTCTTCAGGGCGAGTAGTGACATGAACGGTTGCGCT
>JALVPF010000121.1 GCA_027031935.1 Myxococcales bacterium | reverse complement strand
CCCATTATGCATGGAGGTGTTTTTTTGTTGTGCGATATTTACCAGTCCGTCTGGAGACCATGCACTGCTTTCCCATCGAGACTCGGCAGGACCTATGGTGTCCGATTTCCAGCCTCCAGGGGATGACACCGTGACGTCCAGGCTCGAGCCTCGCCACCAAAAATCCAAGACAACGCTTGCTGGTCTCGATGGAGTCGCTTGCCGGGTATTGGCAAGAAACACTCCCAGATGCAGAGGCCTTCCATCTTTGCGCAAGGCGGCCCTTGCGTGTATTGCCAATTGGCCTTCGTTGCCTGCAGCCACTGTCACCGCACAGGGAGTATCCGTACTTTCGGTCATTTGCTGTAGTGCCAATTCAAGTGCCTCAGTCCCGTCATGAGCCCCCATCTGGTTTCCAAGGCTCAAATTCACCACCAAGGCGCTGCCTTCGCGTCTCGCAATCTCCAGGCAGAACGCCAGGGCATGCAGAATTCTGTCCTCTGCGAATCCTCCAGAATCGGAATCAAAGGCCTTGACTATCAGCAGCCTTGCTCCTGGTGCCACCCCGGTATAGATATCGTCGTCTCCTGCGGCTATGCCTGCCACGTGGGTGCCATGGCCCATGGTGTCAAGTCCCGCTCCGATGGCAGGTCCATTTCCCGTGTCCAAAACCTGTTGGATTTCTTTTGCCGAGAAAACCGCACCCCGTCCCAGCAATTCCAGGTCGGGATATATACCCTGGGGCGGCATACTTAAATCCAGCAGCCATGCAAGCCTTGTTTTGCCCTGATCATCGATGAAGTCCGGATGGGTCCAGTCCAGCCCGGTGTCTATGATGGCTATGAGCACTCCACTTCCATCAAGTCCAAGCTTCTGGTGGGCCATGTCTGCACCGGTCGTGACACCAGCCACATCCAGCCTCGGTTTGTATAGTCTGGGTAAACTAGCTGACATGAGGAGAGGATCTTTGAGGAGTTTCATCAGTGAGTATTTAGATAGTTTTTTGGTACAGACCCTACCAACACATGTTCCGGCCCCAGGCGGGGGGGCTGTGTCCCAGGTGGTCACAACGGACAAAATGGAATCTGCTCTTGCTTCGTTCAATTTCAACAGGAGATGCGGCCCGACTTTTGGATAGTCGACATAAGCATTTTGTCCAAGAGCAGGAGCAGTGATGAGCACAGACACAAAGCACAGGAAAACAACGATCTGAATAAACTTCTGCATTGGAATATTGTAGAGCCGGATACTTTATTTTGCCAGTATCACTTAGGTTTCACTATTCGCGATTGACAGTCAGCCGGTGATGCCATGGGATGGAAAGGCTGCCAAGATTGGCACTGGAATATTGATATTTCGAAATGGGTCTTGATCAGTCGAAATCGGAGCCTATGCCTATGGAGATTCTCAGGCTCTTGGGTTCGCTCTCGGCGTAGTTGGCATTGTTGGGGTAAACATCCACGTAGACCCGGTCGTCGTTTACCTCGTACTGGCCCACTATGTCGTTGAGTCCATATGCTACCCTGAAGAAACTGTTCCAGGGGATATAGCCAAACATGAACGCCTTGAGTTTCAGGGAGAAGCCAACGTCGAACAGCATGTAGTTGCCGTTCTTGGACGCTATGTCCACGAAGGGAATCTCTCTGCGAACCGAGCCACGTTTTACATCCGGATCCCAGTAGCTTTCAGGATTGCGTTGTATGTTTCCATAAACATCCCTGTTGAACTCTCCGGTGTAGCCCCAGAGGTTTCCGGCTGTTCCAAAGACTTCGCCCCAGACAGCCGCAAAATAGAAGGGCCCGAATTTCCGGTCTATGTGCCTATAGATGGGGAACCTGTATGAGAGGCCCAGAATCAGCATGGTTTCTCCACCCAGGGAGAAATCTTCATAACCTGCAAATTCGTTCGTAGTGGACTGGGTCGGTACATACCTGAGTGGATGGAGCGAACCTGCAAAGAACTCATCCCATCTGTGCACGTTACGGCTTTGCCATCCACCACGCAGGTGCAACTCTATGGTGTGCTTCCCTTCAGGATTCCACCATGATACCGGGATCGCCTCGGTGTATCCAAGGCTGAGTTCGTGGTAGGTGTAGTCATCGGAATGGTCCCCCGGTGGATTCCTGCGGCCCAACCATTCCACGTCGGCAAACTCTTTTTGAGGCAGGCCTGTGCGGGTAAACAAGTACTCGAAAGAGACTCGTCTGCCTCTAGGGTTGATGTCAGCCTCTGTACCCCACGGCATGATGGTATTGTACTCCAGGCCCAGGGAGTATGAGTTGTTCGTTAGGAAGGAATCGTTCTTTGTATCCGTTCTGCTTTGAGATGTGTAGTACCTGTACAGATAGCTGAAATTTGCTTCCAGGTATGGCCCGAAATCGTAACTCATGCCTGCCATGCCGAAATCCACCGACTGGCGATATTTGTAACTGAGAGGGTCATTGAAATGGGGTTCTGCTCTGGTGTTCACGAGCTCTGATGTGTTGAATCCCTGTGCAAAATCTCCTGCAAAGTCCACGTGTACCCAGCCCACCATGAACTGTGGGTACCACATGTTGTTTACGTAAAACAGCCTATAGTCGGATGTCTCCCCAAGGAGAACCTGCCCGAAGGCCATATGCTTTCCCAGCACGTCCTGTGCAGATACCTGCGCGCCGACATTTATACCGCGTCGTTCATAGATGAACAGGGGAATGCCATCCATGGGAGGCCAGTTGGAAGGGTTGAATGCGCTATAGGATGTGCTCTTGTCCCTGATCTCCGGGAGTGCTTCTTCGTATGCTAGATTGCGGGCTACTTCTTCCGGTGTCACGTTGTAGTCCGCATCCACAACCTTGTTGTAGAAATCTTCCTTCTTGAGTCCAAAAATTCTCAAGCCGTAAGAGGTGAAGTAGGAGAAGATCAAGTCCCCGTCTTCTGTAAGCATGGGGGTGAAGACTCCATTGATCACATTGGTCAGCTGCCTGACCTCTCTTGTCTCCAGGTCCAGGGAATAAGCGTTGAAGATCCCTGTTCGGTCAGACGAATAGATGATATGTTTTCCGTCCGGAGTGAACTTGCCGTCGCGGTCTTCCGCCTTGTCCCAGGTGATGGGATGAAGATCAGTTCCGTCTGCATTGATCATCCACACGTCCTGTTGGTGGTTCCTGTACAGATCGAACACGATCCTGCTTCCGTCCGGGCTCCAGGACGGCTGGCCAAGCTGGGTACCATCGTGTTTCTTGAATAACCACTTGATGCACTTTTCGCGGGTTTGGCCGTCGATTACGCATTTGCCGTCTATGGTGACTTCCCGCGCGTTGGCAGGAAACAGCCCAAGCCAGTTTTGACCGTCCTCGAGATGAACAAAAGCTATGGTTTGACCATCAGGTGAGTATGCAGGCAGTATGGCCCTTAGCCTGTGAGTGAGCTTCTGAACTTCCTCGGTCTTGATGTCATACTCGAACAGGTCGAACCTGTAATACAAATCGAAGCTCACACAAGGCAAAGAGGTGTCGGCACAATACTGCGATGAGAAGATGACCTTTTTGCTGTCAGGGCTGATGTTGTATCCATTGAAAACCGAAGCGTATTTTACCGTCTTTGTGGCTTCGGCCAATTCCATGTTTCGTGCGTTGCTGAAATATTCGCCGGTGAACAGGGGCCACTGATCGGCTTTTACCGGAATAAGGCTTACACCACGACGACCGGCATAGGCGAACCACTTTCCATCAGGAGAGATGCGGGGGATCATGTTCCAGGTGCCACCGCCTTTTTCGTAATATGCCTTGCGTTGCCGTTTGTCCCAATACTGAATCTTGGGCTTGTCTCTTTTCTTGTCAGCCTTGGTAAAGGCTTCTGCCAGCTTTGGGTCCTTGGGCATCTGCCTGCCTTCGAAGAACTCTTTTGCAAGCTTCAGCTCTTTCCAGTATTCCGTGACTTCATCCGCGTCTTGCTCGTCCAGTTTTTCCTCAAGCTCGTCATGGGCGACTTTATAGGCTTGAAGTTGGCTCTTGAGCATGTCTATGTATTTTCTGCCTTCAGCCTTGACCGCCTCGTCCTTGATCTTTTCCAGGTCGCCTTCCCGCATCTTGATCAGTGCTTGAGCTTCATCCTCGTTGAACGGGAAGCCTTTTTTCAGCTTTGCCTTGCCCTTGACGACCTTGACCTTTCCGCCTGGAAGCTTCTCGGTGATGTCCACCTCTTCACTCTTTGAGGTTATCAAAAGCTCTCCGCCCAGGTGCTCGTCCTTTTTTATGGGAGCGATCTGTCGCTCATAACGATCCCGCATCCATTTCATGTAATCGTTGTATAGTTGATGACCTTCAATGCCGAGCACATCTTCTATGTTTTTTTCCCAGACCAGGTGGCCTTGCTTGGAATTGTTCAGTGCCAACTGGGCATAGGTCTCCTTGCCATATTTTTCCATGGTATACAGCCCCATGGAGTAACCTTGCTGATAACCCTTTTCCCTGTCGAAGCCTGTCTCCTTGTTGCCTGGCGTAAACATCTCCTCGAACGAAAGGGTGTTGTCTTCCAGCACGGCAGCTCTCAGGTGCATGTCCCTCGATGTACTCCACCAGTTGAATCCGGCCATGTGGCATCCGTACTCAGCCACACCTTCTGTCCACCAGTATGGTGTGGCAAAACCTATAAAGGCCCTCGCGCCGAAATCTATGTTGTGTACTCCGTCTTCGATGAGACCGGAGGCGAAGAGAATCATGGATGATTCGGATTTCCAGTCGTTGGCTTTCAAGGAAATGATATGAGTAAACTCGTGGGCAAAGACGTCAGGTATCCACTCCTGGCGACCTCGGAGGACATAGTACAAAGGTGTGGCCCAGACCGTCACCCAGTCAGATCCATAAACCGCAAATCCGTTGGCGTTTTCTTCCATGTCCCTGATGACGATCTGTATCTTTTCCTTCAGGGGGTAGTCGAACAAGGCCGTCACCTTGGGATAGGCAATCTCCGCGTACTTGGCCATCATTCTGGCGGTCCACTCCACCTCCGGGTAGTAATGGATTCTGAAGTGCTCGGTCTCGATGGTCAACCAGTTGACATCGGGATAGTTGTCGTAAGAGCCTCTCCAAAACTTGGCGTCCGCCACAGTGGGGGTGGCCAACAATCCTATCAGCGCCAACGTGGCCAGTACATTCCGAAGCGCGCTATATTTCATGATTCCTCCGAGGGGAGCTCTGTTTTCTTACGGGTGTTTCCAGCTACCATCTGACCAGGGTCCGGGCACCAACTTCACCAATGACGATACCCATCTGGGTTCCCAATGTCTCCATGGGCATGAAGTTGTCTATGGTGGGGTTGTTCCCGTCCTTGTTGGTAATGTAGATGCTGTTCTTGCCCGCCATGTGGATC
Source organism: Myxococcales bacterium (assembly GCA_027031935.1). Taxonomy (GTDB): domain Bacteria; phylum Myxococcota; class B64-G9; order B64-G9; family B64-G9; genus JALVPF01. The sequence goes on along the minus strand of JALVPF010000121.1, from coordinate 1,162 downwards.
TGCGCAAACAGTACAACGTCCAGCCAATCTACGGGTCTGATGATGATCTTGGGCGTAATTGTGAAAATGTATCCAGCACTGGAGACATGCTGTCCGGTTGGTGAAATCGTGTCCCATTCCTTGTATTGCGCACCGTTGAACAGAAGGAATTCTTCGCTGTGTTCGTCTCCGGTCGCCGGGTCTGTCCATCGAACCGTCTCTGCGCGAAATTCGGGGATGGCCAGGGATGATGCCATCCTGTATGTGTACCTGGCGCTCAACTGTACGGAGACATACTCGATGCCCCCTATGACATCCAGCTCCGCATGAATCTCGTCACCCAGATCCAGCCATGCGTTTGTGATAGATGTGTTTCGATCCAGGATATACTGCACAGGACCCGGAAGCCTGATGTTGTAACCGGCACTCCAGCCCAGGGAGACGTATTTCCACAGTTGCCACCGACCTATGTAGGCAAGCTCCACATCGGTGGTGCCGGTGCCCGTGATGTTGAGGTTGTTCTTGCCCACCACCTCGCTGCCTGTGGGGAGCTTCCACCTCAGGGATGCACCCATGGACAAGGTAGGGTTATTCCGACGGAAAAACTGGTAGATTATTCCGGTCTCGGCATCACCCAGTTTACCATCTGCGCTTTTTGCTCTGCTCGTGTCCAGTTGTTCACTCCAGACGATGGGCATGTTGCCCCACAGGGTCCAGTTTTCAGTGAATCCGAAGCGCCAGAACAGGTCCCAAGTGGTGACATCGAATTGCGCAGGTGCTGTATCCAGGTTGCCGTTGGAGTTGAAGAACGTGTCGCTGTGCAGGTATCTGAAGCCCGTTCCCATTTCGAGAACGGCTTTCCCCAGGCTAACGCCTTTTTCAGTCTCCAGCCAGGGTTCCTTTTGCCAGGACGTGTGTTGCTCAAATGCAACTCCGAACGCGTTAGCGGGTGCCAGCGCCAAGCAAAGCAACAGGAATAACGGAAGGTGTCTCATCATCTCAATTCCTCTCGGGCTGGTGTGGACCAAAGCAATGTATGCCTCGGGAAAAAATCAGATTTTTCATGGAGTGTCAAGGCTTCATTGCTTGGCGACTGTGCTTCCCCTGGCCCCTGATTGCCTTGATATTGTGGTGTATTTCTCCTGCACTGGTGTACTCCCACACTATTGAATCAGATTTCCCA
>JALVPF010000120.1:17705-18325 GCA_027031935.1 Myxococcales bacterium | reverse complement strand
AAGCCCTGTGCCGCAAGGCGGATCAGCAATTCAGATGGGAGGTGTTGCTCCGCAAGACGGACGGCATGGAATTGTCACGCTTCATGAGTTTCGCAAAAGACGCAAATCTGATTACCAGTGATAAGTACATCGGCCTCTTTCCTGATCGCACTGTCGTCTTGGCCATTGGGACGGCCCAGCAGTTGAGTTCATCTCTGGACGTGTTGGGTGATATCGCTGAACTCAGGAAGGCAAAAGACTCGCCGTCGGGGTTTGTGGATATGTCGCCGACCGAACAAGCGGAATGGGTAAAGGACCTTTATTCACGGCTCATTCCGGCTGCAGATGACCCACCTTCGGTCTGTGTTCTAGACACAGGCGTCAATCGTATGCATCCGCTGTTGGTCAAATCACTTTCCAACGAAGACCTTCACACATACGACCCGGCATGGGGTGTGCATGATAACGATGGACACGGCACCAACATGGCGGGTCTGGCCCTGTTGGGAGACCTTATGGATCCACTATTGTCATCACAGCAGGTGCTGCTCAAACACATCCTGGAGTCAGTGAAGATCCTCCCTCCCTCCGGGAGCAACCCTCAAGAATTGTACGGAGTAGTGATCGAGGCGTCAGTTCAC
>JALVPF010000120.1:16766-17695 GCA_027031935.1 Myxococcales bacterium | reverse complement strand
GGTTGAGGCTACAGCGCCGCACCGCAGGCGGGTTTTCTCGATGGCAATTACTGATGGCAGCACTGCTGACCGCGGTGTGCCAACAACATGGTCTGCGGCAATTGATGCCTTGGCTTCAGGTGTCGATGCGACAGACGAGGAGGTCCGGCGCCTCTTTGCTCTCTGTGCTGGAAACCGCCAAGGTCCAATCACTGCCAAGTATCTGGACGAGAGTGACACAGAAGAGATTCAAGATCCCGGACAGGCATGGAACGCTCTGACTGTCGGTGCATCCACGGAGAAGTGCACTATAGACAATGATGATCCTATGCTGGCTGGCTGGATACCTCTTGCAGTGCCGGGCGGATTGTCACCCCTATCAACCACATCGGTCACCTATGCAAGTCAATGGCCGATAAAACCCGACATAGTATTCGAAGGCGGCAATATGGCACTCGGTCCAGGAGATACCGAGGCGTCTGGTCTGGACTGCTTATCAGTGCTAACCACGGGCAAAGATGTGGCCCGCTTGGCCATTGAGCCAATTGGTGGTACGAGCGCATCCGTGTCCCTGGTTGCCAGATTGTGCGCACAAATTGCCGCTGAATACCCCAGTGCATGGCCCGAGACCATCAGAGCATTGACTGTGAACTCAGCTCGCTGGACCGAGCCAATGATTCCCGAGAGCAAGTCGCCCCGGGCTCGCAGAACTTTTGAAACAGTATTGCGCCGATATGGCTATGGAATCCCCGATTTTCATCGGGCGATTGCTTCTGCAAGAAACGTCTTGACCTTGGTTACCCAAGAGTACATCACTCCATTTGAAAATGGAAAAACCAAGGACATCCATTTCCACTCTTTGCCCTGGCCGAAGAAGGTCCTGCAAGACTTGGGCGTCACACAGGTCAGAATGAGAATTACTCTGTCATATTTTATCGAGCCAAATCCAG
>JALVPF010000120.1:0-16756 GCA_027031935.1 Myxococcales bacterium | reverse complement strand
TGAATACGCCAGATGAAAGTCGAGATGATTTCCGGAAGCGCTTGAACAAGAAAGCCAGAGACAAGGATGAAGATGCGAAAACCAGGGGAGATCCTAGCTCATGGGTGCTAGGGCCGAACCTTCGAGACAAAGGTTCGCTGCACTCTGATATTTGGGAAGGTTATGCTTCCGATTTGGCACAGCGAAACCTGATTGGCGTCTTTCCTGTCGGCGGGTGGTGGAAGGAGAAGAAGCTGAATCGAACAACGAGATACTCGCTGGTCGTTTCAATAGAAACTCCTGATATTGATGTTGACATCTATACTCCCGTGCAGAATCAAGTGACAGTGCCCGTTGTTGTTTGATAGTTGTTTGCCGCCTTCAATTTACCGATAGACATGACCTGGGTGACCTGGCATGCAGGCATGTACAGATTTTCCTGCTTGTGAGAGAATATCCTCATGAAAAAAATCTTGCTTTCATGGTTTGCGGCACCTCTCACTGCCCTTGTAGTGCTGACATTCGCACTGCCGGCCAAAGCCTCATACGATTTGCAGGTGAGCATTACAGGTGCAGGTTCCATTGAATTCAGCCCCGAGGGGACATCATGCGGCGACGGTTGCTACCAGTACGCCAACTGGACCATGGTGACCCTGACTCCTTTACCAGAGGAGGGCTGGAGTTTCGACAGGTGGGATGGTGCAGGCTCGGGCAGCAGCAAGCGGTACATATTCATGGACAGCGACAAGAGTGTTGCTGCCTACTTTTCACAGGATCCCAATACTGCGACCCGGATACAAGTCTCGGCCGACCAGGTGATCAATCCGGACATTCTGGGCATTGGTCTGAACTTCGCCACAGCCTTCGTTCCGCAAGACCAGTCTGACAGGCAGGCTTTTTTCAATCTGCTCAAGGATTCCGGTGTGTCATGGATTCGGGTGGTGCCTCAGTACTACGAATGGGAAAAACGAAGCAACGACGACTCTACCCCATGGACACAGCCTGCGACCTTCCTGGCCAACAACTTCGGCGGCTTTGACTGGAACGGTGATGGAAGATTGTTCTATGGGCTTCAGAGCCTGCTGGACACCTGCGAGGCCAACGACATCTGGCTGGAGTTCAACAACTGGGAGGTGGCCTTGAAGGATTGGTTGAACCCGGGCTATTATTCCGATCCCGATTCACCACCCATCCCCTTTTCCAGGTTTAACGCTGACGCCCAGGAGTTCGGCGAGAACCTGGCTGCCATGATTTATTACCTCAAGACCTCGGCCAGGCAGGGGCAGGGATACTCCTGCGTGAAATTCTGGGCCGCGTGGAACGAGCCCGGTGGTGGTCACCCTGGCCAGGAGTTTATAAACTTCGACTATCCAGGCACCATGAACTTTCTCTACAAGCAGGTGGTCGACCATCTCAAGGCATACGACCAGGCAAGCGGTACAGACGTAATGGACGAGATCGCATCCATAGGAATGGAGTCGTTTCCTTTCTTTCGCAACTGTCCCATATCCGGCCACGCCATGGACAACTGGGACGAGATGGTAGGACGTGGAGTCATACAATACCTGGAACCACCGGATGGCCTCGATGGTGAGATAACAGACTGGCCCGACGGTGATCCCACCATGGACGCCATCTCCATACACGAATACTGGAGCGTGTTTGACTATGACGCGAACAATCCCCACGATCAGAACCAGGGGACCATACAACACAGGCTTGTGGACAAGCTCCTGCATGACACGAACCAGCAGATACGCCAGTACGACATGGATGGACAAATAGAACCTGTTTTCATAGGGGAGCTGGGCTCCAAGCCCTACAAGCAAAACCCTCCCATTTTCGACCAGTCCCTGTTCATCCTGGAAGGAGCCCTTAGAGCTTTTCAGGTAAGCGGGGTAAAGGCTGTGGCAAAGTGGTCATTCAATACGCACTACGAATGGACCATGGTCTCATATCCCGGATTCGACTGGGAAACCGCCCCCATGGGCCAGGTGCACCCCGTTGCGGTCAACTATTTTCCCTTCAAGCTCGTGGCATCGAGGCTTTCACGGGACTCCGACGTGGTTTCCACCACGGTCACAGGAGGCATAGACGCCACGGCGGGTCCCCAGACATGGTCCGTGGTAGAGACCCAGCGTGTCTTTGCCACCTCCACCTTGTCCCCAGACAACAGGCTGTCTGTGTTCGTGGTAAACGACTCCTACGAATCCAAGAACGTGCATGTAAGCATTTCTCCTGCCATGTCATCCTCACTGGACAAGGCATGGATAAGCGCCGCTTCACATGACTCCATCTCCACGGCATCCGTGGACTTGGGTCCTGCTTCGGAGTTCGACGACGAGATCCCTCCACGCTCAATCGTGGTCTACCAGGGTCAATACGACACACAGCAAGCACATTGTCAGGATGACCTCACCCTTTGGCTCCCTGACGGGAGCACCATGGATTGCAGTCCTTACCTTTGCCAAGACGGTGCATGTCTATCCCGATGCACACAGGACGATCAATGTGCCCCGGGCTTCCAATGCATGAATTCCATCTGTGCCGAACCCCATGACGATGGAGAGTCATTGGATGCCCACGACGGTGATTCTCTCGACGCGGACGCCAACGACATCACTGATGATCGGGCAGATGGCGCAGATATGCCCAGTGACCAAGGGACAGGGGCTGACGAAGCTCGCCCTGACGGATCTGATGACAATGCAGACGATGGCGGGTCACCAGGCCAGGATGCCGGCTTCACGGACGAAGATTCGGCCCAGGGAGGATGTGGCTGCAGGTCGGAAAACACTGCGAGTGGATTCTCTTCATCATACCTGCTTGTTTTTCTGCTGCTTGCTTACCGAAGAAAAAAAGCCCGGCAACAATGATGCCGGGCCAATATTTCTCTGTCCACTTGGTCCACTTGCTTTCGCCCACCCTCAATTGGCAAGGTCTCCTTGAGAGACGCCCTTGGATGAAGCAGATTTTGAATCGACTTTACAAGTGCTTACACCAAGAATGGTGTACAGTGGGCAGCTTCCAGACAAAGACGTGATCATGGGCATAAGCCCCAGCAAGCCCCAAAGGCTCTTGGGACCCCAGAAAACGAGACTGAATATGAATGCCCCCAGCAAAAAACGAAAGATTCTTTCTACGGAGTGAACATTTTTTGGAAATAGCTTGTTCATGTCAGCACCTCCTTGCAAGGTTACTCAACAACTTGGTGTCTAATTACACAAAGTCAATAGCCTTGATGGAAATCATAGGCCCAGAATCTTCTTTCTTTTTTCAAGTCTCTGTTTTGATATTTTTCCATGGCAATTCTTCAGATGGAATTGCCCGTTTGCTCACTTTGTAAGCAACTCGGTACAGGCGTCCATGGCCATCTTTATCTCTTGAGGGTCCTGACCGGGACAAAAGACATTCCTTACAAATGAATAAGGATGTCCCCATCGACGGGGCTCTCCTGAAGCAAAAAGCGACACGGTGGAAGTTGCGCAGGCAACCGAAAGGTGCATGGGTCCAGTGTCATTTGTGACCACCAGGTCTAAGTTTCTCATGAGCCCTGCAAGCTCATCCAGATCCGTCTTGGGTGCAGCAACTGCCTGCAAAGGCAAGGCAAAGGCTAGCGCTTCCCTTATATTATCTTCGCCCGGTCCCCAAAGAATGATTATGGTGGCGCCAAACTTCTGCTGCAGACTCCTGGCCAGTTGAACATAGAAGGGCACAGGCCACCTGCGCTCCTGCTTTCGTCCACCTGCCCATATTCCTATGCGTGGAGCGTTCACCTTCAAGGACTGCAACCATTTTGAAAACTTTCCCACGCTCTCCATCCCAAGCCTGGTTCGCAGTTGGGGCGGTGGTACATGTAAGCCAAGGGGCGCAAGCAGTCTCATGCGTTGGGCCAGCTCATGTTCGTCAGAGGGCCCCGGTTTTACCAGGTGTGTATGAAAGCCTGAAAGATTTGCTTCTCTTTCGTATCCAATCCTCACAGGAGCGCCCGAGTAATAGGCAAGAGCAGCGTGTGTAAAAGAAAACTCGTGCCAGGCGCTTGCATCCACAGCCACCTCGTACCTGGCTCTTCTACACTCCCCGATGACTCTTCGCCACCTTGCGTGATGTTTGAAAAACCAGCGCTTGTCCAAAGCATGGACAAGATGAAGTCCATCCAGTTTGGAAACTACCTGTTCCATTCGATTGGAGCACAAAAGACCCAGCTTGCATGAAGGCCAGTTGGATGAAATGGCATCCATAATGGACTGGAGGGTGATCATGTTGCCTACCCTCTCGTCAACTCTCACCAGGAGCAGTCTATCCGGACCATCATCGAGCGTGTATTGCGCAACTCTCCTGGAAAACAATCTCCGCGCAATCCACCCCAAGGCCAACCTGTCTGCCCGATTCATACCTTTCATGGAACACTCGCCATCATGTCAACGCAAAGGAATGCTCTCGGATTTGCGAATCTCACCCTCACCCACCTGGGCTGCAAGAGGAACAGGGGTCTGCAAATCAGCGATCTGCCTGAGAGCTTCCATGACTCGTTCCGGGCTGACAAGGCGCATGCAGTCGTGGTGACTTTCCGGACATTGCTTGTTTCCCCTATAGGAGCATGGCTGGCACCTGACCGATGAGTATAAAACCCGCGTGTGATCTTCGTAGTGGAACCTGCGTGGATCAGACGGACCAAATATCAGCACCGTAGGGACCCCAAGGGCACGAGACATATGCACCAGGCCTGAGTCACCCCCCACCGTCATGGAGCATTTGCTCAAAACGGACCCCAGCCTGCTCAACTCATCACTGAAGTATGAGGGCAAGTACTGGCCCACAGACTTTATGATCTCCAAAGAAATCTTCCGATTGGACCCAATCCCCAAAAGAACCGGTTTGAAACCCCGGGCCAGCAATGACTGGGCAAGAGAAGAAAAGTATACGGCAGGCCACCTCATGACGGGCCTTGGAGAATCCAGACAAAATGCCACCATCTTTTCGCCTGGTTCAAGATTGTTCTTGGAGTAAAAATCAGCGAGATACTCATCCATGCGTTTAGGAGCCTTCATGCGCAACCTGTTCTGGGAAGAGTCGATTCGCAAGATCCTGAGCAGATCCTGATCCCGTAGCTGCAGGCATGACTGGCGCATATTGGCATTGACCTTGAAATTGTAAAAAAGCCTCCCTATGCCTGATCGATAAGCTATGCGCGCCTTTGTTCCGGAGAGGCCTGCAAGCAAGGCAAGGTGCAAGGTGGAGTCCGGTGCAATCAGAACATCAAAATTTTTCCTACCCAATGCCCGCCCCAACGACACCGCTTCAAAAAGGCCGATGTCAGCTCTATCTTTCCCTGTAGGGATGACCTCATCCACCCCTGGTATGGATTGTGCCACTTCGACCCAATGGGGCCTGACCAGCAGTGCCACATGAGCACCTGAAGATTCTTTCAGATCATGCACCAGGGACGAAGTACAAACCAGTCTGGCAACAGAGGAGATCTGGACGATCAGCACCTTCTTGAATGAGCCCTCAAAAACGTGATCGTACCTGATTTTTTTGCTCTCCTGCCTCACCTGGTGCCTTCCTCCAACCGACCATCAAAACTTTGCAATCTCGAGATTCCTGCTGCAAGGTTCATGATTATATCCCATGGGAGACTCTTTGTAAGAAATAATCAGCCTACACCATCCAAGAGGGTACGGTAAAATTCGGCGATTTGTTCTACCTGCAGATCCATGGCATTTTCATGGGTAGCTTCGTGCCTGGCCTCAGAACCCACATCAGCAGCCTTACTGGTATCAGACAACAATTCCACCAATGCATGCTGCAGCGAAGCTGGTTGACCCGCATCTACGACAACACCACCGCCTCCATGCAGTAGCCCGGCAGCATCGTTCTCCCCGCCAACCACGATGGGCACACTGGACGCCATGGCCTCCAATGCATGGCGATGACAGGCAGTGCTCCCTCGCTCACCCAGAGGCATGACAATCTCGAGGGTAAAGGCCCTGTAAATCTCGGGCCTGCACATGTCTACATGCATGCAACGAACCGATTCATGCCCTGAGAGCATCCCGTCCACAAACCCGTCCTTGTCCTTGTCACCACGCACGTGCACCAACAACATGACAGCTCCGGGGACATCTTCCAGCACCTTCTCCCAGGACTGCAGAACAGGCCTGAGGTCATCGAGGTCCTCATCGCACACCACAAGGCCGGCAATTGTCGAACCAGGCGCGATGTCAAGTGCTTCCAAGACCTCTTCAGCTCCCTTGCCCGGTCTGTAGACATGGGGGTCCACGGCTTTTGACAATAAAAAGACTCTCCAGCTGTCTATCAGCCCCTTGTTCAACAACTCCTTCCCAATGGATTTATCCATGGTCACCAGGCCATCTGTCCTCCGAAGCTGCCACGCATACTTGGTGTCAAAAGCACGTTCGTTGAAGATGGAACGGACAAGCCTCGTGGAAGTCGAAGACGGACGTGAGATGGCCGCCAGGGTGTGATCGTGAGACTTGTGACAATGGATTATGTCCACAGCGGATTCCATCCAGATTTTCTTGAAGGTCAAAACATCCCTCATGTGAAATATGGACCCTGCTTTTCTGGACAAGACAAACCTGTCATCAATCGGTATGCCGAACTCCTCGGTTTTTTTTCGCAGGTCTCCTTCCTTGAAAGTGTCCATGGCGATGGCAACTTCATGACCGCACCGCGACTGTGCCCTGGCCAGACGTACGACAGCTTCCGCCGGTCCTGCGAAGCGGTTGAGTGAAATGGTATGTAATATTCGCAAAGGTCTTTGCACCTCAAGCCTCCTTGTTGCGAAGACTTCGGATCAGTTCCGACGTGGAATGGCGCTTTGGATCACCTACCACCTCGACCCTGCCACCGTATTTCAACACCACTTGCCTCTCGGGTACGGTCTCCGGGGTGTAATCCGTTCCCTTTGCATGGATGTCAGGCCTTAGCAATTCTATTGTCTTGCGCACGTCATCATCCTCGAAAACCACCACAAAATCCACACACTCCAGGGCCGCCAACATCTCGGTCCTCTCGTCGATCCCCACCACGGGTCGACTTGGCCCCTTTAGTCTCCTGACCGACTCATCCGAATTTACAGCGACCACTAGAATATCGCCCAAGGCTGCGGCAGCCTGTAGATATCGCACATGACCTACGTGAAGCAGGTCAAACGCACCATTGGTCAGCACCACTACACGGCCATCGGATCGTCTCGATGTCAAGATCTCCGGCAAGGAATCCAAATCTACGATCTTGTCCATTGACATGGCGTATTCCCGTCAGTCGGTCTCAGGAGTCAATATCCTGTACCACGGCAGCCAGTTCCCTGTTTTCCACAACAGCGGTGCCAGCCTTTCCCACTTTTATACCGCCTGCGGCGTTGGCTATCTTCATGGCAAGCGAAGCGCTTGCACCGGCCACGTTTGCCAGGGACCATGCCGCCAGTACCGTATCTCCGGCTCCGGTTACATCCGCAACCTCTGCCGATCCGAAGGCCCGTGCAAACTCCGTTGGTACGCCGGGGGCAAACAATGCCATGCCGTTTTTGCCTCTCTTGAGAAGCACAGCCCCGGAGCCGGTCTTTTCCAGCAACCACCTGCCAGCACGCTCCAGGCTGTCAGGATCAGCTATCTCATGGCCCACGGCAGCCACCAGCTCCGGTTCATTTGGAACAAGGGTACTGACCCCGTGAAACATGCCAACACGAAACCTCGAGTCCACAAAGACCTTGACACCTTGTTTGGCCAGATCACAGATCATTTTCACCATGTGATCCTGAACCACTCCCTCGCCATAATCCGAGACCACAATGGCTGATGCCTTATCCATGGCCATGGTCAAGCGCGATTCCATCTGTCGGAGAGTCTCGTCGGACACGGGATTGGTATTCAGCCTGTCAAGGCGAATCATCTGCTGCCTGACCGTATTTCTTCCCCCGGCCAACACTCGTGTCTTGGTGGTGGTGAAACGATCCGGGTCTACAAATATTGCTGAACAATCGATGTTCGATTCGCTCAATTTGTCCAGCAGAACCCTGCCTGCCTCATCTTCTCCAACAAGTCCCACAGGTATTGGATCTGCTCCCATGGCCCTTATGTTGGCGACCACATTTGCGGCCCCTCCTGGCCTCACCTCCCTGTCATCCTCGCGGACTATGAGAACAGGGGCCTCGCGGGAAATTCTGCTGGTGGTGCCATGTATGTATTCGTCAGCAACCAGGTCACCAATGACGAGCAGTTTCTTTCCTGAAAACATTCTCAACACTTCAGAAGCATCCGCAACGGTCATATGCGTGTCTCCCTGAACCCGCCAAGCAAGGCCAACCTGTATGCTCACAGCTGTGGGCCAAGTGGCTTCCACCTGCGATGCACCCAGATCCATTGCTCAGGATACTGTCTTATACGATCTTCGAGCCATTGGTTCAAACGTCTGGTTATCCACACCACCTGTTCCTTGCGATCCAGGTCCTGTCTTTCTTCAAGGGCCGGCTCGAACACCAGGCTGTGTTTGCCATTTGGCAGACGAGTGACCAGGGCCGGGACTATGGGGGCCTTTGTGGTCAATGACAAGACCGCAGGTGCGTCAATGGTGGAAGCAAGCTTGCCGAAGAAAGCGATCGGTATTCCCCTGCCGGGCGGCATATGCTGATCGATTACCAAGACTACTATGCGCCCTGATTTCAATGCCCTGCTGATTTTCCATGCGGAACCCTTTGCAGGAAACAAGCTGACTCCACAGGCCTGGCGTACCTGCATCCAGAACCTGTTGATGCCCTTTTGGGACTGCTGCCTGGTAACAGCGCAAACATCCAGCCCATGTATCGCAGCAGCACATGCCGCAAGATCAAAATTGCCATAGTGTGCACTTACGACAATGACTCCCTTGCCCCCCTCCATGGCCTTGTTCAGGTGTTGAAGTCCAAGCATCTCAAACTGTTTTTCCACACTCGCCCGATTCATGGACGGTGCCCGGAGCATTTCCACCGCCCCCAGTGCCATGTTTTTAAAAGCAGCAGCTGCTATGCGCTTTCTTTTTCTCTCGTCCATGTCCGGAAAGGCAATTTCGAGATTCTCCAGGGCGACCCTTCTCCGGATACGGATCAGGTGAAACCAGATCCATCCCAAAGCACGACCTGTACATGAAGCCAAGCGCCAGGGCATCATGCGAAACAGCATGCTAAGGCATGTCAGCAGTAAGTACACCCGTCAATACTCTCGGAAGATCTTGTCACTTCTTTGTTGCAGAAGGCGATGGGGCAGAAGACGATGAGGCAGAAGCCATGGAGCCGGCAAGTTCTGATTCCAGATCCTTGCTCAGCCCCTCCAGGGAAGCCCTTACGATTCCGTCTTCATCGATGAGGAAAATGGATGGAAGCGATACCGTGTCACCCTTGAGGATATACTTTTTGGCGACCGTCTCGTATGCGTCCACCAACACGGGAAAGGGCGGTTTGGTCTTTTCAAGCCACTGATTCAACTTCTCTCTGCCCTCTTCTTCTTCCAGAAGGGCTATCATCATGACCTGGACCTTGTCCTTGTGCTTGTTGTGAAAAGCTACCACCTCCGGGAATTCCTTCATGCAGGGCTTGCAATCTGTTCTGAAAAAATCCAGGAGAACCTTTTTCTTCTTCTTCCAGGATGTATCTTTGCCCTTGAAAGCAACGTCACTCAACTTGTGCATTATCCCCTGTACGTCCCTCAGGAAAAAGTCGGGGGCTGCCTTGCCCACTTCCACTTTGGGCTTTGGGCCCGCAACAGCCTGGGGACCGGCGATCAAAAGGCTTGCTGCAAAAATCACGGGGACAACAACAATTACAGATCTCATTTCAACTCACCTCACGATACTTCTGTATCAGGAAGAAACAGAAATTTTACCTACAGCAGATTTGACTGCCGGTTTGACACGTTCATTCAAAAGATTGTCGATGGCCTTCTTGTTTGCCTTATTCTTACTGATGTGCCCTCCCTTGGTAGAAGGCAATTCCGCCGTGAAGATCTCCCGTCCATCCGCAGTGCGGATCAACCTGAGGCCTCCTTCGGCATACGAATAGAATGCGCCATCCAACTCACTGCTGAAGTTGCACTTCAGGTCCAGCACCAGCAGCATGCCTGCACCCTTGTCCGTAGCGGCCTTTGCAGCCGCCCCGTCATCACCGCTCAAGATTGCCTTGACCTGCCCGGTGGGTATACCCCCTGGACGGATCTTCAGGCCAGAATCCACAACCCATTTTTGTACCTTGTTGCGAATCGCTGACCACAGCCTGCCTCGAGTCTGGAGCTTTCCATCCACGGTAAGGCCAACGACAACCAAGGCAGTGCTGAGAATTTCTTTTGCCGCCTGCTGCTCCTGCTTCAAATCAGCCATGATCTGCTCGGCCATGACCTCGCTGGACTGGCCATCTATGACCTGCGGTTGACGAAGCTTGGACAAAAGTTCCTTTGCACGTTGGAGTAGAGTCAAGGCTTGCTGATGCTTGCCCTTCGAAGCCAAATCCTTGGCCTGGCCAAAAAGGTCCCTGGCTTTTTGTATCCTTTGCCTGGCAACCTTTCTCGCAGTACCCACCAGCCTGTCATACTCGAACTTGGGATAGGTCACCATGACGTAACAGTCGTGAGTCCTTCCCCCTGGTCCATCATACTCCTCACACCAGCGCTCCCCTTCCCAAGCGCCCCTGATGGTCACGTTGGAATCACCCTCTGCCTCTATCTGGAAGTTGTAACCACCCTTGCCATCGGGAGCCAGCTTGGCATCGATCTTCTGCCCCACGAACCTTCCGAGCTTACCCAGGGCATCTGCCTGCGCCTCCGTGTAGGCTGATTTCTGGCTGGGTTTCTCATGGGACTCACCACAAAAAACCAGGGTATATTCCGTATTGGCAGGACACTCCTGTATCCAGATGGGCTCTACACCATCGGAGTGGGACACCATGGTACGATCGCCCTTGACCTTCTTGCGCTCGCTCTTGACCCTTGCTGACGAGCCCCCACACGCGGTGAGCGCGAAAGATGCAGCAAGTATGAAAAAAAGCGTTTTCCTTGTCATGACAGCACCTCTGAAATCTGTTGTTCCAGCCAAAGCCTAACTGAATAATTCGCAGTGTGCGAACTTAGCACCGGATTTATCGCTGGTCAACGTCAAGCCAAACCACCGACATCCACGTACCGCCACAGATACCAGGTGGCAATGGAGCGATATGGACGAAAGCTTTCCCCATAGCTCTCCAGGACCTGTACATCAGATGTGTCCAAACCCGTCAAGGTCGCTATGGCGCGCCTGAGTCCAAGATCGCCCACCGGCCAGACATCCAGCCTGCCCAAGTGGAATATCAGAAACATCTGCGCGGACCATGTACCAAATCCCCTGACTTCACGCAGTGTGTCGAGCACCTCCTCGTCTCCCATTCTTCCAAGACGACGGAGATTGAGCCGTCCATCGGATACACGTCCTGCCAGGTCGCGCAGGTAGCTTATTTTCTGCCTCGAAAGGCCGCAGTGCCGCAAGCGGCCATCGGAGATATGCGCCAACATCTGCCCGTCGGGGTACCTTCCGTCCTTGCCCAGGGCACGCACCCGCGATGCGATGGTGGCTGCAGCCTTCATTGACAACTGCTGATATATTATGGACTCCACCAGCGCGTCGTATGGCCTCTTCGTGGATCCCAAGGTAGGTGAGTAAGGCCCCACCCTGGACATTATCTTTCCGAGGGCAGGTTCCCTGCGTCTGACCAGTCGCATTCCCCTGTGGTGTTCCGGGTTGAGTACCACTCCCTCCAGGTACAGCAACCTGGCTTTCGTCTCGGCGCCACCATGGGCCGAGAAACCGCCGAGCTTTCTGCCGGCAGCCAAGACCCTGTGGCATGGCACCAAGAGGGGTAAAGGATTACAGGCCATGGCCCTGCCCACAGCTCTCGCAGCACCCCGGTGACCTGCCATTTCAGCCAAACTGGAATAGGTTACGGTTTTTCCGCGACCTACCTTTCTCAGTGCCAAGTAAACATCCCTTGCAAAAAGGCTCGCCGAAGAGAGATCTATGGGAATGGACTTCAGGGAATGAGGCCTTGTGGACAGGTAATTTCTTATCTGCCTCTGGGCATGGCTGACAAAAGCAGGTTTTCGTGTTGCACCAGAAATGTTCAAAGCATGAGTCAAACGCCCCAATGTCTTGTCATCGTCTTCCCCAGGCAGGACAATGGAACAAATTGCCTTGCTGTTCCATGCCATGCCGCAGGGTCCCCAATCGGTGTCGAACAGTTCGGCCCCACAGTCCTCCATTGTTGAATCCTTCCCTTTTTGTCTACAGAGCCAAGAGCATGTCTCTGACCAGGTTTAGATCAGCGCCATCTCTCCACTCCACGTCTATCCTCAATCCAAATACATCCACACCAGCATCCATGTCCCCCAGGCAGACCAGGTCTTTTTCTGTAAGCACCACAGCATCAGCACCGGTGGAATCCACCAGGGCAGCCACTTTTTTCCACTCGGAACTCGAAGCCCTGTGATGATCGCGCCACCGAATATCACCTACCACATCCACACCAAGGCTTTTGAGACTGGCCAAAAAACCCGATGGATTGGCGATGGCGCTTACGGCGATGACCCTCCCGGGCATAGGATCCGTTGTGATCTCAAAATCTCTGTTTACCAGGCCCGAGACATCCATGGAACAACAAACAGCCGGCATGGAATCATCTATACCGTGCTCTGCTCTCAGGTCTGCGGGGTCTTCGTCCGTGGCATAGGAAAACACCAGCAGTTGCGCCCTGCTTGCTGCAGCCATGGGCTCGCGCATGGGTCCTGCAGGCAGGAGTCTCCGGTTACCAAAACCACGATGCGCATGCACTGCGAGTACGTCCAGGTCCCTATATAATCGCCGATGCTGAAAGGCATCGTCACAAAGAATCACATCTGGCTTCCAGGTCTCGACGGCAAGTCTGGCAGCATCAACCCGGTCCTCTCCCACCACCACACAGGCATAGGGGCAGCGTCTGGACATGAGGCTTGGCTCATCACCCGCAGCACGGAAATCCGATGAAGACGATCCCGGAACATGCACCACCCTTGTTCCCTTGCTCTTTCGTCCATATCCCCTGGAGATTATGGCAACCCGCTTGCCTTCCCCATCCAATATCCTGGCCAACTCCATGACAAGAGGGGTCTTGCCATTACCACCAACGGTAAGGTTGCCTATGGACACCACTGGACAATCAACCCTGAGCGGCTTCTGTCTTCTGGCCCCTATGTGCAATCCAGCCTTGTATGCTGTTTCAAGGGGTGTCAAGCCGGCCAGCAGCAGCTTTGTAAATAGAGATGGCCTTTTTTCGAACCAGAGGTCTTCGAGATTCAACATGCCTATTCCGGCTCCTGTGAAAACTGGTTCCCCAGTGTTTTTTCAAGCCTTGCAAACACCTGCTCAGGTTTCAGCAAGCTCATGCAATCAACACTGCCCAAAGGGCAGGAGTTGCTGCCATGATTGGAACAAGGGCTGCAGCCAAGGCCCATGCTCATTACCTCGACCCTATCGCCCATGGGCTTCCAGCGCTCAGCCGATGTGGGTCCGAACAGAACCAGCGTTGGAATCCCCAAAACACCCGCCATATGGGCCGGACCCGAGTCAGGACTAACCAGGATGGAACATGCGCTTATCCTTGCAGCCAGATGTTCCAGGTCCTCGCCCTGAATTGTCAATAGATGCTCGTGTGAAAAACTACGCGAGACGAAATCAGCCCCCGCGCTTCCATCGAGTCCTCCCAGGAGGACAACACCAAAGCCTTGTTCGATACACATGTTTACCAGAACCTGCAGATGTCCGTATGGCCATGCCTTGGTATAATGCCTCGAATCAGGAACGATACCAACTATGGGCCTGTGGCCAAACCTCTCCTTGAACTCGGTCCGGACCACGACCGCAAGTTCTTGGCTCAGGCGCACCTTCGGTACGGTAACACCTTCGAGACCATCATCAGGATCTACACCGCCCGGCATATATTTTTCTAGCACCAAAAGATTCCTTATGGCCTGATGGGGTTCCCTCAATACCGTATCGCGGCCCATCATGGCACGCAACAGTTCCACTCCCCTGCGTTTTACCAGGGAGAGTTTTCTCTGCGGGTTCAGAATAGAGCACAATACAGCGCTGCGCAGCTTGTGCTGGAGATCCACGACAAGTTCAAATTTCCCGAGTTCCTGTGCCAGCCTGCCTATCCCCGATGGCCCTCGATGCCGGGCAAGATGCTCGAAAACCGCAACCTCGTCCACCGCAGTAAACAAGCTGGCGAGGCTTTCATAACCAGAATCCACCAACCAGGTGATCCTGGATTGCGGATACACGCTGCGCAGACGCTCTGCCACCGGTGCAGCCAGGACCAAATCTCCCACCGAGCTCAACCTGATCAGCAGGATTCTATCAGGGCTGCCCATGACCATCGCCTTCCATGAGCTCCATGAGGGCGTCAATATTTGCCCTGCTTGCCCCCTGGACCGCAAGCACTGATTCCCTGGCCATCATGCCCAACTTGTCCACTTCCTCCGGGTGCATGAGCAGTTCAGCCATGGTGTGATAAAGCTGTTGCTCGTCCTTTACCTGTATGCCTCCCCTTGCGACGAGCATGGCGACGCTGTCTGCAAAATTCTCCATGTGTGGACCGAACAGAACAGGCTTTGCACATGCTGCTGGCTCGAGGATGTTCTGACCGCCTCGTGGCACGAAGGAACCACCAACGAAAACCAGGTCGGAAAGCCCATAGACTGCACTAAGCTCCCCCACTGTATCGAGAATCACGACCTGCTCATGCCCACACCCCGCAGAGCGCAGTCCGCAGGTCAAATCCATATCCTTGACCATGGAGGCCACGCGTCCTACCCTTTCCATGTACCTGGGGGCTATGACAAGACGCAAAGAGGAAAATCGAGCAAGCAGTTTCACAAAAACCCTGAGCAGAATCCGCTCTTCGCCTTCGTGAGTACTGCCCGCAACCCACACGAGATCACCATGGCGAATCCCGAGCGTCTTGCGCAGCTTGCCCAGGTCCTCCCCGTCCCCCCTGGATGCCACGGCCAGCCTGTCGAACTTCGTGTTGCCGGTCACCCTGATCCGCTCCCTCGGTGCTCCTATGGCCAATGCATGATTTGCCTCGGCCTCGGAACGCATGCAGAGAAGATCCACTGTTTTCAATGGAT
The DNA here is from genome assembly GCA_027031935.1 of Myxococcales bacterium. Classification (GTDB taxonomy): domain Bacteria; phylum Myxococcota; class B64-G9; order B64-G9; family B64-G9; genus JALVPF01. Next base: position 1,595 of record JALVPF010000120.1, on the reverse strand, counting down.
TACCGATCAGGGTGTACAAAAGACGATACCTGCCGAGAGCACGCTCGTCAAAACGGCCATTGGTGATCATGACTTTCGCACCAAGCGCTTTGGCAGACCTTATAAGAGCTGGCCACACCTCAGCATATTCCAGTACCAGAACATCCGGTCTTACCTTTTGCATGACCTTCCTGGTGCACCAGGGCAGGTCATAGGGAAGAAATCCCAACTCATCAGCTACTACCAGGCCCTTGGACGCAACCGCCATTCCCGAGTTGGTGACAGTGGTCAGCAGAATGCCACAGTCAGGGCGCCTTCGTTTCAATTCAGCAGCCATGGGTTGAATGGCGAGCAGGTCGCCGGCCGATGCCCCGTGGAGCCACACCCTGGGTCTACCGGACAGCCTGGGCCATGATTCAGAATGTCTACCAAGCCTCTGTCCAATACCCTGTCGCAATTTTGGATGCAAGAGCAGCAAGGGCGAAGCCAAAAGAAAACCTATGTGCACGAGGATTGTATATATGAAAAACATTGGATTCGATTCTATACGGATTGTCCGCCAATAGTCGAGCGATCCGCTTCTTCAGTGATGAGGCGAAGGCGGCTGTTCAATTCTTCGGTCAGTGAGGCCAGTTGCTGCCGGGTTGAAGAGGCAGGAACGAACAGGGGCTTTGCATATACAACAGTTGCCAGTGTAAATGGCTTGGGGACCTGAAAACGATCCCAGGCCCTTTCAAACTCCCATGAGCGTCGGTAGCCGATGGAAATGGGCACTATGGGACAAGCTGACACCTTTGCCAGGGCAACAATGCCAGGCTTGGTTTCAAAGGCCGGTCCCCTAGGTCCATCCACTGCCACTGCCACGGATACACCTTGTTTCAATTTCTTACCCATGGCCAGCAGGCCAGCAAGACCAGACCTGGAAGAAGATCCCCGCACCACCTGAAGCCCGAACCTTTCACATATCATGCTCTGCATCTGGCCATCCCTGCTCAGGCTGGTCATCACTGCCAGGGACTCTTCCGGGTTGGCCTTGAACAGGCCCAGTTGTCTTCCGTGCCAAAACGCAAACAACAGGGGCCTGTCGGCCTGCCGAGCCTCATGTAGATTTTTCTCTCCCCTGACCCTCAGGCGTACAGTGAACAGAAGAACCCTCGCCAAAAACCAGACGAAAAAAGCCTTGAGCCACAACCACAGCCCGGTGCCGGGTCTTTTTCTTTTGGCCGCTGATTCCATGGGACCATCTTGCTTCCTGTGGCTCAAGTAATCAAGCACAAGCGTGATTTCCCTCCTCGCCAGGGATCACTGTGCCCATGATGCAGAAGCTGTTCCCATCGAACATTATTTGTTCAGCGATTATTTCTTCTGGCCCGAATTTTGCTATGAATAACGCCAATCAGACTATGGAAAAACAAATGAATAAACACCAAGGGAGCAACTAGCAATAACTCACTAAGATAGAAGGCATTTTTGAAACTCGAAAAAAACACCTGCTATGTAAATTTTTCTACTTTTGTACAATTTATTGTACACATGAGACAATTGAGACACAATTTTCCGATCATTACCGGAACTTTTTATCAGGGAATACCCACGGGGGAAACGGGGGACGCCAT
>JALVPF010000119.1 GCA_027031935.1 Myxococcales bacterium | reverse complement strand
TGTACGAATTTCGGACACCCTGCCTCCGTCCCTCCCTTTTTCCGTCCCCTTTTTCGTCCCTTTTTCCCTTTTTCCCTCCGCCTTTTTCCTTTTTTTCCTTCTTTTCTTCAAAGTTTTTAATGCCGAAGTCAATTGATGATAGTATGCACATAGTGCGGTTTACTGAAGCTGGGAGATGGAAATGATGAAAAAGTGGGTTCTTTCTGTGGGGCTGGTCATCGGCATGGCGATTTTTACTTATTCCTGCTCGAATACAGGTAGTGCCACAACGCCAGATGCAGCAGACGGGATTGCATCAGATACGGACAATGATATCCATGATCGGGATATTGCTCCTGATGCCGGCGATGACATGGCCGATCGGGGTGCTACCTCCGATGCCGGCGATGACATGGCCGATCGGGGTGCTGCCTCCGATGCCGGCGACGACATGGCCGATCGGGGTGCTGCCTCCGATGCCGGCGACGACATGGCTGATCAAGGGGCTACTCCAGATGCCGGCGACGACATGGCTGATCAAGGTGCTACCTCCGATGCCAGCGACGACATGGCTGATCAGGGTGCTACTCCCGATGCTGGCGATGAAATGGCTGACGATGGTTCAAGCCAGGTACAGGATGATGGTTCAAGCCAGGTACAGGATGATTCCCAAGTCGAGTATGATGACTGCCCAGATGCGCCTGGAGGCCCTCTGGAACATGGCCAATCACGTCTATTGTGGAACGACGATTATTCCCCAAATTGCGATTCTCAGGAGAGGGTCTGCTTCGATGGACAACTGCTTGGCGACCCGTCGTATGTGTATACCGAGTGCAAGTATTGCCCATGGTCGAGTGCACCTGCCCAAAAGCTAGTTTTCTTCACGCTTGGAGACGATGCAAACCCGGGAGATGAGACTCGGGACTATACAATAGAGGACCAGGTGGTGGATTTTATCGAGGGAACCCCGGCAGGGCAGACACTGCGGGTGGCCATGTATTCGTTTTCTCGCAACAGAGTTGCCACAGCTCTTATCGAAGCACAACAACGAGGTGTAGATGTAAGGGTCGTTGTGGATGATGTCAGTCAGGGCTACTCTGCTGTTGAAAATCTTATCGATGGTATTGGCAGCGACAGAGTTACCATTTGCATCGACTCATGTATGGGGCTGCGAATAAACCATAACAAGTTTATGACCGCTTCGGGACTTTGCGATGGTTCCACCAAGGCTGTGTTGCAGTCCTCTGCGAATTTCTCCAATCCTCAACTATGGCACGACAACAACGCCGTCATTATACGTGATGATCAAGCTCTGTATAGTGCGTATTTTCAGTACTGGCAGGATTTACAATTGCAGCAACAGAACCTGAACTATTACGACGGACCTAATGGAGTCACCCTGGGTGACACAGGTACAAAGGTCTATTTCTTTCCCAGGTCCGGAGGTGATCCCGAACCAAGTGAAGATACGATATACAGTATTTTGAACAATATAGTTTGCACTCAGGATACAACGATTCGTATCGCCATGGCGTTCTGGTCAGGACCTAGACAGTATTTGGTGGACAAACTGGAGACCATGGCAGCTACCTGTGACGTTCGAATTCTCATAGATGACGATAATTCTACGATCATCTCATACCTTGCCAGCCGTCCGAGGCTAAAGTACAGGTATAAAGTTTTACCTTTTATTCACCACAAGTATCTCCTTGTGGACGCACCGAACTATTCGGGTTCACACAAGCGTTACGTCTGGACAGGATCACATAATTACACTTATGGAGCTTTGCGGGAAAATGACGAGACCCTGTTGCGGATCAACAACAATACCGTGTTCGACGCTTTCCTTGACAACTGGAACTCCATGAACTCGCGATAAGTGCTCGTTTGACAGGTGACACAAAGGGCGTGACCCTACCTGACACCATTGCTATAATCCATCACCAAAGTAGGTCAGAACGGTTTGCAGGGAAAGGAGTCGTACCAGATGCGAAAAATCTCTTCATCTGTGTTGATGGCAGCACTGGCTTTGAGCTTGACTGCATGTGGGAACGCAGGCCTTTCGGCCGCCAGGAGAGGGGACATCAATGGTCTGAAATCCTGGCTTCAAGCTGGAGAGTCTATTGACTCGAGAGGGGAAAATGGCATGACCGCACTGCATGTTGCAGCCCAGTCAGGTCAGGCCAAGGCCATAAGTTGGCTCCTGAAGAAGGGGGCAAATCCCAACCTTGTGGACGAGGATGGCAACACGCCTCTGTGCTTGGTGTTCAAAAAAGAAAAATCACCCAACGAAGTCGAAGTAGCAAAGGCTCTTGCAGAGGGTGGGGCAGACGTGAACAAGAAGTGCGGAGGTGGATATACGCCCATGCATTACGCTTCGCTCGATTACCGGTGGGATACTCTCGTGCCGCTGCTGAAGAAAGGTGCAAAAACCCAGCAGAAATACACCAAGGCCCAAGAGCCACTGTGCAAGGCCGCTCTTTCTGCAAGAGCAGATGTAGTTGCTCTCATGCTGAACAATGGAGTTGATCCCAATGTCCATGATGGAGCCGCTATTTTTGATGCTCTCAACACTCCACAAAAAGATTCCTGGGAAGTGGTGAAGTTGCTGGTGGAAAATGGTATCAATCTCAAGTTCAAACAGAAGGGCGACGGAACCGGAGACACAGCACTTCACCGGGTGGTCTTGCTTCGCAATTATGGTTCGGCACGCATAGTAGATATCATGGTCAGCCATGGTGCCGATCCCTATTCGGTCAACAGGAACAATCAGATCCCTTTGGATACGGCTCTGCAAAAGAGCAAGGCCATCTCGGACAGAATGCTCAAACACATGGCCCTGGAATTGCCTGATTCCGATCCTTTGAAAAAGGCATACAACAAAATGGTCATGGCCGCCGCCCCAGGGCCCGTCTTGGAAACCATAGAGAGGATGATGGCCATCGCTGGATACTTGAGGGTCCAGGCAAAGTTGATGGCCAAGGGCGCATATGATTCTGAAATCAAGGATGCCAAGAGACGATCGATCATTCCCGCCATGAACTCCGATGAAGCCGATGATTACAGAGGTCTGGTGCGGTACGCCACTGCATTGGTGGGTGCACTGGGTAACGCTGCAGCTGATGCCAAACTGGACAAGGCAAAAGCGAAAGAAAACTTCGACAACCTCATGAATACCATCACAGATGACGTGAAAAATATGCAGGAAAAGCGTCGACGACGTGGCGCCGGAAGATCTCCTGCAGGTATAAAAATACTAAAAGTGATTGATTTGCTAAAATCCATAGAGGCTGGTGGTGTGAAATAGAACGCAGCCAAGGTTGAGGGTGACGAAATGAGATGGTTGGCAATCCTGGGTGCCCTCGCGCTGGTTTTAGTAAGCGCCATGGTTTGGCTGGTTGTATCGGACGATGAACCTGTGTCTGAAGGCAAGCTTATACCCGCAAAGACTCACCAGGAAGATTCGTCCTTCAGAGCAAACAGGAACAAGCCCATCAGGCCGGGTACGGGTCCACGTTTGAACGAAAGCCGTAGTGGAGGCATACGAAAGGTGAAAGAGGATAAGCCCGTTGATGAGAACACCGTTCAGTCTTTCGGCCAGGAGTTCGAACACAAATGGTACGAGGACCGACGTCGTCTGGGAAAAGATCGGCACAAGGAGATGGAAAAACTTTGGTTCAAGGGGCGAAGACCGCGAGGAGATCCCAAGGCTATGGCAAATCTCGAGAAGCTACTAGAGGAATTCCCCGATACCAATAGGGCGGGGTGTGCTGCATTTGAACTGGGCCATCATTACATGCGTTCGAGATCGCTGCCATTAGAGGAGAGAAGAAAGAAGGCTGAAAAGTATTGGACCATGGTTGAAGAGCGATATCCAGACACGCTGTGCGAATACAATGCTCCGGCAATGGGCCTGTCCATGCTGGCCCTTGCGAACTGGGTTTACAAGGACAAGGACCCGGGCATGGCCAGGAGACTGCTCGAGGAGTTGATCGAAAAGCACAAGGGGGAGACCGACCATTTGGGTAGGCCTCTTGAAAAGAGTGCCAAGCGACTCCTGGAGAGCCTCAAGTGATCCATGACAATGGACCATGAATCCCAGACAGACAGGCGAAAAGAGATCCTCATAGTTTTGAGTATCTGCATTGTTGCGCTCTGTATTCGCTTGAGCTTCTTGTCCAGTTGGGCCGCGACACCTCTATTCCATTCGCTGCTTGGGGACGAGCAGAACTTTCACAACACAGCGTTAAGTTTACTTGGCCAGCGGCCCTCCACGGGGCCCTTTTTGTATCAGCCCTTATATTCCTTTTTTCTGGCTTCGGTGTACTGGTTGTTCGGTGAAAGCGCAAGCCTGGTGAGGATGATACAGCTGCTATTGGGCGTACTGGGCGTTTATTTCGCATTCCTGGTCGGAAAGACCATCGGTGGTGTACTGGTGGGTTGTGTAAACGCGATCCTCATAGCTCTATATGGACCACTGGTTTTTTTCGAGGGACATCTTCTTGCACCAGGACTTGTGGTTTTTCTGCTCAACGGAGCCTTCCTTTTCCTTCTCGCCTCGGAAAAGCCCAAGTCTTACTGTATGCTTTTTCCTGCGGGATTGTTCATGGGTCTGGCCATGATGGGGCGTCCCAACCTTGTAGTCATACTTCCTGTGGCCCTAGTGTGGTTGTTGGTTCGCAAACTTTCTTGGAAAAGAAGGGTGGCTGGCATAGGTTTGGCGACGGTAGGCCTGATGGTGGGCATGGGGCCGTCTGTCATTTATAATGCCATGCACGGAGGGGGACTGGTCCCGGTTTCCACAGCCGGGGGAATTTCGTTCTTTATTGGAAACAACCCTCAGGCAACGGGCAGATACCATGTGCCCAAACATCAGGGTATAGACGCCTCGTCCCATGAGGCTTATTCCAGATCTCTTGCGCAAGTGGCGCAACAGGCTCAAGGATACACCCTGTCCCAGTCGCAGGTGTCTGCATATTGGTATGGACGCGGGCTGAATTTTTGGCTTACGGCTCCGGGAAAGGCAATTTGGCTGTTTGGGAAGAAACTATTGATGTCCTTTGGTTCACAGGAACAACCAATTCACAATCCATATGAACTGGGATGCGAACTGGCTCCTGTTTTGCGTTTGCTATTGACCTTCGGGGTCATTTTCCCGTTTTTCGTGTTGTCCCTTTTTTGGTCCATACGTACATTGAAAGCGGGCTGGATGTTTGCCCTCTTCGTGCTGGCATATGCTGTGAGCATGGCGGTTTTTTATGTCTCTGACAGGTATCGACTAGCCATGTTGCCCATGATGACTCCCTTGGCAGCTGCAGGCATGGTGGAGCTTGGCAGGCGCTTTGGGCGTGGTGGTCTGAAGACCGTGTGGGTGGGGCTTGTGATCATCGCCATATCTTTTGGTGTGTCACAGGCCACAAGGGCTAGTGATGATGAGTTGGCCAGGATAATGTCTGCCGGGTACAATCGCCTTGGAACAGCTGCAGCGACAATGGGTCGTCTGGATGAGGCCAGGCACGCATTTTCCCATGCCATTTCAATTGCCGGTCCAAAAGCTGGCATGGGACTGAGAATGAACCTGGGCATGACGTATTTCAAAATGGGCGATTTCAGACGAGCTGCCAAATATTTTGAAGACCTTGTTGACATGGCTCCTGGGGATGTCAGACCTGTTATCAGGCGAGCTCAGCTTGCAGAATACATGGAGGACATACCTGGTGCCATACGGTGGTGGAAAAAAGCGGCGCGGCTTATGGATGAGCCTGGTCTCGCCCTTGAACATATTCAAAAACTCACCGTATTGAATAAAAAAAACAGCAGGGAGAATGACTGATTTTTCCTTCAAAGAAAAAATCCGTGAGCTCTAAAAAGAAACACCATGAGCTGCTGTTGCTGGCAGGAATTGTGCTCATCGGTGCCGTGGTAAGAATCGTGTTTTTGATAGAGTGGGCCTCTACCCCAATATTTTTTTCCTTGTATGGAGACGAGCTGAACTTCCATCAAAGCGCCATGGGACTGCTGGGACTGGGACCTGCGCAGGGCGCCTTTCTCTACCAGCCTCTGGTGACGTTTTTTCTTGCAGGCTTGTATTCTGTTTTCGGTCCTGACCTGGTGATTCCCAGGGTCTTGTTTGTATTTTTTGGCCTCGTCAATATCTGCCTCTTGTACGGACTGGGAAAGAGGATCGGCGGAATCTGGGCAGGTAGACTGAGCGCCCTGTTTGGTGCATTGTACGGCCCATTCGTCTTTTTCGAAGGCCAGTTGCTGGCTCCTGCCATGGTGGTGCCTTTGGTGACAGGCGCTCTTTGGAGCCTTCTTGCTGCGGGCCACGGCAGGAATGTGTGCTTGATCCTGTTGTCCGGCCTTTGTTCGGGACTCGCTCTGATGGGTCGGCCCGACCTGGTGATCGTTTTGCCTCTGGCCTTTGTGTGGTGGCTGCTTGTGGCTGACACCTGGCGAGCGCGTGTCATCGGATCCCTGTTGGCGACTTTGGGACTCGTGCTTGGCATGAGTCCTTCGTGGA
>JALVPF010000118.1:1895-6523 GCA_027031935.1 Myxococcales bacterium | reverse complement strand
CTCTTCTCTCTCTTCGATGGTGCAGTCGTGTTTGTCCAGATCGGGCAGCTCGGCAAATCGTTGCACTTCCTGTTTTGCCAGATCTCCGTAGGGCATTGGATGGCGTATGGCCACGACCTTCTTGCCCATCTCCTTGAGGGCAGCCACCACGTACCTGGTGGTCTGGCTTTTGCCTACACCAGTTCTGACGGCGCAAATGGAAAGCAGCGGTTTGGTGGATTTGATCGCCGTGGATTTTGGTCCCAGAAGTCTGTAGTCCGCACCTGCCGCCAATACCCTTGAGGCATGATGCATGACGACCTCATGGGGAACATCGCTATATGCGAAGACAACTTCGTCGATATTGTTTTTTGCGATCAGTTCTTCGAGCTTGCTCTCATCTTCGATGGGTATGCCATTGGGATAGAGTTTTCCCGCCAGCTCGGCAGGGTACATCCGGCCATCGATGTCGGGAATCTGTGTGGCGGTGAATGCGATCACGTCATACCTTTCGTTATCCCTGTATACGGTGTTGAAGTTGTGAAAATCTCGCCCTGCGGCACCCATGATGATGACTTTTACCCTTTCCATGACTCCTCCATACAAAGCGGTGGTTTTGTTCTCATAAAACTTCCATAAGTCAGGTCTGGGCATAACCGAAGGTGATACCTATGTCAAGACTCTTGGGAAATCTGATCCTAAAGAGTGGGAGATTTGGAGAGATTTGAGAAAATTCCCAGCTTCCCATCTATGTAGATACTATTGTCCGGTATGACCAAAGCCACCCGAACCCCTCTGGGTGGCAGAGAGATTGTCGACCTCTTTCCATTCTGCCTGGCTTACAGGTGCAAAAACCATCTGGGCAATGCGCTGACCTCTTTCGATGATTCTTTCATGCCTGGAAAGGTTGACCATTATTACCTTGATCTCGCCACGGTAGTCCGAGTCGATGGTCCCTGGGGCGTTTGCCACTGTCAGTCCCTGTTTGAGGGCAAGTCCGCTCCTGGGTCTGACCTGGGCTTCGTATCCAAGGGGCAGCGAGATGGCTATTGCCGTGGGAATGGCCAATCGCTCCATGGGAGCGATGGTGATGGGTTTGTCAATTGCCGCCATAAGGTCCATGCCCGCGCTACCGACAGTGGCGTAGGAGGGAAGGGGAAGGTCTGCGCCGTGCTCCATGCGCATGACCTCAACCTTCAGTTGTGGAGAAATTTTACTCACGAGATCAGGAGTTGGTGATTTCGTCCGCCTGTGCAAGAGCTTCCTTGCGGGATAGACGGATCTTGCCCTGACGGTCTATGCCAACCACTTTCACCAGGACTTCGTCTCCCTCGCTGAGCAGGTCTGTGACCTTGTCGATGCGTTTGTCACTCATCTCGCTGATGTGTAACAGACCTTCGGTGCCTGGGAGGATTTCACAAAATGCTCCGAAATCGGTGATCTTTTTGACCGTAGACATGTAAAGCTTGCCCAACTCGGCTTCCTGTGTCAGTTCCTTTATTATTTTCAAGGCCTCCTTGGTGGCATCAGGATCCGAAGAGCCAATCTTGACCGTTCCATCATCTTCCACGTCTATACTACAGCCGGTCTGGGCGATAATTTCTTTTATGACCCTTCCTCCAGGGCCTATGATGTCCCGGATCCTGTCGGGTTTCACCTGTAGGGTGGTGATGCGAGGCGCAAACTGACTCATCTCTTCCCTGGGTTTGTCAATGGCCTTGGCCATCTCGCCCAGTATGTGCAATCTGCCATCTTTTGCCTGGGACAAGGCTTTTGTCAGTACTTCGCGGTCGATGCCCTTTATCTTGATATCCATCTGAATTGCTGTGATGCCATCTTCTGTGCCGCCCACCTTGAAGTCCATGTCCCCAAGATGATCCTCGTCTCCGAGAATATCGGTAAGCACGTGGAAATCGTCACCTTCCTTGATGAGTCCCATGGCTACGCCTGCTACCGGCTTTTTGATTTTCACCCCGGCATCCAGCAGGGAGAGGCTACCACCACAGATACTTGCCATGGATGAGGAACCATTGGATTCCAGGATGTCAGAGACTATACGGATTGTGTACGGAAAGGAGTCGTGATCGGGAAGAACCGCTGAGATGGCTCTTTCGGCAAGCTTTCCGTGTCCGATTTCACGGCGACCCGGACCTCTGATGGGACGAACTTCCGCGACCGAAAATGGCGGGAAGTTATAGTGCAGCATGAACTGCCTGCGGAATTCCTTTTCCAGGTTTTCTATCAGCTGTTCATCCCTTGCGGTTCCAAGGGTAGTCGTTACCAGTGCCTGGGTCTCACCTCGGGTAAACAGGGCGGAACCATGAACTCTTGGCAAAAGTCCCAGTTCGATGGAGATGGGCCGGACAGTAGTCAGATCCCTTCCATCCAGTCTCTTTCCCTTGTCTGTGATATCACCTCGGACTATGTCTCGCTTTATGAGGTCGAGCACTTCACTCACAAGGCCATCCGTATCTTCGTCATCGGGCCATTCCTGGGCAGCCTTTTCCCGGATTTTTTCCTTGAGGGCATCCAGGGCTCTGTACCTGGGAAGCTTTTCCCTGTTGCCAAGGGCGTCTTTCATTCCATCCGTCGCCCACTCGCGGATCTTGGCCGCCTTGTCCTGGTCCATCTCGGGACTTGAAAACTCTCTCTTGGGCTTGCCTACCTCGGCCACCAACTCATCCTGCAGCTTGATAATGGGCTGAGCAGCTTCAAAGGCAAACATGAGCGCATCGATCATTTCGGATTCGCTGATCTGCCTTGCTTTTCCTTCCACCATGGTAATGGCATCTTTTGAAGAGGTGACCACTATGTCCAGATCTCCCTTTTCGATCTGGTCGAAGGTGGGCATGGCGATCAGTTCACCGTCAACTCTGCCGACCCTCACTGTGGCCAGGGGACCATCAAAGGGTATGTCTGAGATCGAGAAGGCAATGGAAGCAGCGGTGGCCGCAAGAACATCCGGTGGATTGTCGTGATCCGCGGAAAAGACAATGGCCGCAGCTTGCAGTTCATAGTTCCATCCTTTTGCGAACATGGGTCTGATGGAACGATCTATTATTCTGGATGTCAGGATCTCTCGTTCTGCAGGACGCCCCTCGCGTTTGAAAAAACCGCCAGGTATTTTTCCTGCGGCAGATGTTTTTTCCCTGTAATCCACTGTCAAAGGAAGGAAAGGTATTCCCTCTCTCGGCTTTCGGTCCGCCATGGCTGCCATGAAGACCACCGTGTCGCCATAACGAACAAGACAGGATCCGTCGGACTGTTTGGCAACTTTTCCCACATCGATACTGAAAGTCGAGTTGCCGATTTTAATGCTTTTTGTCACTTGTTTCATGTTTTCCTCTTTCCTGGTGGATCGCCCATGCAAACCGTCTTCAACGGATTCCAGAACAAAATCCACCACCGTCTTCCACCTGTCAGGTGGAATTTCTGAAAAAGGCTTTTTTCAATGGGGCAGGGAGGAGAGGCGATTAGTCCTACCTCTTTTACTTCCAGGGACAAACCAAAGTCATGTTGATTTGCCTCGAAGGAAAAGAGCAAGAACCAATTGCTTCCCTATCCACTGCAGGGCATTGTCAAAGCCTTCAAGTTACCGGGCCGACCATCGACCCGGTAACTTACATCAATTTCAAACTCTTGGCAGCGTTATTTTCTTATGCCGAGAGCCTTGATAATCCGGCGATACCTTTCCTCATCCTTTCTCCTGGCATAGTCGAGCAACCTTCTGCGTCGACTGACCAGCTTCAATAATCCTCTTCGTGAGTGGTGATCATGCTTGTGGATCTTGAAGTGCTCGGTGAGGTGCTTGATTCGCGTGGTCAGCAAAGCGATCTGTACTTCAGGCGAACCGGTATCCTTGTCGTGCAGCTTGAATTTGTCGATAACTTCGTTCTTGTCTCCCGGGAATCCTTTACCCATCGTCTTTCCTCCTTACTGGCGCAGACGGGGGACGATTTTCCCCGTAGCGTGAAATTCGACAGAGATTATGCTTCAAAAACAATAGTGTCAACAAGAATTTTTACTGTTTTCAGCAAGATTCAATGTTTCCGAGACTCAAGAGTCAAAGGCTTCACCTGAAAAAGAGAAAGTTTTTCAGTGCCCAGGACGCAGGACCCTGAGAATTTCCATGGCCGGGAGCGTTCCGGCAGGTGAGAGTTTTGACAGGATGATGGGAGAAGAGGGAGAGTGGTTGAACCAGACTATCTGTTCGGTCTCCGAAAGGGGAGCACCAATCTTTATAAGTTCCTCGCGGCTCAATCGATTGCCCTTGGATAAACGTGTGCACACTTGTATGTCCACTGGTATCTGTTCATATGCACAAAGGGCTTCTTCCAGGGGGATGATGTTCTCCTTGATGGTCTTTGTATCAAGATTTTGCATACTTAGGGCGTCTTCGACCCTCCAGACTCCAACCTCGGTTCGCTGGAGGGATTCCAGGTGGCCCACTGTGTCCAGGTCTAGCGCCATATCTGATGCCAGAGTTCGTATATAGGTGCCAGCCGAGCAAGTCACATCCAGTTCGAAAAAATCTTTCCCATGATCAATCAACCCGAGACTGTAAATGTGCACATTTCGAGCTTTTCGTTCCACCTGCTGTCCCTTGCGAGCCAGTTCGTACAATCTCTTTCCATTGTGGTGAACTGCTG
>JALVPF010000118.1:0-1885 GCA_027031935.1 Myxococcales bacterium | reverse complement strand
AAACATGGGCGGCACCTGTGAAATTTCTCCCGTGTATTTTTTAAGAAGTTCCCCCAACCGCCACTCGTCCAATATTGGAACCGGCTTCCTCGTGGTCTCCTCTCCCTCTGCATCCAGGGTGTCAGTGGCGATTCCAAGCTTTATCCTGGCCTTGTAGCGCTTTTTTCCATCGCTCAGGTATCGTGTCAGCTTGGTTGCCTCTCCGATGACCAGTGGTAAAAGTCCTGTTGCCATGGGGTCAAGGGTCCCCGTATGCCCCAGCTTCCTGGGACGAACCATCTTTTTTACCTTTCGGACCACATCGAAAGATGACCATCCTTTGGGTTTTCGAACAAGCAGGACACCATCTGAGATCTGCGTCGAGGAAAGGGTCATTTTTATAAAATGCTCTTGTCAGTTTTCAGGGGTTTCATCTATGGCCTGTTCCACCGCCTGGCCAATCTTTTCCCTGACTTGTTCCAATGGCCCCGACAGAGTGCATCCGGCGGCGTTGACGTGTCCTCCTCCTCCGAACTTTTCTGCGATGGAGGCAACGTTTATCTTCCCCCTGGATCGGAAACTGACCTTGAATTTTTCAGGGTCCACCTCTCTGAATTGTACAGCCACTTCCACACCTTGAACTCCCCGAGGATAGTTTATGAAACCATCGATATGCTCATCCTCTGCTCCCGATGATTCCAGCATATCCCTGGTGATGACGATAGTGCCGTAGCGGCCGGAAGGGTCGAGTTCAAGTGTGGGTAAAACCTTGGAGAGGAGACTGATCCTCTCTATGGGTTGAGATTCGTACACCTCCAGGGCCACGTTCCAAGGTGAAACACCGGCAGCCACCATTTCTGCTGCCACGTGCAGGGCTCTTGGGGTGGTGTTGGAATAGTGGAAAGAACCCGTATCAGTGAGGATACTCGTATAGATTTGAGTAGCCAGTTTTTCATCCAATTCCACAGAGGTCTCATTTATTACGTCAAACAGCATCTCGCCTATGGAAGAGGCCTTTGGGTTCAGATAATATTCTCTGCCCAGAGGCTCTGCTGTCAGGTGGTGGTCGATGCCCACAATCCTGCCCAGGTGTTCTTTGGGTAAGTCTATGCCGGTTCTTTCAAGTTCAGAGCAGTCCAAGACAATCGTTGCATCAAATGGTTCGAGACCTTCGAGTGAGGTTTTCATCTCAGCCGAGTCGGGGAGGAACTTGAAGTTGTGAGGTACCCCGTCCTTGTTGAACACGGTGACGTCCTTGCCGAGTTTTTCAAGGATACGGAATGTTGCCAAAGACGAACCCATTGCATCTCCATCCGGATTCAGGTGGCTTGTTACGAGGAATCTTTTTTCATACAAAAGAACCTGGGCCACTTCCTGAGCTGAACCCTGTGTTCTGGTGGGATCGTCCCAACCTTCCTTTTCACGGACCTCAGAGAGGATCTTTTCTATCTTGTCTCCCTCGTCGAGACTGGAGTCATACTGGAAAAGCAACTCCGGGATGGTTTTCAGGTGGAGTCTTTTGCCCAAAATCTTGCGTATGAAGCCTGCGGCGCTCTGCAGTCCCTCTTGGGATGTGTCCCTTTCGGCTTCCGAACCGGTGGTGCAAAAGAAGACCTTGGCTTTGCTGAAATCCGGACTCAGCTTTACACCGGTAATGGTGACGAACCCGATTCTTGGGTCCTTCAAACCCTTGAGCAGGAGACCAGAAATTTCTTCCTGTATCTGCTCGGCGACTCTTTTTGGTCTGTAACTAGCCATGGCTGCGGCGCATCCTACGCTGGCATGTAGTGTCATGTCAACCTTCACGGCTATCACATCAGGAATGCCTTGAGTTAGCAATGCCTCGAGGAATGCATCGTGTTGACAAAAGGTTGCGATTGACATATAGTTGCATAAGAGGTGAAGC
>JALVPF010000117.1 GCA_027031935.1 Myxococcales bacterium | reverse complement strand
TGCGAGTTATCGAACGTGGCGCTGTCCTTGTTCCAGTCGAAGCTCTGCGAACGCGGATCGTTGATCACCGTATAAATCTTGCGATTGGCGGCTATCATGCCTTCAACGTGATCTTCGAAATATATCCAGTCGCTTACCGGTCCGTACACAGGGTTTCCTGCCACATCCGTGTCCACTATGGGTATCTGCACCAGGTGCCCCGTCCAGCCCACACCGCTCATGGTGATATCGAAAAAGGCCGAGTACTGGTGAGACTGGGTGAAGGAGTTTTCCGCCGGCGATGACACCAGCTGCGTTCGGCTCGATGTGCCTGCCAGGATGGAGTTGAGGACAGCAGCAAAAGCTCCAAACAAGGTCGCAGGATCCGTCGCTGCAAATGCATTCAGTAAACCGCCCGACCCAGCCTGAGCTATGGTGTCTGCCCCTACTGCACCAGTGCCAAAGGCCACCACGAACACTGGTATACCAGCCGCAAAATTGTTTGCGGCCCATAAAGGAGCAGAAGTGTACCAGTAATTCATGTTGGCCCCGCCATCGGTCATGAGCATGACAAACTTGGGCCTGCAGGTAGAAAGGGAATCCGTGTAATGAATCTCACTCTCCCAATTGTTATAATAGTACAGGGTATCGTACAAGGATGCCGCGAGAGGTGTACCTCCAGATGCATTGGCAGTGCAAGCAGCTTGCTGAACCCTGTTGTTGTTGGCGATGAGATCGTCCGGGTTCAAGGGGTCCACCAGATCGATGAGATGGCCACCAAAGGTGCCTCTGTTCTTTATTCCAAGACGCTGATGGGTGTGTGTGTCGTCTCCATAATCCCAGGAACTAAGAGAAGTGCTGTTGTCAAAGGTTGAAAACCCGAAACGTATGAGATCCTTGTACATGTCCAGAATGCCATCATCCAGCTGGTTCGCACAATCACCCACTGCCCCGGTAAATGTACCCGTAAGAACCTGCCTAGTAGCCATCTGCCGATTACATTGCAGTGAATTTCCAACCCCACATGGAAAATTGGGTGGATCAAAACTTTTTTTTCCCCAATTCATGGATCCGGATGTGTCGATGACCACGAACACGTCAGGCTGCACCATGAGAGGATCATCGCCCTGCATGAATCCCTGGGCGGATGCCGGGTTGGTGGAAAACAACGCAACTGCCACAAGCAGACTCGTAACCATTACAAAATACTTCATGACCACCTCCTCGTTCCAAAGGCCCGGCAAAAAACTCATCGATATCCAAACAACACGGGAATTGTCTGCAAATCATGTACCAAACGAAAAATTCCTAACAAGCTAAAATCACAAGTTTTATTTTTTCAATTTGCGAAAAAATGATACCTGCTAGGAAAATATTTCCACATACCATGCAATAACATCATAGCTGATGAAATTACCTACACAGCAATCATCCCATGGTATACAATCCCTGCCGAAATGAATGACAAGGGACCTGACCTTTTTTCATCCGCTGCTCGTCGCCAGCAGCGCCATGCCCCTTTGGCAGAACGCATGAGGCCGCGAGATCTTTCGGAGTTCGTGGGACAGGCTCACATTCTCGGTCCGGGCAAACTGCTTCGAAAGGCCATAGAGGCAGACCACGTCCCTTCCATCCTGCTCTGGGGTCCACCTGGTTGCGGCAAGACCGCGCTGGCCTCTGTGATAGCATCGAGCACGGGAAGCAAGTTCGTCCATTTTTCCGCTGTACTGGGGGGGGTCAAGGAGATTCGCTCCATAGTCTCCAAGGCATCGGAAGACCGGGATCATTACTGCGCACGAACCATCCTGTTCATAGACGAGATCCACCGCATGAACAAGGCTCAACAGGACGCCTTGCTTCCTCACGTAGAACGAGGAACGGTGACCCTCATAGGAGCAACCACCGAAAACCCCTCCTTCGAGGTGAACTCCGCCCTGCTTTCCCGAACCAGGCTATTCGTTCTTGAACCTCTAGGTGAAGATGAGTTGGTTCAGATCATAAAAAACACCCTGAGCAACAAGACGCGCGGACTTGGGACGTGGAATCTCCGGCTGGAACAGTCCGCACTTGATTTTTTGTGCAAGGCATCAGCAGGAGACGCACGCCAGGCGCTCAATACGCTGGAGGCAGCGGCCATATTCCTCCGTGATGATCCCGACAGCGACGGAAGGATAAGCCTTGAGGCCATTGGACAGGCCATACAAAAAAAAGCCCTCATGTATGACAAGTCGGGTGAAGAGCATTACAACGTCATCAGCGCCTTTATCAAAAGCCTACGAGGTTCGGATCCCCATGCCGCCATATACTGGATGACACGAATGCTGGAGGCGGGTGAAGACCCGAGGTTTATCCTCAGACGAATGATCATCTTCGCATCGGAGGATGTGGGTAACGCCGATCCCAACGCCCTCCAAGTTGCATGCGCGGCAATGCAGGCACACGAATTCGTTGGCCTCCCCGAATCCAGCCTGAATCTCAGTCAAGCCGTGATCTACCTGGCGACAGCTCCCAAGAGCAATTCGGCGCTGACAGCATACACGAGAGCGAGAAAGGACGTCCGGGAACTCGGTGCCCTGAAGGTTCCACTGAAATTGAGAAACGCCCCCACCGACATGATGAAAGATTTGAACTACGGCCGCGATTACCGCTATCCACACGACTTTACCGGCAATTACACACCCGAGCATTACCTCCCTGATGAAATCACGCAAAGACGCTATTACACACCTTCTTCCAACGGATACGAGCAGGAGATATCAAAACGCCTGGACCAATGGCAGAAAATACGTTCGAAACAAGAAGACGACGGACAGGATCAATGCTCGGAGCTTGACGCCAAGGAGGGCAAGTGAAGCCAGCTCTTGCTGCCGCCTGTTTTTTCCTGTTCGTCCAGGTCTCTGAGGGTCAAGCCCGGACCATGGATTTCGGACCATGGTCGGCTACCTACCGCCATCCGGTCATCTCCACGATCCCGCAGCATGACACCGCAACCGCCGACCATCATGAGCCAGCCCACACAGTAGAGAAAAAAACAGGGCATGGCATTTCCAGACAGGGTTCTTCGTTCTTTGTGGTCTTTTTCAAGCTGTGGTCCGGAGTCCTTACTAGAATCGATGGACCCCGCTGCTCTCACAAACCCACGTGCTCGGCATTCACTCGAAAGGCGCTGGCCGTGCACGGGCTAGTGTTGGGCTTCTGGATCTCCTTGTCGAGATTGACCAGAGGAGCCGGTTCGAGCGCCTTGAGAACTCTACCGCTTGGAACATCACCTGGCAGGGTGTTTTATCTAGACGACCTGCATGACTATGAATTCTGGCGAAAGCACTACTTGCCCTGGTCCGGCTGGAAAAAATAAGCTGTCTGCTGGAAAAGACAGATCTGGCCTTCTCCCTCCTCGTGAGCCTTTGCCAGTGCGGTCTTGGCCTTTTGCTCCAACTGCACGGCTGTTGCCACATCCTTGTCGGGATAGAACGCAACCCCTATGGTCAAGATCACATCTTTAGCGTGACCCTTCCATTGTTTCCTGCTGGTCATTACAGACTGCCACAGCCTCCCGGCCACAGCCATGGATCCGGCAAAATGCGTACGTGGCAGCAAAACCGTAAACTTGTCATCACCAGACTGGATTACTATGTCGAACTCCCTGACCCCGGCACGAATGATACCGGCCAAATCCCTCTTTGTTTCGACCACCTCTTGTTCCGTCAAGCCCGTAACAATCTCTTCCCATTTTTCCACCAGGATCGAAATCCATGACAGAGGCTCGTTGTATCTCTCTGCTCTCTTGAACTCATCCCTCAGGCGCAATCTCAAAAACCGATCGTTGTACAAACCGGTTACAGGATCCGTGATGGACTCATCCTCAAGACGCTTCTTGGATTTCACCATCTGGTCCTGAAGTTTCTTGATGCGCAACAGAGCATCGATGCGAGCCAGGACCGCGTTAGCATTAACCGGTTTCGACAGATAATCGTCCGCCCCAAGCTTAAGCCCCTTGAGACGTTTGTCCATGTCCGTGTCCCCGGTGAGAATGATGACCGGTAAGAATCCTGGTTGCTGTGGTGACTTGAGAAACCTCAGCACCTCCAGGCCCCCCATTCCAGGCATTATGACATCCAGCAGGACAAGGTCTGGTGGCTCAGTCTCTATTGTCTTGAGCGCCAGGGCACCATCCGGTACGAGGACAACATCGTAGTTAGCCTCCTCCAGCAAGTCCTTGAGGTACTGGCGCACACGCTCATCATCATCGACAACCAGTATCTTACCATGCTTGACAGTCACAAATTGCTCCCATCGCAAATGCCGCCATTTATTACTAAAATAATATATGTTCTTAATCCCTATACGCAAGAATCCTTCATCATTGACGAACGGGCCACGACATCATAGTCTTGTTGGCTGTCAAAATATAGCCGGGAGGATTTCACCATGAAACAAGCAGCTCAGGCAACAAATACATGGGACAACATAGTCCAGACCATGGACAAGACCTTTCTGGGCAACAGTCTTTGGCAGTATATGGCCTTCGCAGGCATACTCGTTCTGACCATATTCGTCAGGTTCTTCATTCGATATTTTCTCGATGTCTGGCTAAAGCGACTCACCGAAAAAACAGATTGGGAAGCAGACGACAAGTTGCTGGCAGCATTTCGTAAGCCTGCATTTTTCCTGGTCTGGATCTCCGGAATCTACCTGGCCTTGGAAGTGCTGGATCTGCCAACAGATCCCATCGATATTCCAAGATTTCTCGTTGCCCTCTACACCAGCCTGCTTATCGTTGATGCGGCCTGGTTCATATATCAATCCACTGCGATCCTCTCCATCTATATGCAAAAGTTCACGGCACAGACCGAATCCAAACTCGATGACCAACTTGTACCCATCATACAAAAGGCCCTCAGGGTGATAGTGGTCATTTTGGCCTTCGTCATGATCGTTCAAAACCTTGGATACTCCGTGTCGTCCCTGCTGGCAGGACTTGGATTGGGAGGTTTGGCATTCGCATTGGCTGCCAAGGATTCACTGTCTAATGTATTCGGCTCTGTGACCATTTTCACAGACCGCCCGTTTCAGATTGGAGACTGGATAAAGACCCCTAGCGTGGAAGGCGTGGTGGAGGACGTGGGCTTCAGATCCACCAGGATTCGTACCTTTGACAAGACCATGGTAACGATTCCGAATTCCAGAATTGCCAACGAGACCATAGAAAACATGGATGCGAGACCCATTCGAAAAGTCTCCATGACCATAGGTGTTACCTACGATACCAGCGCCGATAAGATGCAACAGGTAGTGGAAGAATTAAAGAAGATACTGACGGAGCACCCGTCGGTGGATCAGGGATACCATCTTGTATATTTTACCGACTTCGGTGACTCGGCCCTGACGATTTTTCTGTACTATTTCAGCAAGTCCAAGGTGTGGGCGGAATACCTGGAGACGAGACAATCGGTCAACCTGGCGATAATGCGCAAGCTGGAACAACTGGGCGTGGAGTTTGCGTTCCCCTCCCAGACGGTGTACTTGAAACAGGAATCATCCTGAAAAGGGAGGGGACCGACAATGCTCCTCGCACTGGACATTGGTAACACCAACACCGTCATGGGTGTGTGGGATTCTGACAAGCTGGTAAAGCATTGGCGGATAGGCACGGTAAAACAGAGAAGCGCTGACGAACTGGCTATGCTGGTCCAGCAGTTACTGGCCAACGTGGATCTCGGCTTCGACCATATCAAGTCCGCAGTCTTGTCGTGCGTAGTTCCCCCGGTAGAGTGGATCTTCGTCCACATGATCAAGGACTACTGCGGAGTGGACCCTCTCATAGTGGGCCCTGGTATAAAAACCGGCCTAAAGATCCGCTACGACAACCCGAAAGAGGTGGGGGCAGACAGGATCGTAAACGCTGTAGCCGCCCTGGATATACAAAAGGGTCCCATGATCGTAGTGGATTTCGGGACGGCGACGACTTTCGACGCCATCGACTCGGCGGGTGCATACCTTGGTGGTGCCATTGCACCGGGGATCAATATCTCCATGGAAGCGCTCTTCAGGCAGGCATCAAAATTGCCAAGGGTTCCATTCGCCCGCCCTGACTCCATAATTGGCAGAAGCACCACTGGTGCCATGCAGTCCGGGCTGTTCTTCGGGTACGTGGGAATGGTTGACGAAATCATCCGCCGCATGAGTCCTGAGTTGGGCGGTGATGTGAAAATTCTTGCTACCGGCGGCTTGGGAAAACTTATCTCGTCTGCGTCGAGGTACATAAAAGACGTCGACACCCTGTTGACCCTCAAAGGTCTCAGGCTCATACACGAGCGAAATTGTCCTCGAGATTAGCAGGCTTTCGTACCGTAAATACTCCCTCCAGTGAGCCGACCTTACTGTTCGTAACAACCCTGATCTATGACTGCGGTGGTCTGACGATCCGATTTTTCCATCCCGGTCTCCTTCCTGTAGCTTTACTGACGTTTTCATTCTGCTATGACAAATAGCTTGTTGAGATCCAGACCGCTGTCATCTATGATGATCAAGTTCGGCAAAATCTAAAAACCTGTCCGTCTCAAGCTATAAACAAAAAATCCCTGTCTTACGGGATCAAGAGGCTCAGGAGAATGAAAAATGGAACACAAAGAGTTCACAAATGAAATCGATGAAATCCTGTCAAAAGTTGAAAATGGCAAAGTCAAAAAAAAGAAAGAGGAAGAATATTGTATCGAAACGCTGAAAAATTATCTATACAGCGCCGAGGACAAAAAAGGCTTCATGAAAAGAATCATCCAACTGATGGGAGACAAAAACAAAAAACCGAGAAAAATTGCCGCCGATGTATTGAAGGGTTGGAAAACACACACGTTTTACCTATTCATAAAGGCGCCTGATAAACCTT
This sequence comes from Myxococcales bacterium, assembly GCA_027031935.1. Taxonomy (GTDB): domain Bacteria; phylum Myxococcota; class B64-G9; order B64-G9; family B64-G9; genus JALVPF01. The sequence continues at coordinate 11,503 of JALVPF010000117.1, read as the reverse complement.
ACCTGGATAAAATCCAGCACATGATATCCAGCTTCAAACATCCCAATCCATCCATAGACTTGAAGAGCTATTACGAGGAGGGAGACATTGTCGATCGTGATATTTTGAGGACAAAAGAAAGTTGGATGGCAAGTGAAGGAAATGTGTTCGTCTTTGCCTTTAATGTCGGCTATGCAAAAGACATGGAACAAAACGATACAAGCAGGGTGATCAGATTTGATGAAGATTTGGAAAATCCTGCGGCACTGAAAGAAGGGTTTGAAAAGAGATTTGATGAGCTTGTCCAGCAGTTCCTCCATTCCTTGTTGGAAGGAGATGAGTTTGTAGATGCGCTCTTGCAGGCCTCGTCAAAAAAGATCTACCCCGAAATCGCAGAATACCTGAATATCTATTATCACTACCAGATGGATAAAGAGTCCCTAAAAAGCAAAGTCATTTCGCTGTTGGATGATGAAAACGACAACTTGAGAGAATTGGCCGTATCCTTGTTGTTGAACTGGCATCTTCCGAACAACAAGCAGCTGCTGCAAGACTTGGCCAATGACAAGAACAAAAAAATCAAAAAAATGGTTTCAGACTTTTTAGAGACCATTGACATGGTCTTCGATCTTACGAGCAAGGAAGAACTCGATGAAATGATCGAAAACGACACAAAATATGACAGACGGGGAAAAAAGTTGGATTTGGCAATACACGAAGCCGCCAAGCGAGGTGATCTGACGGGAGTAAAATACTTACAAAAAAACGGATATAAACTTTCCGACAATGGTGAAGAAAAAAAACGAGCCATACATTGCGCTGTGGAATCAGGAAACACAGAATTGGTCAGGTTTCTTCTACAGAAAAAATCGAAAGCCGACCAAGCAGACGCAATGCACAGGACGCCTTTACATTATGTCTCAAGAGATACGAGCGTAGAGATGGTTCGACTACTCGAAGAAAATGGCGCCGACCTGAACGCCGTAAGTGATGAAAAAGACACCTTGTTTATCAACGAAAGACACCAACTTTCCGTTCTCTTCCATGTACTGTGGAAGGGCAATAAAGATGTCATAGATTACTTTATTCAAAAGGGAATAAGGCTATCAGACACAGATGACATAAGGTATTTATTGAATAACTGCAATACAGAAAATTTGGTTTCATTGATAACATATCTCAAATCTTGCGGTCATTCTCCTGCAGAAATTTTTCAACAGCTGCGGTTATCCCAGGATCTTGAAGACAACAATGGTTTGCGCGCAAAAATCTTGTATGAAAAACTCGATACCCTGACCCTGACGTACGATGATAAAATTGAAATACTCATGAATGGGGACCTGGAATTCATCAAACTCCTTTTGTCAAGAGGCCTTGATCTCAGCGACAAACTTCCCGCAGGAACTTATCTCGACGTCTACACATACGATGTCCCCACTCCGTATGTTTTCCTTGCTTATAGAAACGAACATGAAGATGTTCGAAAATTCATCCTGAAAAACAAAAATATAGACCTTGGAGTTTCCTCTGGTGACAAAGAGGATTTCCATTTCGAATACTTTGAAGCAGAGCAAGAGCCTTTTTACATCTCTTCCGTTGGCAAAAAGGATGAATATGTGTTGCGGAAATCCTATACCTCTCTTCTGGCCTTGGCCACGGAACACGACAGGAAAGACGATGTGAAATTCCTTCTGGAAAATGGAATAGAAAAGGTTTCGGACATCATGATAGCCGTTGCATTAGATGCAAACCAGAGAATGGGATACCGGATACTGGAATATTTTGCAGAAAAACACTTTGACGATTTCAACCCCTTCAGAGTGGCTACCAAGAAAGTGGATGAGACGCTCCTGTCCATAATAATCAAGGCTTATTCTGGAGAAAATAAAGACCAGCTTTTGAAAAACCTTTCAAGAAATGGTCGAATCAAGGCCTATGCACAAGACAAGGGATTGGATCAAGACAACATCGAAGAGATATCCAATGCCTATCTAAGCAATTTGCAAAAAGAACTCCAGAAGCAAGTCGAAGCTGAAATGGAAAACGTGGAATCCATCGAGACTGTCTACAAGTTCCTGGAGTCCGGTATGCCTGACAAGGTCAGAGCAGCACTTGATGTATTGAAAAAAAATGAGGATTTTTACCAAAAGGCTGAAAAACGTTACCTGAATTTGATAAAGGCCAATCTGAATGACAAAAACGCTACACTGGAAAATTTCGAAGAAGGAATCTTTAACAAAAAACAAATAAGAGAACTGGAAACCGCAGGTATCTATAGCAAGGGACTAGATTTTCGTGTGTCGTACGCACTCAAAGAGCTTGTTGATTTCATAGGATCCGTGACCATGAACCATGTGGACGTGGACAAGTTCATTGCAAAAGCAAAAAAAATCTCTACCGATGTGGAAGCAGTGGATGATTTGGCACTTGATTATGAAGAAAAATTCTTCGATGATATTGAAAAAGAATCTGAAATTTATCCGGACGGATGGTACAGCCAAAGTCTCAAAAAGCTGTTGAACCTGAAAGGAAAGATTGAAAACCTCCTTTTTGAAAAGTGCAACTTTATTCAAAGCGACTTCATGTTTCCGGAAGCCTTCTTCTTCTTTGTGAGGATGGCTGCTGGGCCTTATGGAGTATCCCTGAGCCTTTTTCAGTCCCAGATGGAACTTTCTGACACATTTTGGCTATGCTCGGGGCTCCACCAGGAAAACTTTGAGATCGACGAGGAATCAGATCTGTCGGTGCCTCCAGAGCCTTTTGAATACCACTAACAGTAATACAAGGCCGAGGAATTACGCCTGGATTCCTCTATTGTTGTGCTATGCTTGTCCGCAATAATCAGACCCGATCCGCGAGCATCCGGGGTTCGTCGAGCTGCTTGCCTCGATCGAGGCCGAAGAGAAAGGAGAGGGTTGATGTCGGCACTCGAAAGATACGCGGGCGAGGGCACATATCTGGCGGCACACTCCGGACGCATGGCTCTCCGAAAAATCGCATCCCGAACCGCCAAAAGATGGGGACCAAAATTTACCAGGAGATTTGGGTAAAAATACAGGTAACAATCCAGGGCTTGACATGAGCCTCAACTATGCAATATGGTTCGCTTCTTCATGTAGTATGGAGGCTATTTCAGTATCACAACTCCCCTGGAGGAAGGGATGAAGAAATACGAACCAAAGGACATCAGAAATATTGCGTTGGTAGGGCACAAGGGGTGTGGAAAGACATCTCTAGGTGAGGCTTTGCTCTTTGATGGAAAGACTACCACCCGCCTCGGAAGCGTCGACTCCAAGACATCAACTTTCGACTACGAGCAGGAAGAGATGGAACGAGGCATGACCATCGTCACATCCCTCGCTTCTGTCGAGTGGAACAAGCGCAAGATCAACATTCTCGATACTCCAGGAGATAACAATTTTGCCTATGACACCCGATTTTGCATGACTGCCGCCGACACCGCCGTCGTGGTGGTCAGCGCCCCGGACGGCCTGGGCGTTCAGACCGAGCGAGTCTGGGATCGGGCAAATGAACTCGAAATGCCCAGGGTCGTATTCATCAACAAGATGGACAGGGAGCGGGCAGATCCCGAAAAGGCCTTGTCCGAAGTCCAGAGCATGCTGTCATCGGACGTGGTTCCTGTTCAGATTCCCATCGGAAAAGAAGCCGAGTTCAAAGGCGTAGTGGACGTGGTAAGCGGCAAGGCGCTGTTGTTCGAGACAGACGGATCCGGCAAGTTTACGGAAGCAGAAGTACCTGCGGACCTGAAGGATGCACTGGACGCAGCCAAGGAAGCCCTTGCCGAAAAAGTTGCCGAGAGCAGTGATGAACTTCTGGAAAAATACCTGGAGGCTGGAGAGCTGACGCCCGAAGAACTATCTTCCGGGTTCGCCAAGGCCGTAAAATCATGCAACCTCTTTCCTGCTTTTTATGGCAGCGGCTCACACAACATTGGCGTCTCACCCTTGATGGACTTCCTGGCAGACTTCGCCCCCTCGCCCATCGAACGTCCCCCGGTGACATGCCTTGACGGAGACAATGAGGTCCAGCGGGAAAGAAGCCCGGATGCACCGTTTTTGGCCTTCGTAATCAAGACCTTGGACGCCCAGGGTGGAACCATGTCCATTTTCAGGGTGCTCGCTGGTCAGACGGACAGCGACAGCGTTGTCTACAACCCAAACACCGATACAGAAGAGAGAATGGGTTCACTGGTTGCGGTAACAGGAAAGAAAACAGAGCAAGTCTCTGTGGCTGTCACCGGCGACATGGTGGGTGTATTGAAATTGAAGAAAACATCTACCGGAAACACCCTGTGTGACAAGAAATCCCCTGCCGTAGTCAAAACCCTGGAAATGGAAGACCCTTGTATTTCTTTCACCATTCACGCCAAGTCCAAAGGAGACGAGGACAAGTTGGGCACCAGCCTGAACAGGATGCTGGCTGAAGATCCCACCTTGCGCCTTACCAGACATGAGGACACCAAGGATTTCCTGCTGTCCGGCATGGGGGCTGTGCATATAGAAATAGCAGTCGCACGCATGAAAAGGCGTTTTGGGGTTGATGTGGTTTTAGAGACCCCGAGGGTTCCATACAGGGAGACAATTAAAAAGACAGCATCCGCCCAGGGAAGATTCAAGCGACAGACCGGGGGCCGGGGCCAGTATGGAGATGTGTTTCTTGAACTCAGCCCCTTGGAGAGAGGCAAGTTCTTCGAGTTCGAAAACAGGATCAAGGGCGGAGCGGTCCCGAGCCAGTTCTTCCCTGCTGTTGAAAAGGGAGTCTTGGAGACCATGGCTCGTGGCTACATAGCAGGGTTTCCCATCGTGGACGTGAAGGTCGCCCTGTACGATGGATCTTACCACGATGTGGATTCATCTGAAGCTGCATTCAAGAGAGCTGCCTCCATAGGCTTCAAGGCTGCCATGGAAAAGGCAGCCCCTGTTCTCATCGAGCCGATTTACGACATGGAGATAGTCGTGCCAGAGGACAACATGGGCGATATCATGGGTGACATGAACTCCAGACGTGGCCGGGTGCTGGGCATGGACACCAAGAACAAGCGCTCTACCATCAAGGCTCAGGTACCACTGGCCGAAATCCAGATGTACCAACCGGATCTTGACTCGCGCACGGGTGGTCGAGGCAGTTTCACCATGAAGTTTTCCCACTACCAGGAAGTCCCGGCACAGATTGTCGAAAAGATAATTGCCCAGTACAAACCTGGCGAAGAGGATGAAGACTCTTAGCCACAAACCAGGAGGGGCAGACCATGGCCAGCCCCATTCCAGCGTCAGCAGTTGGTGAAAAACTTCGCAAGCACATAGACCCCAAGGCGCCAGCGCCATTGAGGATGATGGCCGCGCGCAGCATGGTCCCCATGGGACCAAGAGACATGGTCACGGTTCTGTGCGCTCTGTCCAGCGACGACGACGAGAAGGTTCGCGCAGCAGCCCAAAAGAGCCTCGCAGAACTTCCGGACAAGATCCTGGGCGGAGCGATGAAAGAAGCGCTTCACCCCCTGGTTCTCGATCACCTGGCCCGCACATTCACGGACAGGGAACAGGTGATAGACGCGATCCTCACAAATCAGAAAACTCCTGACGAGACCTTCGAGTTCCTCGCAGACAAGGTCTCGGAAAAGCCCCTGTCCATTATTTGCAACAACCAGGTCAGGTTGCTCAGACACAAAGCCATTTTCAAGACCGTCATAAAGAATCCAAACATCATCAAGTCACAGATTGACCGGCTCATGGAATTTGCGGTCCGAACCGGAATGAACCTCAAGGGATTGGATGCCTTTGAAGAAGCCAAGCAGAGAATCTCTGGTGCTCCAAGAGACACCGAGGAAGAAAAAAGAATACAGAAGGTAATCGTTGAATCCTTGCCCGAGGACATGATCAAAGAGGAAGAAGAGACTCCAGACGGGCAGGAACCTGATCAAGTAGAAGAGAAAAAAAGAAACATCCTTTCCAGGCTGGGCGAGATGACAATTGCCCAAAAGGTAGCCCTAGCCCAGAAAGGCAACAAGGCCATCAGGAGTCAACTTCTAAAGGATCGCAACAAGATTGTAGCCACCGCAGCCATCAAAAACCCCGGAATCAACGAGGCGGAGGTGGCGGTTGTTGCGGGAAACAGGGCCGTGTGTGATGACGTAATCCGGATAATAGCCTCAAACCGGGAATGGACCAGAAACTACCAGGTCAAGTTGGCCCTGATGAACAACCCCAAGACACCCATAGGTGTCGCCATGCGATTCTTGTCATCCATCAGGGTAGGAGACCTGAAGAACATGGCCAGGAACAAGAACATCCCATCTGCTCTCGCCACCGCCGCAAAAAAGCTACTGCAAAAACGCCAAGGTCGTCGCTAGGCACTATCTCGCTTGAATAGATTCAGACTGACCCACGTCTGAAAAGTATCTTTTCATATTCGACGAAAAATGCTCTTATTGGAGAGAATCTCCAGGAGGTAACAAATGAAAGCCATATTATCGGGACTTGCAATATTCTTGTTGGTTTACGCTCCCCAGGCTGCGGCAGGACAAAGGCCCAAGCTTTGTGGAGACATGATGCGCATTCAGAAAGCCCTGGAAGACGCGAGGGTGATGGCAGCTGAACTCAGAGGCATGGCTTCGGCCCAAAAAGATTATATTACACGCAGAGAGCTTACGAAAAAGGCCAAAGACCTTACCCGCCTGGTGCAGGTACTCCGCAGCGAGCTATCACTCCCACAGGAGCCAGCTCCCACGCCGGTAGAAGAAACTCAAGAGCCTGAAATTGTGTTGCAGCCCATGACTCCGGTTGATTTTCAGCATTTGCTTTCGGCCATAGAAGCAGAGAGTTTTACCAAGGGCCGCCTGCGTGTATTGCAATCGGCAGTACCACATAACTATTTTACCGTGGATCAGATCAAGAAGGTCATGAAAAAGTTTTCCTTTGCCAGTGGAAAGACGCAGGCAGCTGCCATGATGTATGCCAGGCTCCTGGATAAAAACAATTTTTACAGAGTGTATGAAGAGCTGTCATTCGACTCTGACAAGAAAAAACTGAAAGAAATGATCTCAAAGTAAAAATCGTCCTGTTAACCTGAGTTTTCGACAAAAGCTCGACAGGCGTGCTTTACTCTCATAGTTGTCGGTTGATTGTAAATCGCTAGACCGGAAATACAGGCGGCTACACCTTCTGTGTACCTGCAATAGCAAATAGATCGTGACTGAGGCGAAAATAAAATAAGGTCAGGTTCTTGCCTCGTCCCCTGCTTCCACATCCTCCCCATCCGAGTCCTGCTGTCCATCGCCATCCTCGACGAGGGCGCCGGACAGAAGGGTCATGGCTATCTCCACCGCCTGACGTGCCTTTTCCTTGAGCTCTTCGTCTTCCTTGATCTTCTGGTAAGCTTCTACGACGCGCTCTTCGTGTTCTGCAGCGGCTGTCTTGTGCTCATCTACCAATTGTTCCAACTCTGAAATCCTGGATTGGGCCGCATCCAGGTTGCTCTGGAGATCCGGGACCAGGGAAGCCTGTTCCTTGGTTGACTCATGCTCGGTACGCTCTTGCTCCAGGTCTTGTTGCACAGATTCCAGTTCCCGCCTGATATCCGCGATCTCTCCCTCCAACTGCTCCCTCTCCTGCTTGGATCTGGCCCTCAGGCCAAAGACTTCATCCTTGTGCCGCTCCAGGACATCTTCCATATCATGGCGAATCTGGTCTGCCCTTGCATCCGCCTCAGCCAGGCGATTGTTGAGTTCTTCTATCTCCTTGTTGTGCTCCTCGGACAGGGTCTGTAACTTGTGTTCCAACTGCGCGGTCTCATTAGTGTATCGTTCTTCCCACTCAGCCATTTTGGCGGCATGTGTTTCTTCGAGTTCGTTCTTTTGCTGTCGAAGGCTATCGAGTTGGCTTGCCTGCTCCTTGATCTCCCTGTCCCTCTCGGCAAGAATCTCCTGAAGATGGGCCATCTCATTTTCTCTCTCCACCATCTTGTCCTGCACATCCAGGATCTCCTGATCCTTTTTGTTCATCTCCTCCTTCAAGTCCAGAATTTCACGGTCCTTTGAGTTTATGGTGGATTTGAGAGCCAAAAACTCCTTGTCCTTGGAAGTGGTCTTGTTTCGCAAGGAACCGAGTTCTGATTCCCTTTTTTCAAAGCTCTTGTGCATTTCTTCGATGCGGGATTCCAGCTTGGTCACTTTTTCACGAAGGATCCTGTTCTCTTCCTGCGCATTTTCCAATTTCTTCAGCAACACGGGATCAGAGCTCTTGGGAGTTTCACTGGCCTGGCTCGTATCAGCACTTGCAGGACTCTCGGCTTCAGCCACAACTTCCGGTTCGGCAATCTCCTCTATATGGACATCTTCAAGAATTTCCGCCTCCTCTATCTGCGATTCCTCTGCCTGTGGCTGGGCTTCTTTTTCAGGAGCATGTCCCGAATCGTCCTGCTGGGCAGACTCTTCCGAACCCACCTCGATATCCGAAGACAACTCTACGTCAATCTCCTCAGACACCGGCTCAGGATGAGACTCTTGCCCAGGCTCTGCGTGCTGTTCATCCATGGCCGGGGGTTGTGATGAACTATCATCTTCCATCTCCAACCCGGAGAGAAGCTCGTCCTCATCAATGCCTTCGCCAAAAGAAACCTCATGCTGATCAGGCTCATCATCCGGGGGCAGATCGAGGTCTTCGAGCATTGACAGATCAAGATCGTCATCATCCCCGACATCTTCACTGTCCCCCAAATCCTCCGAAGCGATCTCCTCCAATGATTCCAACATGTCATCAAAGTCCGCCATGTCATCATCATCGTCCTTGGATGCATCTTCTTGATTCTGTTCCTCTGCCTTTTCGTCGACCTGAAGATCATCGAAGGCTTCGTCGAACTGTTCCAGTGCAGCCGGATCACCATTCAGAGGGCTGTCCATTATCATGGTGGAATCTTCCTCTTCATCACTCAGGTCGATCTCCTCATCCACACCGTCAAGATCCTCTATCTCGTCGATGGAGAAGGCCTCATCGTCATCCAGGGTCAGAGCCTCATCGTCATCCAGGGTAATGATCTCATCGGCTTCTTCCTGCTGGATTTCATCCAAGTCCACCAGTGCACGAACTTTTTCCAGTAACTTATCCGTCTCGAAATTCTTGACAATATAATCATCGGCCCTGGTCTTGAGCTTCTTGTGCTGGTCGAAGGTCTCCTCTGTTGCTTCAGACGAGATGATCACGAGGGGGACTTTCTTTACACGCTTGTCCTTTTTGAGCTTGGTGCAGATGGAATAACCGCTCATTCTTGGCAGCTCTACCCTTAGCAGGATTAGATCCGGCGGATCAGACTTTGCGGCCTGTAGCCCCTGTTTTCCATCGGCGATGACCTCCACCTGGACGTCAAACCTGGAAAATGCATCCACCAGGGACTGCGCAAAATCATCTTCACTCTCTATCACAAGAATCCGTTTTGTCGGCATCGCCAAAAATCCTCGTGCAAATATATAGTTAGACCAATTCTAATAGCATCAATTCCACGTTGATGGTATTAGAAAACAGTGAGCTATGTCAATATAATGCTCCTTTTTCCCCCTGATCACTCAACAGCATCAGCAGACACACACCCTCTGGAAAAACATCAATCAATGCAAAATAGCCCTTTGACACCTGCAAAATCCTGTGTTAGTCAAGGCCAGTTCTTCGCGATACCTAGGGGCTGGTTCCCACCTTTATAGCCATCTAGAGGAACGCGAAGCTGTTCACATGACTGGTTTTTCCAAGCCTACGGCTTTTGCCGAAGAGGTTGAACATTGGATTTTTTCGCAGACAAGTCCGTACAGCGTATTTTGTTTATTGCAGGAGGAGTGCTAGGACTATTCGGGCTTTACTTCGGCCTCGCCGTTGCGTCGAACAGGTCGGTCAGACGCCTTGCCGATTCTCTGAAAAGACGCCAAAGGGGGAGCAGGCCCATAGAAGTCCGGCCCGCATCGAGGCTCATGAGTTGGCCGGTGGCGCTTGTGGTTCTTTTGGCTGCTGCAGCAGGATTGATAGCCTTCTTGATTTGGACGCTAACTGCCCTACGTTAGAGATGAATTATTGATCACAACCTGAAATTTACGGAGGAAGAAAGAACATGGGTGACATGATTCCCGACGGATATCGCATTCTGGTACATTTTGATGCAAGCACGGAAAAATTCGTGGCCGCAGTACCAGAGCTGGGGGAGATAAAAACAGAAGGAAAAACCCGAACCGAGGCAATAGAAAAGGCAGAAGAAGCCATAGAGTCGGCCATCAGGAATGCAGCAGAGCAAGACACTCCGCTGCCTCCCCCGATGGATCGTACCGAGTTCAGTGGTGAGCTCACGGTGAAGATCAGCCCGAGTCTTCACAGAGAGTTGGCCTTTCTTGCGACCGAAGACGGGATGGAGCCGGATCAGCTGGCGGCTGAGCTGATCAACACAGGCATAGCCATCAAGACCACCGGCCGACTCAAGACCGGTTCAGCAAGAAGCACCACCAGAGATGACAGAGGCTCAGGAGGGAGAAGGCGTTCAGGACGTCCCCCGAAGAAAAACTACCACAACATAATGGATGACAGGGCCGCTTTCATCGAATATGTGAGATCCATCGATGCAGGAGGCAAAAGAGGCGGCGGAAGGTCAAGAGGCGGCCGCAGAAAAAAATAGCCTATAAAACAATCGCCTAAAGGTCCTCACCCCAGACAGCAGAAGTTTTGACCTCCGCTATGGATGTATCGTCAAACTGCCCCTTGTAGACCTTTTCCAAAATGATGACCCCGATATACATGGCACGTTGTGCAATGGCCAGTTCCGGCAACTTAACCGGAATCTTTTTTCTAACCGGTTGAGGTTTGTCCTTGAAGGAATACCTGCTTCGTCCAAGCCATTTAAAGGTCGGTTTGAGTTTGTCGGTCTCCTTGTCCCGTTTATACTTTACCGAATAAAAATCAACGAGAAGAGTCCTGGGTCTGTTGAAGTTTTCAAACTGTTCTTTCCCGGCACCAGGGACAATCTCCAGGTGGGTCGAATCATCTGGAATATGAAAGGCGATCCACTCGTGATATCCCGACTTTTTCGCACCCTCGGCCCAGAATGTTTCCAGGTCGTTGTCAAAAAGCTTTTCGACGCTGTAATAGTCCTCACCTCTTCCCTTTTCCACCAGTGTCGAAGATGCTACAGGCACCCGCTCGTCATCTGCCAACTTCATCAGAGCATTCACAAATTCCTTTTTGGGAATTATTTTTGTAATGTTCTGCTTGTCCTTCTTCTTTTTCTTCTTCTTTTTCTTTGCCAATACGGGAGATGAAGCAATCGCCAGACTGAAAGCGGTTAAAAAAACCAAGCAAGTTTTCCAATTCATTTTGAATCCTCCAAGGGGAAGACGGTCGCATGTCCAATAAACAGTCCGCCGTGTTATTCGACGCTATCCTGTCTCAAATAATTTACCTTTTCTTGGTAAAATCCCTTTCAAAAGCGCCTTCACTGCAATCGATTCGAAGCTTTCTCAGGCGTATACCTTCAGGAG
>JALVPF010000116.1 GCA_027031935.1 Myxococcales bacterium | reverse complement strand
GGGCAGATTTATCGAACACTCGTCTTGGTTGAGATTTTACCACCCTGGCGTTTTTCACGGATCCAGTGGTAGAAATGGTGAACTCGAGCATGACCCACCCCTCGATCCTCTTCTGTGCTGCATCCCTGGGATACATGGGCTGAATACGCACCAGTGGGACCGAACCCGCATCAGCCGGAGCAGAACCCAGGGACGGACCTCCCACGAGACGGACCCTCTTTTGCACGGTTGGCGGTGGGGCGGCAATTTTAACAGCCTCCAGGGAACCTCCACCCAGTGAAGTCTTGGGCATCTTCAGGCTCGGTGGCGCCGGTTGAGACTGTACCTTGCGCTTTTGTGGCAACTGGCGTTTTTTTGTCTGGACTCTCGATTCCTTTTTCAACCTGACGAAATCAGCTATTCGTATTCCCTGATCCTTGCCCAACTCCACTTTGCCAAGTTCTATGAGCTTGTGCATGAGAAAGAACAAGCCAAGGGTAATCACGACAGCAGTGATCAAGGAGATAGGAAGTCGCCAGCTCATTTATTACCTTTACTGTAGCGGCTCTGCGGCCAACGAGATATTGGTCACGCCCGCTTCCCTGGCCTGGTCCATGACCTGGACCAAAAGTCCGTTTCTGGAATTCTTGTCCGCCTGTATTACAACCGAACCTTGTGGGTTTTCCGCCAAAAGTCGCTCCACGTTTGCACCCACGGCTCTTACATCCACCTGCCGTCTGTCGATCCAGATTTGGCCGTCGGAGCTGATGGCTATAAAAATGCTCGCCCTGCCCTTGCTCTCGGCGGTTACCGCACCAGGTCGATTGACATCTATCCCGGACTCCTTGACAAAGGACGCGGTGACAATGAAAAAGATCAACATGATGAAAACCACATCCAGCATAGGAGTCATGTTGATATCGCTATCGTCATCGTCTTGCATTACACGGCGGCGGCGCATTGGGTACCTCGCTCCATTTCAAGTTTATCCTCAGCCTTGACCAGCTTTGCCTTGGCTGTTCGTTCCAGACGTGCGATGAAATATACTCCGGAAAGCGCTGCGACCATGCCTGACATGGTGGGGATGGTTGCCATATAGACACCAGAAGCCATGGCACGAGCGTTGCCGCTTCCCACTATAGCCATCACGTCAAACAGCTCGATCATTCCGGTCACGGTTCCTAAGAGTCCCAGTAAAGGACAAACCGCTATGAGAGTCTTGATCAGTGTCAGGTTCTTGTTCAGTTTCAGAGACAGCTCCGACAAATGCATCTGGCGTATCTGTTCAGCGTACCAAGACGAGTGATCCGAACGAGACGACCAGATCTTGGTGATCTTTTTTAGATCCTTGGAGTGGCTGAAGGTAAAATACAAGAACCTCTCCAGGATCAAGGTCCACATGACAAAGGTCACCGCCGCGATGGCCAGGAGCACATCGCCGCCTGTCTCCATGAAAACCTGAACGGCTTCGAGTATTTCATTCAGATGCAGGCTCACTTGCCTTTGCCTCCTCGGCTATCTTTGCGACTATACCCGCGCTCTGAACTTCCAGTATGTCGGTGATGCGTTTTGTGATGCTCTTCATCCAGCTATGTAGCAACACCAGCGGGATGGCCACCATCAGCCCCAACATGGTGGTGACCAGGGCTTCCGAGATTCCTCCAGCCATCATTTTCGGATCGCCCGTGCCATAAAGGGTAATGGACTGGAAGGTCTGTATCATTCCGGTTACGGTACCCAGCAATCCCAGCAATGGTGAAACCACCGAGACGATCTTCACCGCCCACAAGAACCTCTCCAACCTGGACGACTCCCGCATGATGGCCTCATCCAGTTTGCGCTCCAGAATCTCAGGGTCATTGTCCTTGCTCTCGGCATACACGGCCAACACTCTCCCAAGGGGATTGTGTTTTCCTGGCTCTTTGGAACGTTTTTGCTTTGCCACCAGCAAGCCCACGATAGTGAGGACCACCAGGCGAAGGAGCCCCAAGGCCAAGGTCAAAAGTCCGATGGCAATGATGATATATCCTATGACTCCTCCGAAGTGGATCCTCTCCATGAATGAAGGGGTCTGGACCAGTTGGGACAGCAACTGGCCCTTG